>CAYUFY010000486.1:0-3700 GCA_964443795.1 uncultured Anaerolineales bacterium | reverse complement strand
TGGGCGTTCTCGGCACGGAGTTTCTCCAGGTTGGTTAAGGCCAGCGCGGTCATGGCAACCTCCAGTTCTCGTCTGTCTCAAATCTCAGCCAGCTCAGCCAGTTTCCGCCCCACATCCACGCATGGCCCGAGGCCCTCAAACACGGTTAGCGCCGGGACGACCCAATGCTGGCCGTACACGCCCACCCGCACGGCGAGTTCCGGGCGCTCCGTGTCCAACCGCCCGATGACAGCGTAAAAGCGCAGACCGCCTTCGTCGGCATTGTCAGTGGCGGAGAAGAACGCGGGCAGGATGTTGTGCGAGTGCAGGTCAATCACCGCTTGCGCTTCATCGGCAAAGCCGAGCGTGGTACGCGTGCCGCTTTGCGCGGGCTTCACACACCGCCAGTCGCCGGTGTGGACAAACTGGTACAGCGTCTCAATCGCCAGGTTGCGCCGCGCGTCCTGCTGGACAGACCACAGCCAGCGGGCCGGCACGCGCCCCACTTTCAGGCGCGCCAACGGGATCACGGCTTCAAGGCCGGGCAAGGCCGTGAGACTTTCCGTGACCGGGAGGAGGGCTTCGATGCGCTCGTCTTCGGCGCGGATAAACAGCCCATTGGCGGCCACAACGTACTCATAGCCCAGGGTGGTGATGGGGCCGAGCGGCAATATATCGGCCAGCAAAGCGCGGGTGATGTTCATGCGGCCTCCAGCACATAGCGCACCAGGGCTTTGGCATCGGCGAACTGGCCGGACGACAACGCTACCGGCTTTTCGCCTTCCGGCTCCCAAGTCGGCGCTTCCCCGGCTGGAAGCGGCGTCAACGTCACCGGCCACGTGACGAGCGCCTGCGGTTGATGCCACGCGAATTTCTGACCTTCAATCTCGAACCGGAAAGCGATGTACACCAGCGGGGCGCGCGACTGGCGATATTCACCGGTGTAGCGGCATCGCTCGCATCCCAACCCGTCACAGCCGTAGCATTCGCCCTGACTGGCTTCGCGGTGGACTCGATGACGCACCGCCGCGACGCAATACCCGCCCCAACACAACCAGCGCACCAGTCCATTCTTCAATTCGTAAATCTCGCGCCGGTGGGCCGCCGAACAGCGCGGCCATTTGGCGTAGCGGTTGAGGTTGAACAAGGCTTCGACGGCGGGGAGTAGCGCCGCGCGCCAGTCCGGGTAGCGCGCGGCGAATTGCGCGCGCCGCGCCTGGGCTTTATTCTGTCTGGCCGCGCGGGTCTGTTGGCTTCGCTCGCGGGCGGCGGCGAGGGCGGGCTGGACTGCGAGCGTCTCGGCCATCTCCGGGGGCCACAGCGGCATATCTGCCCCGCTCCGTACCACCGGATTAGACCGATAGGCTTCCGGCTTGAGGTCCAACTCAGCGGCCAGTTTCAGGAACACGGCGGGCGACACGCCGAGCCGCTCCGCAAGTTCGGCGCTTGACAATAGGGATTGCCGCCGAGTCAGGCAGGCCGGATGCACGAGGCCGCTCTTGACACGATTGGCTTCCGCGCCCTTTGGAATCGGTTGCTCGCACAGGCGGCACACGCACAGGCGCTTGGTGATGTGTAAGGGATACGTCGCTGGCATTAGTCACGCCCTCCCAGCACTTCGCCGAAGCGGCGGTCAATCTGTAATCGGCTGACCGGAAACTGCCGCGCCAAGCGCAAAGATTTCAGGAACTTGAACAGCGGGCCGGGGGCCTGCACTTTGTCGGCGCTCAGGTCATCGTTAAACTGCGACTCGAAGAACAGCCCCACGGCCGGCCAGATGGTATCGGGCGCGCACACCGGAAAGCGCACGTTGCCCGCGCAAATCAAGCCGTCGCCGTTGACATTCGACAACGGCGCGCGATACAGCCCATCGGCGCGTTGGGTGGGGCGCTCCGGCGTGGCCCACAGCCAATACTGCCGCCCCTGCCCCACGAACACAAAACCCGGCCAGGGGAGCGTGAGCGATGTCTCGCGGCGACCCGGCGCGTAGGTGATGGTTCGGCGCAGGGGCGGAAGCCACACCCCGACGCGCGCCTGCCCGTGATGCGTTTGCCAGAATAAAATCCCTTCGGGCAGGAGGCCTGTGTCCGCCCCAAAGACATTCAGGGCTTGCGCGGCCTGGGCGAGGTCTACCGCGAACTCGCTACTCACGTGGCCGCGCCGGTCAAAGTGAGCCACATACGCGGCTTCGTCGGTCAGCGTCAACCGCGCGCGCGGATGAGAGTCGTAGGCGGCGGGTGGCAAGGGGGTGGCGCGTGTCATGCTTCGGCATCCCCTTGAAGCGCCTCGCCGATGATGTTGCTCAATTCGCGGCTCAACTTTTCGCGCAGGGCCGCATCGCCTTGCAATAAGCCGATGAGGTGCGGCAGGCGGCGGGCCGGTTGCGCGTCAATATACTGTCGCAATTTCAGGAGGCGCTCATAGATGGGCTTGGCACCCTGCCAGTGATGCGCCAGATTGCGGATCTCGTCCAGGTGCCACGGTGGGTTGGGCACTTCATCGTTGGGCGTCAAATCCAAAATGCCGTAGCCGGTGTTGTGGCCGATATAGTCCACCAGGTCGCACAGACCCACCCAGGGGGCGCGCCACGCGCGGCCTCGCGGGGCTTTGGCGAAATCGCGCGCGCAGCGGCGTTCCCCGGCCCGCCGTTCCAAGTCGGCGGGCCGATAATCTGCGAGCGACTCGTAGCGCGTCAGCGGCTCGTCCTCCGTATTGCTGTACCAGTAGAGCACCGCTTCCGTCGGTGAGGCCTGGTCATCCCGCAGGCTATCCGGGTCGTCGTAAAAGCCGAACAGTCTCACCGGGATGCCGTTGGCCTCCAGCGCCGCCAGCATCTCATCCATCTCATCCGGCGTGGCCTGGTCGCCCAGCTCGAATTCCATCTCGAGGTCGCTGTCATAGACCGGGAACAGCGCGCCGCAATGCTCGACCAGCGCCCGGTAGCAAGCCAGCGGCGCGGGGGGCTGGCCGGGCAACGCTTGATACTTGTGCGGCGCGAGGGCGGAGAGCATCGCGCCAAAGCGGTGAAACCGCAGGCCGCGCAACTGCGCCGCAAAGTAGGCTGGCCCGGGCACCGTGACGGGCAACATCAGAGCAAGTCGCTTTCGGCGCGGGCGGTGGGAGCCAGGGCCATGAGCGCATCGCCCGCGCGCCGGACGGCTTCGGCTTGTGCTTCCAGAGCCAGGATCAGCGCGTCTATATCCAGTGCCGGGTCCGGGCGGCGCGTCCGGCACGCCTGCACTACGGCGGGCGGAACAACGGGCGTGGGCCGGAGTCGGCGCAGGTTAGCGCGGGCGCGCGTGTGGGGCGAAATCTTTAGCGCGCCCTTGCGCCCGGCCTTCTTGCTGAACTCGTACACCGTTTTCTGCCCGTCCTTCCTGGTGTCCACTTTGGGATCAGCCAGTTCGGGGAAGTGGCGGGCCATGAGCGCCTTCGCTTGGCCCAGCGACAGGTCGCCCAGCGGAAAGGTTTTGTTGCCGTAGCGGATAAGTTTTTCGTCAGCCATGCGATGACTCCTAAATATCGAGCGCCAATTGCGGCGCGGGTGTGGCTTCTTCAATCAGTGGCAGGTCAGCAGGCGGGGCCGGGGCTTCTTCGGTCGCCGAGCCTGCGGCGAGCGCGTCCGATTCACGCGGTTCGTTGGCGGGCGTGGGTGAGCCAAACACCTCCGTCTCGAACTCGGCCGGCTCTTGCTCGGCCCGCGCCCGCCCGCCGGTCAGCG
>CAYUFY010000485.1:0-3715 GCA_964443795.1 uncultured Anaerolineales bacterium | reverse complement strand
GCGTGCCGAACACATCAATGGCCAGAGCTTGTGAGGAATGTTCTTTGTAGGTGTCCGTTACCGTGCCATCCACGGCCCCATGCCAGCGAAATTGTTCCCAGGGTTCAACGGCGGGCCGGGCGGCGGGAAAGAGGTTGGCCTCCACCGCGTGGCGCAGTTCAGGCGTTATCGGCATGATACCCATGAGATGGCTCCACGTGGTTTAGCCAAACGCCGCAAACCCATCCGTGTAGAGCGCCTGCAACAATCGGCGGGCGCGCTCAGCCGTGCGCGGATAACGATAGTTGAGTTTGGCTAACGCTTCGCCTAACTGACCTTCGGCTTGTTGCACGGCATCGGCAATGGCTTGTTCGGCGGGGGCGCTGGGGTCAATGCACCAAGCCAATAGCGCCTGGAGCGGGGCTTCGAGTTTGCCGCGCGAGCCGTGAAACTTGGGCAGGATTTTCAGAAGCAACGCCGCGTCTAACGCGGCCTCGACTCCGCCGAGCGGGGTGAAGAGTTGGTTGTCTTCCGCCCAATGGAGAAACCAGATAATTTCAGGGTGGGAAGGCGCTCGGGGGTGAGCAAGGTTTGGGCGCGAGCGGCGCGCCGGGTATGGTCGGCGAGGTGGGTTTGCAAATCGGGCGTGGCCAACGCTTGGGCAAATTGAGCGGCCAGGGTGGTGAGCAAATCGGTGTTCATGGTTGGTTGAGTCCCTCTTTTATTACTGGGCTGAATGGAAGTGCGCCGATGCCGGTTAGCGGTTGGCGCAACAAGTGGGCCAGGGTCACGTCGGTGGTCAGGTCGCTGGCATTCACTGGGGCCGGATAGAACAGGGCCACCTCGCCGGGGTACAGGCTGAGGGCGGCGCGCACGTTCAGCGCATCCCGATAGGCGTGCATTTTGTAGAGGTCATCGCGCTTGGCGGTGGCCGGGTCATCCGTCAGGTCGCGGCGCTCTAAACGGAACTTGGCATCGAAGACGAGTTCGAGTTGGCCCTGCACGTGCCAGGCAAAATCGGGGCGCAGGGGCACGGAATAAGATTGGGGCGCGCGATAGGTGCGGTTATAGTGCAAGGTGCCCGCCGCGCCAAAGCGCGCTTCGGCCTGATACGCCAACCCGCTGTCGTCGGAGGTGCTCAGGTCAATGACGGGCGCGGTGTTGAGCGCCGCGCCGATGTTTTCGGCGAGGGCGAAGAACGCCCACATCTCGTAGAGTTGGGCGATGTTGCGCACATCGAGCGCGTGTTGCAAAGCGGCGAACAAGGGACGCCGCGCAAGGTGAAACACGCGCCACAGTTCCAATAACTCACGATAGCCGGGCCGCCGCAGTAGCACTTGCGAATTGGCGGGGAAATGGGTGAGTTCACCCACTGCGTCTAAAAAAGGTTGTTGGCGCGCAAGGCGCAACGCGTGCGAAAGATGGCGTAAGCGGTGTTGTTGAGGCGCTGGCACATTTGGCCACCAGCGTTGCGCGGGCAGTTGGTCGGCGGCGGTCAACACTTCGCGCAGAAAGGCGCGCACGAAGCGATTGGGCGCGGTGTCATACGTTTCGCGTGGACGGCGTTGCCACACGCGGGCCGGGGCGTGGCCCTGTAACCGCTCGGCCAGCGGGAACCCGCGCGCCCGTTGCCAATCGGCGGGATGTTGCAAAATCGTAAGGAGCACATCCGCATCGGCTTCGGTGGCTTCGGCCAGCGGCACGTTCTCCGGGTTGTCCGTGAGCACCCGATGTGGGTTGGCTTGCACGCTGGCCAGGGCGGCGCGCAGGGCGGCGTCGTTTTGACGCAGGTAGTGATAGATGAACAACGGCGTGGGCGGGCGATGGGCTTCGACCACGTTGCGCCCGGTGGGGGCGGTGAATGTGAAGGGCAGGCGCGCGGCGCGGGCGAACAGGTCAGCGAGCAGGGCGCGGAAAAAGGCGAGGTGCGCGGCGGGCGTGGGGAATTTCGTCGAGAGCACTTCCACCGTGAGCGGCGCACCGAGCGGGCGCGGCCCGGCAAAGGGTTGGAGCGCCGCCAGGCCGAGTTGATTCTCGAAGCGCACGCGGAACAGGCCCGCGTCCTTATCTATCGGGTCGAGCCAGTCACTGCCCACTTGCAGACGGTCGGCGCCGGGGAATTTGAGATAGTGGTCTTGCCACTCGTAGAGGCAGTGGGTGGCGGGGGCGAAGGCGAGCGGGAGAGTTTCCACGGTCGGCTCGTTCACGGGCCTACTCCAGAATGCCCAGCACATCCCACCGCCCCAGCCATTCTTTGAGCCGGTTTTCGTCAATGGCGTGATGGGTGGAAGCGGGGTTGCTGGCGCGCTGGCCACCATGTTTGCTCAAATAAGCCTGATGCGCTTGATGAATATCATCGCGCATCCACCACGCTGGAATAATCCAGTAGCGAGGGGGTGTGTTCGTATCGCCCAAATCCACCAACACCTAGAAGTTGGTTTCATCGGCGACTGGGGCGGTTGGCCCGCTCCCAAGGATGCTCGCATGCCAGGTGCGCCCGCCCCGCTTGGTTTTGACTTGGATGTGAATCGTGCGGCTTTGGTCGCGGTTACAGGCAATCAAATCAATCCTGGGCATGTTGCCCGCAAACGGCACGGCAAACGCGCCGCGCTTGTTCAGTTCGGCGACCACAAAATATTCACCGGCGCGCCCCACTTGCTGATTGCCGGCCCCACGCGATTTTTGTTTGTCGGGCATAGCCTTGTGGGGGTCGAACGTCATGTTCCGCTCGATGCATCGCCACGCACGGCCCACAGAAACGGCAGGGCTTTAACGATTTTGATGCCGCGATACTCTGCGCCGAGCGGGGCGAAGTGCGGGTCGTAGGTGACGAGGTAGTGCGCGTTGCCGATGACGGCACAGGCGATGACGACATTATCATCGGGGTCGGCGAGCAAGGGTTCGATGGCCTCCGGCGGCACGGTGACCCATTCGGCGAATTGCACTAAGGCGTTGAGTTGTTCTTCAATTTCTGCTACAGCCACCTCGCGCTCAAGGAGTATTTCGGAAAATTCTTGCGCGATCTGGTCGCAGGTGAGCAAGGTAAATTCGCCGCGCCGCCAACGGTCGGTGAGTTCGCGGGTTGGACTGGCGGAGTTGCGGCTGAGGGTGGCTGACACAAGGACGTTGGTGTCGAAAGTGGCGCGCAACAGTTCAGTCACCTTGCAGATCCTCATCAAGCGCGGTGCCGTTCGCAATGGCGGCTAAGCGAATCCGTTCAAGCGAGGCTTCAAAGCGGGCGAGGAGTTCGGGGCGCGGCAAGTGCTGGAGTTCGGCGGCGCGTTGCTTGGCGCGGGCGAGCAATGCGGCGGCTTGCTGACGCCGGGTTTCACGCGCCTGGGCCTGGGCTTTTAGGTCAGCAATGAGCTCCATCACGGCGACCAGGTCTTGGTCGGGCAACGTGACGACTTGCATGACGGCTTGCCGCACTAAATCTTGAGGGGAAGTGATGGGAATGCTCATAAAATACCTCCAATTGTTATCTTACAACAAAACGCCATTCTTTTTCTCAATCGTCGCCGGACATAACGGCTTTTCCTTTACACCTTAAACACCTTCAGCACCTCATCCCCATAGTGATTGATGACTTTCACCGCCAGCCGCCCTTTGGCGGGTTTGGGGAACGGCAGGCTCGTGGTGGTGTACAGCGCCCGCCACGCGGATTCGTCTATCTCGGCGCGCAGGGCGCGTTGGAGTTTTTCATAGGGTTCATCTGCGCCGGTGAAGTAGGCGTGGC
>CAYUFY010000484.1:0-3734 GCA_964443795.1 uncultured Anaerolineales bacterium | reverse complement strand
AGTAATCCGAAGCGCGCTGGAGGTTGGCGCGGAGTTGCTCCTGGTAGGCCGCGTCTTGCGAAACGTCCCATTCCAGCGAGACATCCAAATCAAACAGATACAACGGCTTGGCGGAAGAGACGGTGAGGGTTTGGATCCCGCTCAGGGTCAGGGTGTACGTATTTAGTCCAACGATATTCGGGGTGCCGTTGGTGTAATACAGGGTGTAGTTGTTGGTAGCCGAAACGGGATAAAGCGCCAACAACCGGTCGCCGGGGTTGATTTCACCACGCCCTTGCAAGAAACCCTGAGCATCCGTGCGGAACGGATGCCCGGCGCTGTCAGTAATGAACGCGCCATTGAGCGTTTTGCCCGCCGCGAGGCGATAAACATAGGCCCCACTGGCGGGATTGCTGTTGTTCATCACGCGCACTTGCGTGCCACGAACGCGGAAGGGGAAAGTCTGGGCGGCGTAAGCGCCATACAGATAAGGGCCGGGGATGGCGTTCCGGGTGCCAGTCACAACGGCCGGGACAGCTTGTAAGCGGAAGACCACGTTATCGCTTTGACCAAAGAAGCCGCTGGCCCCCACATCCCAGTTGTACACGTAAGTCCCCGAGTTGCCTTGCAGTTTAAGACTCCAGGCACCGACCGTGCCGGTGACACCGGAGGTCGTATCTTGAACGATAAGTTTCCAGGTGTTGCTGGCGGTTGCGGTTACCACTAAACCGTCAAAGGCCCACAGGTTCCCCACTGGACGGAAGCGACCAGCATAGGCACTGGTGCCGGGGGTCAAACTCAGTATGGCTTCGTCGTCAAAAGTCGTGTTAGTCATACCCTGTGTGCCCGTCAGACCACCGGCGGTCACGAGCGCGATGATCAGACCCGTAGGCGATTGCAAGCTGAGGCGCAAGTCAGCGGTGCGTGTGTAGTTGATATTGACCACCACATTTAAATCAGTGATGGTGAGCGGGGTGGCACTGGTAATGGCCAGGGTCCGCGTCAACGTCCCTAAGTCGGAAAGTGTGACGGTGGGGGTTTGGCTGTAAGTGGCTTCGGGGCGGGTGGCTAAATTGGTTGTGATAGTGGCGCTGGTGGCGATGGCTGGGAACCATTGCCCGCCGCCGTTGGGTGAATAATAGGCATTCACCCGGCTGACCCGCGCGTTGGAAGCATCGAGCAGGGTGTAAGTGATAGGAATCACTGGCGCGGGCCACACCCACCCGGTGGAATACAGGTTGGCGTTGCCGGGCGGGGTGGGGCGGCTGAGGCGCACCACCGGGACAGGGGCGGTGCTAAGGCGTCCGTCCCGGGTGTTTTGATAGAGTAGGTCGGGGCTTAATTGGCCACCAACCACTGCATCTAAATCGCCATCACCATCATAGTCACCCCAGGCATCGGTAAACTTACTCCACACCGGCAGGGGAGACAGAATACCCGCATCGTTGCGATAGACCTGTTGGCCCGAAGAAAAGTCGAGGTCGCCGTCATTGTCGTAATCCACCCACACGGCATGGGAACCGCCTGTCTCCAACGATGACCAAATCGCGCTGGCAGTGAGCGTGCCATTGTTGTTACGGTAGAGCTGGTGCGGCCCGGCATTCGCCGACATCAAATCCAGGTCGCCATCACCGTCATAATCGCCCCACGCAATGCTGTTGGTGGTGGCGGTTTCGGTGGAGGTCCAGACGGCGGTAGTCTGCAAGACACCACTATCATTGCGATATAACTGATTGGCTGTGCCGAGGTAACAGGTGCATAGGGGGCTATATTGGGCGCCGTTACCCACCGCCAAATCCAGGTCGCCGTCGTTATCATAGTCGCCCCACGCCACGCTTTTGGTGTTTAGCCCGGCGGTGGTTGTCCAGACCGAGGTCAGGGTGAGGCCGGTATTGCGGTAAACGTGATTACCTTCAGGGGCCCCGGTTGCCAAATCCAAATCACCATCGTTGTCGTAATCGCCCCAGGCCACCGTCTGGATGGTCTCGGTCACTGGGGCGGTCCAAATTCGGGTAAAGCTAGCAGTTCCGCTGGCAGTGTCATTGCGATAAAGCATGATAGGCACATCGCTATTGCCCGCCACAAAGTCGAGGTCGCCGTCGCCATCGTAATCGCCCCACGCCACGCTGGGGGTTTGATTGAGTTCAGTCGAGGTCCAAACGGAAGTGGCCGTCAGCAGGCCGCCATCGTTTCGATAGACCCGCTCCGGTTTCCACGGAGAATCATCGCCCGTATTGGCTCGTAGCAGGTCGAGGTCGCCATCGCTATCATAATCCCCCCAAGCCACATTGTTGGTGCTGTCGGCATTGTATTCAGATATGTCAGACGACCACGCCGAAATGGTGGATAAGCCGCCGGTATTGTTGCGATAAACCCGGTGGGGCGAGCTGTTATTCGACAGCGCGAGGTCTAGATCGCCATCGTTGTCGTAGTCGCCCCAGGCGACATCGGTGGCATATTCGGAAATGTCAGTTGTCCAAGAGGCGCTCGTTTCCAAGATGCCGTTATCGTTGCGGTACACGCGGCTGTAGGAGAGGCACGCGGCGGCTAAATCCGGGTCGCCATCGCCGTCATAATCGCCCCAGACGACGCGGGAAGCCGAACACGCATCGGTGGAAGACCACACTGGGGAGGCGCTCAAAGTCCCGGCATTGTTGCGATAGATGTGGTTGAATTGGCCCGAAGTGCCCACGGCGAGGTCGAGGTCGCCATCGCCGTCATAATCGCCCCAGGCCACCCGGCTGTTATTAAAGGAACCTCCCGACCAGGCTGGGGTGGTGGATAAAGTGCCGTTGGTGTTTTTGTAGAGCTGAACTGGGTCTAGGTCATTACCGACTGCCAAATCCAGGTCGCCATCTACGTCATAATCGCCCCAGGCAAAACCATAGACCCTATATGACGCGCTAAAGGACAGCACCGGATTGGCACTGAGCGTGCCGCTGTTATTTTGATACAGCCGCGCCGGATTGCTCGTCCCATTGTTGCAACAATCTCCCACAATGAGGTCTGGATAGCCATCGCCATTGTAATCTCCCCAGGCCAAGGCCTTGGCGGCTGTGACCTGAGCTGTTGAAAAAAACGCTGTGGGGCTTATCACGCCATTATTATTCTTATACAGGCGGGGGCGGACACTGGACCCCGCCGCCGCCAAATCGAGGTCGCCATCATTATCATAGTCGGCCCAGGCCAGGGTGGTGGTGGAAGTGTATTCGGTTGAAGACCAGATGGCGCTGGGGGTCAATGTCCCGGCATCGTTCCGATATAACCGCAGGGGCTGGCTACCCAGCATCAGGTCGAGGTCGCCGTCGTTGTCATAGTCCCCCCACGCTAAACCGCCCGCGCCATCATATTCGCTGGAGGACCAGGCGAGTTCAAAAGTGGAAGAGCCATTTTGGGCCAACGGCGCGGGCTGAGGTTGGTTGGAAGCTAGTGCGGTTTGCGCTCTTGGTCTGGCGACCAGCGGCCTGGCCTGTGCGTTTGAAAGACCCCAAAAGAATAAACCTAACAACAGAGCCCCAATCCCCAACGGCATTGCTAACCAGCCTAAACGTTGTCGAATGAGAACGAGTTGATGGAAGTTCATAACAGGGGTCCTTTCGAGAATCTTTCTTTTGCAGGCATTTGTATTCAAAGACCACACGGGCCTGAGTGACCAGTGTGGTCTTGGGAAGCGATACGAAAATATTCTGGCAACCTGTGGTTTACCGCCGGATAAGCGGCAGATACAACTGCGCCGGAGACAGATCCAAGTTGCT
>CAYUFY010000483.1:0-3759 GCA_964443795.1 uncultured Anaerolineales bacterium | reverse complement strand
AAGAGTCGATTTCGCAACCAGAACCCCCCGCCTTCAGGCGTGGGGAGTAGTCAGTCGCCCCAGGCCTCGCGCACCCGGTCGGTCAGGCCGGTTTCGAGCGGGGTGGCGTCCTCTTTCAAGGACTTGGCCAGGTCTTTGAGGAGTTTCTTTTGCTCGGCGTTGAGACTGGTGGGGGTGCTGACGCTCAGGATGACCAGCATATCGCCCCGCCCCTGGCGTTGCAGGTGGGGCACCCCTTTGTTGCGCAAAATAAAAGTCGTCCCGGCTTGCGTGCCCGCCGGGACCGAAATTTTCTCCGAGCCGGTGACGGTCGGCACTTTGATGTCCGCGCCCAGCGCGGCTTGGGTCATGTTGATCGCGATTTCCAGGATAACGTCGTCGCCCCGCCGCCGGAAATATTTATGCTCGGCGACGACAATGACCACATACAGGTTGCCGTTCGGGCCGCCGTTGGCGCCCGGTTCACCTTCCCCCGAGAGCCGGATTTGCGTGCCGCTATCCACCCCCGGCGGGATGTTGACCGATAGACGCCGGGTTTGACGGGTTTGCCCGCGCCCGTTGCAGGTGTGGCATTGTGAGCTAATCACCTCGCCCGCGCCGCGACAGGTGGGGCAGGTGCTGACGTTGACCATTGAGCCGAGAAAAGTCTGCCGCACTTGGCGCACTTCACCCGTGCCTTTGCAGGTGGCGCACCGGGTGGGGGAGGTGCCGGGTTCCGCGCCACTGCCCTTGCAGGTTTCACACGTCTCGGCGCGCGTGACCTGAATCTCTTTTTGCACCCCGGCGATAGCTTCTTCAAACGCAATGGTCAGGTCATAGCGCAAGTCACCGCCCCGCCGGGGCGCGCGGCGGTTGCTCGGGCGACCGCCCCCGCCGAAGTTCCCGAAGATGCTCTCGAAGATATCCTCCATTCCCATGCCGGAGAAATCGCTCGCGCCCGCGCCGCCCCCGCTGAAGGCGGCGTGCCCATAGCGGTCATAGGCCGCGCGCTTCTGCTCATCCGAGAGCACGCTATAGGCTTCGTTGATTTCCTTGAATTTCTCCTCGGCCGTGGGGTCCTTGTTGACATCCGGGTGGAACTGCCGCGCCAGTTTGCGGAAGGCGCTTTTGATGTCATCCGCGCCGGCGGTGCGCTGGAGGCCGAGCACGTCGTAGTAGTCGCGTTTGGTAGCCATGAACAGGGGACGGGTGACCGGGGTGACGGGTGACGTGGAACTCACGCCACTCGTCACTCGTCACTGGGCACTGACTTACGCTTCTTTAAAATCACCTTCGACCACGTCGTCCCCGCCTTTGTTGGGGCCGCCGGGAGTGCCCGGGTCACCGCCGGGCGCCGCGCCCTCGGGGCCGCCCGAGCCGTACATGGCCGAGCCAATCTGCTGGACGACTTGATACAGGTCGTTGGTCGCGCTCTTGATTTTTTCCAGGTCTTTGCCTTCCAGCGCCTGTTTGACCGCGGCCACTTTCTCTTCGACCTGGGTCTTGACGTTGCCCGGCACTTTGTCGCCGCCGTCCTTCAACGCCTTCTCGGCGGTGAACATAGCCCCATCGGCGGCATTGCGCGTTTCCACTTCCTCTTTGCGCTTCTTGTCGTCGTTAGCGAACTGCTCGGCCTGCTTCACCATCTTCTCCACTTCGTCCTTGCTCAAACCAGACGAGGCCGTGATGGTGATGTGTTGTGAGCGGCCGGTGGCCTTGTCGGAGGCCGAAACTTTAAGAATGCCATCGGCATCAATGTCGAAAGTTACTTCAATCTGCGGCACCCCGCGCGGGGACGGGGGAATCCCGTCGAGGATGAAATTACCGAGGAGCTTGTTGTCGGCGGCCATCGGCCGCTCGCCCTGCACCACTTTGATTTCCACCGAGGTCTGCATATCGGAGGCGGTCGAGAAGACCTGCGATTTGCGCGTGGGGATGGTGGTGTTGCGCTCGATGAGCGCGGTCGCCACCCCGCCGAGGGTCTCGATGGAGAGCGTGAGCGGGGTCACGTCGAGGAGCAGGATGTCTTTGACTTCGCCGCCCAGCACGCCGGCCTGAATGGCCGCGCCAATGGCCACCACTTCGTCGGGGTTCACGCCTTTGTGCGGTTCTTTGTTGAAGACCTTGCGCACGGCTTCCTGCACGGCGGGCATGCGGGTCATGCCGCCTACCAGCACCACCTCGTCAATATCGGCGGGTTTGAGTTTGGCGTCATCGAGGGCCGAGAGCACCGGCTTGGTCGAGCGTTCAATCAGATCGGCGCAGAGTTGTTCGAGTTTGGCGCGCGAGAGGGTCAGGTTGAGGTGCTTGGGCCCGGAGGCGTCGGCGGTGATGAAGGGCAGGTTGATTTCGCTCTGCATCACGGTCGAGAGTTCGATCTTGGCTTTCTCGGCGGACTCTTTCAGGCGTTGCAGGGCCTGGCGGTCGTTGCGCAGGTCAATGCCCTGTTCGCGTTTGAATTCATCGGCCACCCAGTTGATGATGCGCTGATCAAAGTCGTCGCCGCCGAGGAAGGTGTCGCCGTTGGTCGAGCGCACCTCGAACACGCCGTCGCCGACATCGAGCACCGAAATGTCAAAGGTGCCGCCGCCGAGGTCGTAGACCGCGATGGTTTCATCCTTCTTTTTGTCGAGACCATAGGCGAGTGAGGAAGCCGTCGGTTCGTTGATGATGCGCAGGACTTCCAGCCCGGCGATGCGGCCGGCATCCTTGGTGGCCTGCCGTTGGGCATCGTTGAAGTAGGCGGGCACGGTGATGACGGCCTGCGTCACCGCTTCGCCCAAATACGCTTCGGCATCGGCCTTGATCTTGGCCAGGATCATGGCGCTGACCTCGGGCGGGGAATAATCCTTGGGGCCCATCGCCACGCGCACATCGCCGTTGGGCGCGGCGCTGACTTTGTAGGGGACGACTTTGATGGCGCGCTGGACTTCCGCGTCGGCGAATTTGCGGCCCATGAAGCGCTTGACCGAGAAGATGGTGTTCTCGGGGTTCAGCACCGCCTGCCGCCGGGCCACCTGGCCCACGGCGCGTTCGCCGGTTTTGGGGTTGATGGCCACGACCGACGGGATGAGGCGTGAGCCTTCGGATGAGGTGATGACGGTCGGCTCGCCGCCTTCCATGACGGCCACCACTGAGTTGGTAGTGCCGAGGTCTATGCCGATGATTTTGCTCATAATGCGACTCCTGAAAAATAATCAATTATCAATGAATTGTAATCAGTAATGGGTAATTACCATTGACCCATTACTATTTGGCGACTCTCACTAACGCTGGCCGGATAACCCGCTCGCCCAGCTTGTAGCCCTGCCGTAACACCGCGATGATCTGGCCGGGTTGATGGGCCTCGCTATCTTCGTGGGTCACGGCTTCGTGCAGATTGGGGTCGAAGTCCTTGTGCTCGGCCTCGATGCGGACCACGCCCTCGGCGTCGAGCAGGTTCTGGAATTTGCGGTGGATGAGGCCGATACCTTCGGCCCACTGGGCGCCTTCGCCTTCGACGGGGCGGTCCTTCAGGGCGCGGTCAAAGTCATCCAGCACATCCAGGTACCGTGCAATAACTCGGCCAGCCGCGTTCTGGTTGGCGTCGGCCAGGTCTTTCTCGACCCGGCGCTTGTAATTGGCGAGCGTGGCGCGTTCGCGTTGCCAGCCGTCCAGGTTTTCGGCGGCTTTGGCTTTGGCGTCGGCCAACTCTTTTTGCAGTTTGGTCAGCGCGTCGGGTTGGGGGTCCGCGCCGGGCGCGGGGGGCGCATCGGGCGGGGGCTCAGCGAGGGCTTCGGG
>CAYUFY010000482.1:0-3763 GCA_964443795.1 uncultured Anaerolineales bacterium | reverse complement strand
TCAAGACAAGCTATCATAACTCGAATTGATTAATTTATTTTTGGACAAATCCTAACTCGGTCGCCAGCGGCCCCACATTGCCCGTCCAGCGCAGTGAGACAATGTCGCTAATCACCTGGCCCGAAGTCGTGATGGCATTCCGTTGATATGTGCTGGCTTGCCAGGGTAGCACATCAGACACAACGACTCCGGTCAGGGGCAGTTCACTGGAATTGACGATGTGCAAAATGTAAGTCAAGACATTATTGGGGCCGGGGGAAGCCAGCGTGGGGGTCACGCTCTTGAAAGAATCAATCAGGCCAACTTCCTTCACGGTGGTGGTCACCGCCGGGCCGCTGGTCACCGTGCCGGTGGCGATATTGCCATAACCAAACACGTCATAGCGGTTATTAACAATCTTGGTACCACTCACCAAGTTACCATCCACCCGGACGGTGAAAGTGCGTTGGACTTGGTCGCCAGTGCCCAGGGTTGGCAGGGTCCAAGAAACAATGGCGGTGTTGCTGATTGTCTTCGAGCCCCCCCCATCGCTGGCCGATACAAATGTGGTGCTAAGCGGAATTGTATCGGTCAAAATGGCAGGTTGGTCGGCTGATAGGCCAGTGTTTTCCACAAAAATCGTGTAGGTCAACAACTGCCCCCGGCCGATTACTGCAGGGGCCGATTTGGTGGTGCGGAGGTTGGCAAAGTGTGTCACTTTGCCTTGGGCCGTGGCACTAAACGGCAGGGTCGAAGTAATATTACTTAAGGCATCAGTAATGACCAAAGTGGCCGAATAGGTATCACCCTCATTGCCCCCAATCGAACTCTGTCCAGTTATGGTAGTAAAAGTCAAAACCTGATCAGCCGCCACATTGCCGATCCAAACATAGGACACGCATTTATCCCCGCAGCTTGGCCCGGATGCAAACGAGCCAGCAGATGGGCTAACGATCAAATCACCTAGTTGAACACTGATGCGATAGAAAGAGAGAATAGCCATCGCGTTCAAGGCCGAGCCTGGGCCTAAATTGCGAACAATGAGTGTGGGGGTAATAACCGTATTGCCTCCCCCCGGTTTTTTGGCAATCGGCACCAAACCGCCACTGACTTGAAAACGCGGCCCCCCCACCGTGCTAGTCACGATGGCGCCGCTCTGACAAACATTCTCCGCGCTACAGGCGCGATATTGGTCGTTGACAATCGGCACTCCGGCCACATCACTGATGGAAACCGTATAGGTAAATTGCGCCGACTCGTTGGTCGCCAGACTCGGCCAGGCCCACGACACCACGCCCGAGGCGAGGACTCCGCCCCGGGCATACGTCACCCCCGCCGGGACGCGGTCAGTCACCACGATATTCGTCGCCAGTGAACCCATATTCAACAAGGTCAGGGTATAAGTCATTTCCCGATTCGACCCCGGTGGCTCAGGAAGCGTTTGCTTTGAGAGCGTAAAGATGGGGTCAACAACCGTTACCGTATAAATCGCGCCAGCCGCCAAAGCATTGCCGGGGCCAGCCACAGCATAGTTAGCATTGGAAATCACCGTGCCACTAGGCACCGCCCCCACTTTGACACTGAAGGTAACCGCAGTGGATTCGCCCCACGCCAGGGTGACGGGCAGGGTCCAGGTGATGGCTGAGTTGGCAGTATTCGTAACGCCGCCCTGACCTACCGCTTGCATGGTGGTGCTCACCGGAATTTGTTCGGTAATGGTAATGGGCAAATTGACGGCGGGCTGACCTTCGTTAGTGACCGTCACGGTATACAGCAGGGTTTTGTTCGGGCCGGGGCGGGCAGGCACGCTCGCCTTGGTGAGGGTAAAGCTCGGCGAGTTGGTGACGCGCGTCACCGCCGTCAAGGAAATCGGCGCCACGATGGCCGCATCACTCACCACCGCCGTATTTATAATCTGTCCCGCAGCGAATGTGGAACTCAACTGAAGGCTGTAAGTAATCAGCACCGAACTATCAAAGCCCACCGCCCCCGTCCAGCTCACCACCCCATTTTGCACCAGCAAGGTCCCCGCCGAAGCCAAGCCGGTAATATAAGTCGTGGCCGTGGGCAAGACCGTCCGCAGGGAGGTGGTGGTAGCCGTCCATGCCCCAGTATTAATTAACCGAACCGTGTAAGTTAGGGGCACACTCCCCGGCGCAGTGAGAACCGGCGTCACAGTTTGCGTCGAGAGGATCAACTTCGGATACCCCCCGGGGATGGCTTCTGCATAAACGACCGCCGGGGAGCGACTTGCCCAGTGCGCCAGGGCCAACACCAGCGCACAGAATAGGCTCCCCCAAGCCGTGGCGAATAACAAAGCAACCAGGCGTGATTTAGATTGAAGATACATTTGGATTCCTCTCTTGATATAGAGATTACAACGTGCCCAACTGACAAAGGATACGCTCCCAACCAAATGTGGTCGCCCAAAAGGAGCCAGGCTGGCAAGCAAAGTCAGGCTCGCTTTCGCCGGAGTGACAACTGACACCCTTCACGTTCACACCGCCAATTGGTTGGTTTGGCGAGGTTTGTGATACGATAACCTCAATCCAGCCCTCAGAGGAATTATATGCCCAAACAACTCATTCTCAATGCAGACGATTATGGCCGCACCCCTGCCGTCTCCACCGGCATTCGCCAAGCGCACCGCAACGGTATTCTCACCTCCACCACGGCCATGATGAACATGCGGGCCATTGAAGCGGATTTGCAGATTGCCCTCGAGGAATGTCCGCGCCTGGGCATTGGCGTCCACCTGACGCTCACTGCCGAAAAACCAGTCTTGCCCCCCCAGCAGATTTCATCCCTCACGCGGCTCGCGCCCGATGGGATCAGCTTCCCCAAGCTGGATATCCTGACCAAACAGGCCGACACCGTGAACACCGCCGAAGTCAAAGCCGAGTGGCGCGCGCAAATCGAGAAGTTCGTCCGCATCATGGGTCGCACGCCCACGCATCTCGACAGCCATCATCACTCGTCTTACTTCACCGCCAAATTCTTCGGCGCGATGTTGGAACTGGCCCGCGAATTTAACTGCGCCATCCGCAACCCGGTGGCCGGGGCGATTGGGATGGATACGGTGGTGCGCGACATGCCCGAACTGCAATTCCTGCTCCCCATGCTCCTGGCCTGCACCGATGTGCGCCGCCCCAACCAATTCGAAGCCGCCTTCTACGACGATAAAGTCAGCGCCGAAATGCTCGATAAAATCCTCACCCACCTGCCCGACGGCACGACCGAAATCATGACCCATCCCGGCTTGCTGGATGACGAATTGCTCAAAGGCACCAGCTACAGCCACCAGCGGGTGAAAGAGTTGGAGGTGCTGACCGCCCCCGGCCTAAAAGGCAAAGTAAAAAGTATGGAGATTGAGTTGATTTCGTTTGCCGGGTTATAAACAAGAAGCCCGACTTTTAGAAAAGTCGGGCTTCTCTTATTTTTGGTTTCTCAGTTTCTGTATCTCAGCCCGCAAACGCGCATTTTCCACCTCAACTGCCTCGCGCAATTCAGATTCTTCCTCAGCCGTGTACAGTTTCTGTCCAGTGCGCAGGTCATAAAGCCTTAGGCGATTTTGTTCCACCCGTAACTCCAAGCCCAGACGGTCACTCATCAGCGGCGCAGTCAACGCTTGATATTCTCCGCCAACGAGTCGAAAACCTACCAGAGGCGAGCGAGCTTGTTGCAACGGGTCGAATAAAAAATACTCGGCCACACCTAAATCTGCGTACAACCTGATGTCAGGACACTTATTGTTTTTTATGCGTTTTCTCGCGAAAAACGCAAG
>CAYUFY010000481.1:0-3777 GCA_964443795.1 uncultured Anaerolineales bacterium | reverse complement strand
AGTTATTGAGAAGATACTTAGAACGGATGTTTACCCCGAATTATTGAGAAGATACAATAATTGCTGGTTTCATGGAGTAAGCGAATTCCCCCTATCTATATCCAAAATATCAACAAGGTGTAAAATTGCCGTTGTCACTTGAGACGGGTAATTCAAGTTGAGACGGCTTTTTTTAGCTGAGAGACTAACGGTCTGGTTCTCATGCAAAGTATTGGGCGCTACGAAATTATCCGCGAACTGGGCCGGGGTGGGATGGCCACAGTTTATCTCGCCCGCGACCCGGCCTTTGAGCGACAGGTCGCGATTAAAGTCCTCCCGCTTCAACTCATGCACGAGGGGCAATTCTTGGTGCGCTTCCGGCGCGAAGCCAAGATGATTGCCACGCTCGAACACCCCTACATCGTCCCCGTCTACGACTACGGCGAAGAAAACGAACAACCTTATATCGTCATGCGCTATATGTCCGGCGGCACGCTGGGTGACCGGCTGACCGGCCAGCCCATGCCTTTGCCGGAGGCCATTGCCATTTTGAATCGGTTGGCCGACGCGCTGGACGAGGCGCATCATCAAAACATCGTCCACCGCGACCTGAAGCCGGGGAACGTGATGTTTGACGCGCGCGGCCACGCTTTTCTCTCCGACTTTGGCATTGCTAAAATGATGCAGGCTTCGGTGGCGCTCACCGGCTCGCTCGTGGTCGGCACGCCCGCCTACATGAGCCCGGAACAGGCGGTGGGGGATAAAGACATTGACAGCCGGAGCGACATTTACTCGCTGGGCATCATCCTGTACGAAATGTTGACCGGGCGGCATCCCTACCAGGCCGATACGCCCGTGCGGATGCTACTCAAGCACATCACCGAACCCGTGCCCCAGTTGAGCGAAGAAATTGTGGCGCAGTTGGGGCTTCCGGAGGATAGCAACCCCGTCCTGGCGCAGGCTATGGCGAAGAAGCCTGAGGAGCGCTATGCGACGGCGGGGGAGTTCGTGCAGGCTTTGAGCACTCTGACAACCGGGATGGTCGTCATGCCGACACATCCCCTCACCCTCCCCGCCATACCGCCTGAAGTGCAACAAGCGATTGACAGCCCGCTCACCGGAGCGCGCGAGGGGGCGGTCAAAGAATTGGCGCGTCTCTTAGGTAGCGCTGATGAGCACGTGCAGGTGGCGGCTCGCGCCGCTCTACAACGTCTCGCCGAGCAGGACGACAGCCGACGGGTAGCGAACGCGGCAGCGGCGGTTTTGGAAGAAGAAAGAAGCAAAGTTTTGCGGCAGGAAGAAGCGCGCCTTGCGGCAGAGCAAGCCGAAGCCAACCGGAAAGCAGAAGCCACAGAAGCAGCGCGGGTTGAGGCAGAACAAGCCGAGACGGAACGCAAAGTGAAAGAGGAAGCAGAACGGCTGGCAGAGCAAAAAGCCCGGGAAGAAAGGAAGCAGGAAGAAACAAAAAGGAGTGAGGCCGAGCACAAGGACAAAGAAGAAGAGGAGCGGCTGGCGGCGGCAAAAACCGAAGAAGAAGATACCGACCAACTGATAGCCCAAGAGTGGTTAACAGCGAAACTGGGCGTGGGTAGTGCAGAGGGTATAGAAGAAGAGCAAGCCCTAGATGAGGTCATAGAGCGCGAACAGGAATTACTCCCTGCAGATGTGGAGTATGCTAAAGCGGAACCCTTACCTGCTGAAACAGCGCCTATTGGTTTGCCCCAGGCCCAACCACACCCCTCGCGAAAGTTGCCGATGTGGGGCTGGGCAATGGGAGGTTTGATTGTTCTAGTCTTGTTGGCGGGTGGCTATGGGTTGATGGCCGCAATCTCTGCCCCTGCCCCTCGCGCGACTGCCACCACCTCCGCCTTGAGCATTGTCACCACCCGCACTCGTGAAAAAGACGGCATGGTGGAAGTGTTCGTGCCGGCCGGTGAGTTCCTGATGGGTAGTACGAGTAGCGATGGTGACGCCTATGATGATGAGAAGCCCCAGCACACTGTGTACCTGGACGCTTACTGGATAGACCAAACAGAAGTGACGCAAGGTATGTACGCTAAATGCGTGGCGGCGGGGCAATGTTCATCACCGCTGTATTCCAGTGGCGGCGACACTTACCCGGTCATTGGGGTGGATTGGAACGACGCGCAAGCCTATTGCGACTGGGCGGCGGCGCGTCTGCCTACCGAGGCGGAATGGGAGAAGGCCGCCCGGGGAACGGCTGGACGTATTTATCCGTGGGGCACTGCCGCGCCCAATGCCAACCTGCTCAACTTCAACGTCAACGTGGGTGAGACAACAGAAGTTGGCAAGTATCCCAATGGCGCCAGCCCTTATGGCGCGCTGGATATGGCCGGCAATGTGTGGGAATGGGTAGCAGATTGGTATGATGCAACCTACTACCAAAACTCGCCCACCACTAACCCCACCGGGCCAGACAGTGGTGATTACCGCGTTTTGCGGGGCGGGTCTTGGAGCTATGTTGCGGCTAGCGGCCGGGCGGCTTATCGTCTCTGGATCCCCCCTGTCAACCGGAACGATGACTTCGGCTTTCGGTGTCTCCGCTCGGCTCCGTAGTTAGCAACGGATGCGCTTCGCGTAACGGATAGAGCGGATGGGGCTGGTCATTCAACTGTATCCGTTACATCCGCTACACGCGAAGCGTCTGTTGCCGCTCCACTCTTACCCCACCCGGCCCAACTGCCCCGCCGCCCACGCCGCATCGTCTTCGCTCAGGGGCGGGGTCGGCGGCTGTTGGTAGTTGATGACCATGTCGTACCCGGCGCGGTCGTACACGCCTTGCAGGAGCGCGCCGAGGTCAACGGGCGGTTCGGTGTCGTCGGGGCGGAGGGGAAGGGGAAAGACGGGGAGGGGGTCGCGGAAATTAAAGTTGTACAGTTGCGCTTGGCGGGGGTGTTCGGCGCGGCGAACAAAGAGCCGATAATGACCCGGTGGCCGCTGAGTATATGGCATGGGCGGGCCGCTACGAAGCAAGTCAATTTCCACGAGGTGAACGGATGAAGCCAACAAGGCCTCGCGTTTTTGCAGATAGGTATCGCGGTCACGGCTAGGGCGTTTGTTAGCGTGCGAGAGTATTTCAATGACAGTCACGACTTCCCCCCGGGGCATGGCGCGAATTTCCAGATAACTTTCTTCAATCGGTTCAGCAATGGGCAAAGCCACCGTCACATACGGGGCCGTTTCGGAGGCGGTCGCCACGCGCACCGCTGGCCCACTTTGATTAACAATCATTACATCAGGATAAGTTTCGGCGGGTGGTTCATCGGGGATGAAGGCAATGTACGTGTGGGTTTCCAGCGCCACAAAATAACGCGGGCGCAAGCGCGGGGCCAGCTCATCCCGTAGAGCCACGATTAAGCTTTGGTGAACGCTATGCCACAACGCTGGGTTTTCCAGCCACGGGTTCATGCCGGGGAAGGGGTAAGGCATCTCAACCACCTTTCTGTCACTGCCGCCATTATATGCCTACGGCAAACTTCACAATCAACTCCGCATCGTCCACCGGGTCTTCGGCAAAGGGCACGCGGTGGTCATGGTCTACTTTCGTGGTCAACCGCTCGGCGGCGCGGCGAATCGCCTCGGGCGCAGATTCGTCGGCGCGCAGGCGGCGCAGTTGCTTGAGGGCGTCGCCGCCCCACTCAGGCCCGTCGCGTTTCCGGTAAAATTCGCGGATAGCCCACCCGGCGGCCCGCCGGGCGCAGACGCGCGCTTTGCCTAGGTTCCCCGCCACTTGCGCTTCGCGCGCGTGAGTGAGTTCGGCTTGGAGGTCCACGGACA
>CAYUFY010000480.1:0-3778 GCA_964443795.1 uncultured Anaerolineales bacterium | reverse complement strand
AGTGCAGATACACCGCCCCCGGCGGCGGTGGTGTGCGCGTACTGGTGGGCGTGGCAGTAGGCGTGGGCGTGCGGGTCGGGGTGTTGGTGGGAGTTGGGGTGCGGGTTGGCGAAGGTGTGGGTGTCGGCGTGACCTGCGAAAAACACCCCAGGCTGTAATCCGCATAGTTTTTGTAGCTGAATTCATCCAACTCGCCGTACCAGTATTTGTCATGTGCGGGGTCAGCCGAAGCGCCCAAGTCTAACGTGGTGCCCGCGTCATAGGGCACCCCTTGTGTAAACGGAGTGTCGGTTGCTCGCTCGGTTCCCCCGGCGATGGTGGTACATAACCAGAGCTTGCCGAGGTTAGCATCTTTGATGGCGGTGAGATGCACCCATTGGTAAATATTCGCCCCCACATCAAACACGCGTTGGCTAACGAGCGTGGAGGCCGAGCCTGTGTAAACTTTGAACTTCACGGTGCTCACACTCGGGTCAAAGCGAATGTCCCACCCTTTCGATTCGGATGGGTTCAACACATTCAGCATGGTTTGCTCGCCATCCGTCGTCGCGCCCGTGTAACGGAACCAAACATCAATGGTCATGGAACGCAAAGAAGAATCACCCAAGAGATAATCAGGGTTGTTGCCTAACCCCAGCAAGGCAAACGCGCCTGAGGCATTGTTGAAGTGGCGGGCATTGCCATTGGATACACCCGTACCCACATAACCCGGCACAATCGTTACATTCGCAACGGTGGGTACAGGCTGAGGCGTGCCCAGTTTATTCACCACCCGGATGGGTGTGGCCCACCCTTCATTCATGGAGACATAGGCCACGCGCGCTGGGGGCAATGCTGTCGCCGGAGGCAAAGTGGGTGTGGGTGTTGCTGTGTTCGTGGAGGTAGGCAAGGGCGCTAAGGCACAACTCCCCGAATGGTCGGCCCAGTTCTTATATTGAAATTCATCCAAATCGCCACGCCAACTCCGGCTGAGGTCGCGTATTACCGGGGTGTTTGTCCAGTTGTAATCCACGCCGAGATCTACTTGCGTGACAGGGTAATAGGTAACGGCTTGTGCAAAATCTGTTCCGGTGGAAAGCGTTGGAGGGATAAGGTTTAGCCCAGCGCATAGATAAAGTTTATCGCGCTCACCATTTTTGATGGCGCGCACATAAATCCACGGCGCGTAATTCGGCTCAGGGGTGGCGATTAAGGGATCGCCCTCGCCCAAATCCACCCAGAGGGTTTCTTCCGCCACCGGGGTGTCCGAGCCAGCATATATTTTGAACTTCAACGTGTGCGTGCCGAGGTCATAGTTCAATTTCCAGCCTTTGAGGTTGGTGCCCGGCGCGCCGTCAGAGTTGCCGTTGTAATAGGCATTCGCCAAGGTGCGCTCGCCCGTTGCGGTGGCATCCGGGCGGAACCATAGTTCGACGGTAAAGGAGTTGTCCGACGTGTTGCCGAGTTGGAAATCAGTGGAGCCGCTATTGGCAGAGAAGGAAATCTTATCGGCACTGCCGTCGCTTGGGTCAAAGTGATAAGCGCCGCCATCTGCCCCGCTATAGCCGGGGTAAATGGGCACAGCGCCAAACACCGCACTGCTGTGGCCCATATCATCCTGCGCGTTGCCATCCAGTCGCGCCCGGATGATGGTTTGGGGCGGCGCGGGCATAGGGGTCGGCGGTGGTCCGTCAGTGGAAGGCACAAACATCACCGCGTCGGCGACGACGGAGAAGTCTCTCGAAACATCCAATGTAACATTGGTCAATGCGATATATTCCGCGTCGCCATTGAAAGTGTATTTGCCCAAATAAGCCCAAGGGCTCGACGCATTAGCCCCATACTGCGCTTGATGCACAACCGCCCGGCTGGATATGCCTTGATGGTGAATGTAATACTGCGCGCCTTCGGTGGTGCTGTGGGGGCTATCAGGAATGTAGGCATAGACTTCATAAACGCCTTCTACGCCGCTTGGCACGCCCCAATGATAATAACAATCGGGTTTCCCTTCTTCTTCTGGAAACTCATCTGGAATCACCTCGGCGTAATGCAAATCGCTGTTGTAGCCCCCTGCGTCCTGAGTCCAACAGGCATCGGGGTTTTCTTCCTGCACCACCACATTATTGCCGCCGGGGGTGGGCGTAATAGGTATGGGCAATAACGGCTCACCCGATGTGTACACATCTGAATTTGAGATGCTTGGGAAATGCGCCCAGAGATTGTAACTGGCTGGGCCAGGATTCTCATCTTTTAGAGGCCAGGGGTCTGTCCCCGGTTCTGCTTTCCACCCATAAGGGTTGACCACAGAGCCAAAACTTAAACCTTGCCGCGCCTCAAAATGCAAGTGGTATCCACCTCCAGTCCCACTAACATTACCAGTATTACCGCTAATGCCAATCACATGGCCCACTTCTGCATCTGTGATTTCTTCTTGGTTCATAACCGTTATCGTATTAAGATGGCCATAGATGGTGTAATAACCGTCGTTGTTGTAATGGTGAATTTTCACCATTAAGCCGTAATCAACCGTGTGATCTCCCGGATCAGCCCAATTTGCGTAAACGACTCTACCGTTTGCCGCAGCCAAAACGGACTCGTATCGCGAAGAATAGTCAATACCATTATGCCCGCTATAACAACTTGGTGTGCCATACTGAGATGGGCCGGGATAACGCTCACCATCGTAATGCACAACATCAGTGGAGGGCACCGGAGCCTCATCATCGTAAATAGGATACTCATGATCAAAAACACAATTGGCTGTCTCTGAGCCATAGTAAGGCGGGCGGAGAAAAGGCGTTGGGGCCGATGTTTGTTGAATAGGTAATGCGCCTGCCGTGGCGGTGATGAGCAATCCACCTAATATGATTACGCTTGCAATAATGATTTTGTGCATATAACCTCCAAGTGTCGATCTATGGTTGGGTTTGTTGAAGCGGAGAAATCAAGTCGGCTATATGATAGTTTTCTAAAATCATCACTGGTTCGCCGGTGGTGAGGTTGATGATATATAACCCAGGCCTGCTATGGATGTCTGTAGCATCCGACAACGCAATTTCACCCCCATTCGGTGAGCACATGCCCGAACCCATCCTTTCAAAACCATGCAACACAAATAGTTCTCTTAAGTTTGTGCCATCGCGATTCACGACAAAAATAGTAGGGGCTAGAAAATCATTGTCTTTTCGATGCCCTTCGAGAAAAACCAGATAAGAGCCATCACTTGACCAACACGCTATCGGGATCCAAGAGAAATCTTCAACCACTGTTGAAGCCTGAAACAGCGCAATGGCCTCTCCAGTTTGTGCGTTAACCACATATAATTTCCTATCTTCACCTAGATAAACAATTTGAGTGCCATCAGGAGAATACTGAGGTGGAAAAGGAAATTGTTGTCTCAGTGGCGGCGCATTTGCAGGCAATTGAGGTATCGTAGATGATGGGGAAATATTTAGTTCCGCCAAACTCTTCCCGTCGCTTTTTATTGAATAAAAATGATTTTTTATACCAGGCCCTGGCCCACAATCTACCCTTTCACCACAAAAGACACCTCTAAACCAAATCTCCCACACCTCCGGCATCAGTGTTTCTGTCGGTGCCACCGTTGCCGTCGGTTCCGGTGTTGGCGTTTCTGTCGCCGTTGGCTCAGGCGTTTCGCTCGGCAATGCCACCGTCGGCGTTTCAGGCACCTCCAGCGGGCGGCAGGCGGCAACAATCAGCGTTAGCGTGACCAGCACGCTCACCAAAAAGAAATAGCGTTTCATCTCTACCTCCCGAACAGCCACGTTGGGTAACGGGC
>CAYUFY010000479.1:0-3782 GCA_964443795.1 uncultured Anaerolineales bacterium | reverse complement strand
CGATCCCCAGCGCCATCACGCCCGCCCCGCCCCCGCCGCCCGCGGCGGCTGCATCACCAACCATGATCCCGCGCACCGTCACCCCGCCCCCATCCCGGCCCGCGGTCGCCTCATCACCGCCCCCGGTCCCCAGCGCCGCCACGCCGCGAACCTCGCCCGCGGCAGCCGAACCACCACACCGGCGCCCTCTGACACTGGATCAGCACGTGGGGGGGGCGGCGGTCGCGGCCCTGGTCCTCCGGGGTCAGCATAATCCGAATGTCGTCATGAGCTGGCTGCTCCCGCGGGGGCTACCGCGGGCCTGGGTGGTGAGTTACACCCCGGCCGAGGGCCTGACCCTCCGGATGGATGACGACTTTCAGTACCGCCTGCAATGTGTCCACGGGGAGTTGCGCCTGTGGTGTCTCAACCGGCCGACGCCCCAGTGGCTGGTACGCGTCCCCTGCCCGCCCGCTTTCCCCACCTGGCTGGCCGACAAATTCTGGCAGTACCTGTTGGGGCTGTGGATCAATGCGATTCTGGCGGACTGGGACTGGCCCGCCGAATTGGACTGGGTCTGGAAGCCGCCCGTCCCCAGCGTTGAGGACAGTTTGAAACCGCTGGTGGATGCGGCCTATGCCGGCCGGCGGGAGGCCTGGGTCGCCAACGAACCGCGCATCGCCGTCGTGGTCGCTGATTATTTCGCCTACTTAAACAAGCAGCAACGGTACCGCCCCATCAGCAAGCAGACCGTCATCGAATTGCAGGCCAGGCTGCAGATCGCGGGGTTGTGGTCGCCGCCTTCGCTGTGGACGCGGTTGAGCCGTTGGCTCCGGGGCGGATAGGCCGGGAGGCGCAAAGTCAAGGCGCATGGACCGGATATAAGACCGCGCTACGCGGGCACCCCGGTTGAACCGAGCCTTTCTCAAGCGTTCACTTGTGAGCACTTAGAAAGTAGCAAACCCAACCGAGGAACTCTTCACTCCAACCCTAACTCATGTTACACTCCCGCCCACTCAAGGTCAGGCCCCATGCCCGCTCAAGCGCTCTATCGCAAATGGCGTCCCCAACTGTGGGATGAAGTCGTCGGTCAGGAAGCCGTGGTTCAAACCCTGCGCAACGCCCTGCGCGGTGACCGCGTCGCTCACGCTTATCTGTTTTCCGGCCCGCGCGGGTGCGGCAAAACCACCTCGGCGCGGCTCGTGGCCAAGGCCCTCAACTGCCTGCACCCCGACCCGGCCCAGCGCCCCGATAACACTTGCGCCCACTGCCTGGCCGTCAACGAAGGCCGGTTCCTCGACCTCATCGAGATTGACGGCGCGAGCAACAACGGCGTGGAAAACATCCGCGACCTGCGCGACAAAATCAATTTCTCGCCCAACGAAGGGCGCTACAAAGTCTATGTGATTGACGAATGTCACATGCTCTCGACCGGCGCCTTCAACGCCCTGCTCAAAACGCTCGAAGAGCCACCCGCGCACGCCGTCTTCATCCTCGCCACCACCGAAAACTACAAAATCCCGGCCACGGTCAGCTCGCGGTGCCAGCGCTTCGAGTTTCGCCGCATCCCGGTGAGCGAGACCGTCGCCCGGCTCAAAAGCATGTGCGCGCAGGAACAGCTCGAGGTGGATGAGGCCGCCCTCGAAATCATCGCCCGCCAGGCCACCGGCTCCCTGCGCGACGCCATCAGCCTGCTCGACCAACTCCTCAGCGCCGACAACCACGTCACCCTGGCACAGGCGCAGGAACTTCTCGGCACTGCCGCTGGCCAAACCGTGCAAGCCCTGGCCGACACCCTGGCCGCGCACAACACCACCGCCGCCCTCAACCTCCTCAACACCGCCATCGATGCCGGCGCCGACCCGCGCCAACTGGCGCGGCAAATAGTGGATTACCTGCGGGGTCTGCTCCTCGTCCGCTTGGGCAACGCCGCGCTCGTCGAGGCCACCGCCGAAACCCGCGCCCTCATGGCCCGCCAGGCGCAAACCTGGGAAACCCCGGCGCTCCTCCGCGCGGTGCGCGCCTTCACCAGCGCGGCCAACGATGTGAAAGGCGGCTGGCAACCGCAACTCCCGCTCGAGCTGGCGCTGGTGGAATGCGCGACGCCGATGGTTGCCGCCCCCAGCGTCACCGCCGCGCCGATGCCAGTGTCGCCCGCCCCCGCTCCAGCCCCCGCGCCCGGGCGGACTCCCGCGCCCCCCGCCGCGGCCCCGGCCCGCGCGGCCACCCGCCCGGCCCGCGCCGCCAGCGCCAAATCCGCGCCCGCGCCCGTCACCAACTTGTCCGCCACGGCGCCGGCTGGCCTCACTTTAGCCGAGGTGCAAACCGCCTGGATCGCCACCCTGCAACTCCTGCTCCAGCGCGGCAAACTCTCCAAACTCACCCTGGCCGACCTCGACCAGTGCGTCTTGCAAAATCTCGAAGGCCACCTCGTCACCTTCACCACTGAAAATAAAGTCTTCATCGAAAAAATCTCCGCCCGCCCCGATGTGCTGGAACTGATGAGCGCCACCCTGTCCGAGACGCTCGGCTTCAAGTGCGCCATTAAGTTCAACCCCGGCTCAGCCCGCGCCGCCGAGGCCGACATCCCGCCCGATGGCATGGTAGCCGCCGCCCTCGACCTCGGCGGGCAGCTAGTCGAAGAATAAAAGGAATCCCCCATGCCCAAATCCAAAGGCCGGCGCCCCCCGCCCGGCCTCAACGCCGACCTCATCCAAAAAATTCAGGCCATGCGCGAGAACATGACCCGCGCCCAGGAAGAATTGGGTGAGGAACGCCTCACCATCTCCGTTGGCGGCGACGCGGTCCAAGTCGTCATTGACGGCCAACAACGTTTGCACCACGTCAAGATCTCCCCTGCAGCCCTCGCGCAGGGCGATCTTGAAATGTTGCAGGATTTACTCGTGGCCGCCGTCAACAACGCCATCGAACAATCGCAAGCCCTCGCGGCAGAAAGATTGCAGGGCCTCACCGGCGGCCTGGGTCTGCCCGATATTGGATAAATCTCCAATCTCTCATTCTCTACGCTGTTCTCCACATGCCCTCCCTCGCCACCCCCAAAGCGGTTCAACGCCTCATTGACGAGTTTTCGCGTCTGCCGGGCATCGGCCCCAAGTCGGCCTCGCGGCTCACCTTTTTTCTGTTGCGCGGCGATGGTCAACAACCGCGCGAGCTCGCCAGCGCGCTGGTCGAACTTAAAGAGCAGACCCGCTTCTGCTCGGTGTGCTACAACATCACCGACGCGGCCTTCGACCCGTGCGCCCTGTGCACCGACCCGGCGCGCAATACCGGCACGCTGTGCGTGGTCGAGGAGCCGCTGGATGTGCTGGCGATTGAACGCACCCACAGTTTCAAGGGGCGGTACCACGTCTTACATGGCGCGCTTTCCCCGGTGGAGGGTGTGGGGCCGGAGGATTTGAAAATCCGCGAACTCGTGGCGCGGGTGCGGGTTGAGCCGGTGCGCGAGATTATCCTCGCCACCAACATCAGCCTCGAAGGCGAGTCCACGGCCATGTATGTGCAGAAACAACTCGCGCCGCTGGGGGTCAAAGTCACGCGCCTCGCGCGCGGCCTCCCGGTGGGCGGCGACCTCGAATACGCCGACGAGACCACTCTCGTCCGGGCGCTCGAAGGCCGCAGCGAGATGTAACACCCGGCCATCTCTTTTAAATCCCCAACCAAGCACAGGTGGGCGGGTTGCATCAGAGGGATGCAACAAAATTCTCAGGCCTTGTTGTTTTCATTGACGATGAAAACAATTTGGTATAAGATTTCATTATGGATGAAAACAAATGGAGCGCGAA
>CAYUFY010000478.1:0-3790 GCA_964443795.1 uncultured Anaerolineales bacterium | reverse complement strand
GAACTGGTGGATGCCTGCCTCGAAGCGCTCGACGCCCTCAAACTCCTGCACGGCGAAATCACCTCCGACGCGCCCGCCCCCATTGATATCGCCCCGCTCTCCACCCGGCTGCTAAATTTTGTCCAGCCCGGCGGGAGCGTGCCCGTTCCGCAGCAACCCGCGCCCGCCCCCGCGCCGACCCAGCCTCACCCCGGCCCGGCAGACAACTACCTGCCCATCTGCGCCGATATTTCGCCCGATAGCTTCGCCCCGGCCGCCCGCGCCCTGCAAGTGGTGCTGGCCCTGCAAAGCCTGGGGCAAGTGTTCGAACTGCAACCCACACAGGAAATCATCGAAAGCGGCGCGCCCGTCCGCCGGGTGACCGCCCAACTGCAAACCAGCCGCCCGGTGGCCGACGTCAGCCACGCTCTGGCGCGCATCTCCGAAGTGGTGCGGCTGATTGTCGGCGACGAAGCGGTGGAACTGCATCTCCCGGCCCCGCGCCAGATGATGACCAACGAGATTGATTCGGAATCATTGCGGCTCGGCGAAATTCTGGTCAAAGGCGGCTACATCACCCAGTTGCAACTCGACACCGCCTTGCAACACCAAACCCTGGGCGCCACCACCGAGATGTTGGGGCACACCCTCATCCAAATGGGCGCGCTCACCCAGGACAGCCTGGACCACGCGATGGCGCAACAGGCGCAACAACTGCGGAGCGCCCTGCAAACCGCGCAACAAGGGCCGGTCAGCACCACCCACGCCCCGGAGAAAACCATCCGCACGAGCGTGGAACGGCTGGATAATCTCATGAACCTCGTCGGCGAACTCATCACCGACCGCAACCGCCTCTCGCAAATCCACACTGACTTTGAAAACCGGGCCACTGGCAACGGCAACGGCCACGCGCTGGTCGAAAACCTGGCGCAGACCGTGGTGCACATCGGGCGCATCACCGACCAATTGCAGGAAGAAGTGATGCGCATCCGCATGTTGCCGGTGTCGAGCGTCTTCAACAAGTTCCCGCGCCTGGTGCGCGATCTGGCGCGCAAGGCTGGCAAACAGGTGGAATTTATGGTGCGCGGCGAAGACACCGAGCTGGATCGCTCGGTGATTGAAGAAATCAGCGATCCGCTTATCCACTTGCTCCGCAACGCGGTGGCGCACGGGCTGGAGACTCCCGCCGAGCGCACGGCGGCGGGCAAAGGCGAGCAAGGCACCATTTCCCTCACCGCGCGCCACGAGGAAAGCCGCATCATCCTCACCGTCGAAGACGACGGGCGGGGCATTGACGCCGCCAAAGTGAAAGCCAGCGCCCTGAACAAAGGGCTGATCAGCGAAGCCGAAGCGGCCGGCCTGACCTATGACGAAACCCTCGATCTGATCTTCCGCCCCGGCCTGTCCACGGCCGCCACCATAGACGGCGTCTCCGGGCGCGGCGTGGGCATGGATATTGTGCGGACCAACATCGAGCGCCTGAATGGCAATATTTTGATCGAGACCTGGCCCGGGCGCGGCACGCGGTTCCAAATCATGTTGCCGCTGACCCTGGCCACCATCTCCACCCTGCTGGTGCGCGCGGCCAACAACACCTTCGCCATCCCGCTGGTGACGGTGATGGAAACCCTGCGCCTGCCCGCCTCGGCCATCCACACCATCCGCGGCAAACTGGCCACGCAAGTGCGCGGGCGCGTCCTGCCCCTGGTGCGGCTGAGCGAGATGCTCAACCTGCCCGCCGCCCCCACCACCCCCACCTTTCACTATGTCGTCGCCGTGCGCTGGGCTAATCTGGAAATGGGCTTGGTGGTGGATCGGCTCATTGGCGAGCAGGAACTGGTAGTGAAATCGCTCGGCCCGCTCATTGGCGATACCCCCGGCGTGGCCGGGGCGGCCATTCTGGGCGACGGCCGGGTCACTTTGATTGTGGATGTGCCGGGCTTGTTTAAACTGACCGGGGTTTAAATCATGACCATGTCGCAAAGCATTCCAGATCCATGAATAGCGCTTCAGGAGAACCAACCATGTTAGCTGATAACACCCTGTTCGACGAACACTTGCGTGGCTTGCTCAAAGTGATGCTGGAGGAAGGCATTACCTACGCCGCCCGCGGCTTTTCCGATATGGTGGGCCAACCACTCACGGTCTCCCAGCCGCAAATGCGGCTGGTCCCCATCAATGAAGTGCCCAACTTGCTCGGCGGGCCGGAAAATGAAGCGGTGGGGATCTACCTGCGCGCGCATGGTGAGATCTCCGGCCAGATCATGCTGGTGCTGTCCTATCCCAAAGCCCTGGAATTGGTGGATTTGATTATGAACCAGACCCCCGGCACCACCCAATCGCTGGGCACCATGGAGCGCTCGGCCCTGGCCGAACTGGGCAACCTGACCGGTAGTTTCTTCCTGAACGCCGTGGCCGCGTTTGCGGGCGTGGGCGCGCGCCCCTCGCCGCCCGCCGTGATGGTGGACATGGTGGGCGCGATTTTAGATATTGTGGTCGCCAGTTATGGTGGCGTTGCCAAATATGTGCTCATGTTGCAAGTCGGCTTTGTTAGTCCAAGCCGTGAGGTGCAGGCTGATTTTTGGATCATCCCCGATCCGGCCACCCTCTCCGCCGCCACTCAGCAACTCTAACCCTGACCAAACTGTGATCAACCAAGGAAGTGCGTTATGAGCGCCGAAGCCACCCTTATCACCGTCGGGTTGGGGGAATTAAAAATCAGCAAGAATCCTCAGGAAGTGCTGGTGGCCTATGGGCTGGGTTCATGCGTGGGCGTGGCCGTGTACGATCCCCTGGTGCGCGTAGGCGCGTTGTTACATGCCATGCTCCCCGAACGGAATGGCAATGCCAACGCGGAAGCGACGAAATATGTGGATAGCGGTATCGCCGAGATGCTGGCGCAACTCGCCACGCTCGGCGCGGCCAAACACCGGCTCATCGTCCGCGCGGCAGGCGGGGCCAACATGCTCACCGTGTCGGACCTCAAGCGCACCCTCAACATCGGCGAGCGCAATGTGGCGGCCATGCAAACCACTTTAACCGCCCTGCGCCTGCCCTTGCAGGCGCAAGCCCTGGGCGGGTCGGTGGGTCGCACCGTGCGGTTGTATGTCGCCACTGGCCGGGTCACCCTGCGCACCATGGGCGGGCAGGAGCAGGAATTAACGTAAGGCGACGCCCGCGTCGCCCCAACATCTTAGCGAGTGTTTCTTAAAGGCTATCTGCCTAGAAAATGTCATGCCGAGCGAAGCGAGGCATCTCTACGTTGGCCCTATTTCGCGCTTATCCAAGGTAGAGACCCTTCGCTTCGCTCAGGGTGACAAGCCTCAAGAGCGACTTAAGAAACGCTCTCTTAAACCCACAGGAGATTTTTATTTATGGCGACCATTCTGATCGTTGACGATGCCGAGTTTTTGCGGATGCGTATCTCGAAGATACTCAATGGCAAAGGCCACGAAGTGTTGACCGCAGACAACGGGCTGGAGGCCATCCAGACGTATAAAGCCCGCCACCCGGATGTGGTATTGCTCGATATCACCATGCCCGAGATGGACGGCTTGACCGCGCTCCGCGAAATTCGGGCCTATGACCAAAATGCGCATGTCATCATGCTCACGGCCCTCGGTCAGGATTCCGTGGTCATGGAAGCTATCCGATATGGCGCGCAGGATTTTCTGGTCAAGCCCTTTGAAGCCGAGCGGGTCATGGCCGCCCTGGAAAAAGTTTTGGAAAAATAAACGAAATATTTTCAACCGCCCTTACACAAGGAAATCCCATGCACATTCGACTTGCCACTGCTTTTGCCGACGCCGCG
>CAYUFY010000477.1:0-3792 GCA_964443795.1 uncultured Anaerolineales bacterium | reverse complement strand
CGGCCCCTCGCGCTGGTCATCATCGGCGGCTTGGTCACGGCGACGTTGACCAATGCGTTCGTGGCCCCGGCGCTCTATTTGCAGTTTGGGATGCCCGCCGCATCGGAAGCGGCGAACCTGCCGGCCAGTACTCAACCCGGCCTCAGCGCCTCCTCCGATTAAAAAGTAGCCAGACCTGTCAGGTCTCCCGATAACAAAAGGACCTCTATGACTTCAACTCACACTGCGGAAAATCTCCCCCCGATCTTGGTCGCTGAAAACCTACAAAAAACCTATGGCCCGCGCGCGGCTTTGCAGGGCCTCTCGTTCTCCTTAAGGCCGGGCCGCATCTTGGGCTTTCTCGGGCCGAATGGCGCGGGGAAAACCACCTCTATTCGCATCCTCACCACGATGCTGGAGCCGGATGCCGGGCACTTTGTAGTGGCGGGTGTCCACTCGCACTCCCCCGAAAAAATTCGCGGGATGATTGGCGTTCTGCCCGAAAACTTGGGCTTCCCCAAAAACATCACCGGGATTGAATACCTCGTTTACTTCGGCCAACTGTATGGCCGCTCCCCCGCCGCCGCGCGCGCGTATGGCGAAAAGTTGTTGCAAGAAGTCGGCTTGCAACAACGCGCCAAATCGTTGATTGGCGCGTACAGTCACGGGATGCGGCAACGGTTGGGGATTGCGCGCGCGCTCGTCAACGACCCGGTCGTGGTCTTCCTCGATGAACCCACCTTGGGCCTCGACCCGCGCGGGCAACAAGAACTGTTGGGATTAATCCGGCGGATTGTGAGCGAGCGCAACGTGGGCGTGGTGTTGTGTAGCCATGCGTTATCAGAGATTGAAGGCGTGTGTGATGATGTCATCATCATGAGCTCAGGGCAAGTGGTCGCCAGTGGCACGGTGGCGGAGGTGATTGGGCGCACACGGCGCGCGGTGGTGCAGGGCAATAGCCTCCGCCTGCAAGTTGCCGCCGCCACCGTCGCAGAGGCCCAGCGTGTCTTGGCCGCTCTGCCTCATATTAAACAAGTGACGGCCACCGGCGAGGCGGCAGGTTGGCTCAAAGTGGACGTGGACGATGTGGCGGAGGGCGCTATCGCTGAACCGCAACTCTTCAACAACCGCCTCTTAGAAGCCCTCATTCGCGCCAACATCCCCATCCTCAGCTTTGGGGCCGAAGGGGGCCGGTTACAAGATGTGTTCCTGCAACTCACCGAGGAGGCCATTAAATGAGCAACGTAACAACGCGCGCCAAGTCTGCGGCTTTGCCCACTTGGTGGCTGGTGCTTACCCGCGAACTGACCGACTTGTGGGTGGGCGGCAAAGGGCTGGTGCTGATTCTGATTTACAGCATCGTGTTGGGCATTATGATGTATGTGCTGGCCTACAGCGAAGAACTGAGCCTGATTCCGCCGAAAGAATTGGTCTATGAATTGGCGAAGAATGCAATGGCCGTCAGCCTGTTCGTGGGGTTGATTGTCGGTGCGGACAGCCTGAGCGGTGAGCGAGAGCGCAACACTTTTGAATCGTTGTTGCTCACGCCCACCAGTCGCGGCCAAATTATTGTGGGCAAATTCCTCGCCGCCTTATCCATCTGGCCCGCGGCCTTCATCATCTCCATCCCCTACATGCAAGTCCTCGCGCAGGGCGATGAAGTCTTAGGGCCAACGATGTTTTGGAGCGCCGTGTTGGGCACCGTGTTGGCCATCGCGTATACCGGCTTGGGGATGTTGGCCAGCTTTTGGTCGAACTCCAACAAGACCAGCTATTTTGTGAGTCTCGGCCTCTACGTTTTGTTTCTGGTACCCGCCGCCTTGCCGGGGCGCGCGCAAACGGGCGCGGCTGGGCAGTTCCTCCAATGGGTCAATCCGGTGGCCGCCGTGAACCACTTCATGTCGAAGCACCTCGTGAACTATCGGCCCCTCGCCGAATTTTGGACATGGCTCGTCTCGCCCATTGTCTTTGCCCTGTTGGTTTTAGGCCTGCTGTTTCTGTATGCCGGGCCCAGCCTCCGGTTGGAGGCGGGCACGTCGAGTCGGTTCTGGGCGAAAATCGCGCGGCGCATGGGGATGGGGCTGTTTATTGGCGTGCTCATCGCGCAGGCTTTCGCGCCGGTGCTGGCATCCTCATCTCAACAAGCGGGCGCGGATGGTTTGCAAATCACGATAGACCAAGCCTCGGCCACCGTGAAAACCGGCGACTCGATTACCTTCAACACCACCGTCACCAACCCCGCCGCCGAAGCCTCGCCATCTTTAATTGTGGCGATGAACATCATCAACCTCAACGCCACGGGCGATGTGGTGGACCCAGAGGATTGGTCGCCGCAACGGACGCAATACATCGCGGCCCTCGCGCCCGGTGCCTCGCAGACGTTGAACTGGGTGATTAACTCCATCGTGGATGGCGACTACATGGTGTACATGGTGCTCATCCCTGCGCCCGCCAGCGCCGACACTACGAGCCAGCCCGTTGCTAGTTCGGGCATCCATCTCACGGTCACACCCTTTACGCGCCTCAATCCGGGCGGCGTGTTGCCCTATGTTATCGGCGGGCCGCTGGTGGTGGGCCTCATCATGTTTTTCATCTACCGCTCGCGGCGGCGCGCGATTGATATGGGTGAAACCAAACAGGCCGAGTAAATTGCCCGAAGCCAAAGACCTGTACATGGATTTTACGGATGGGACGGATGACGCAGATTTTAGCTAAAAAAAATCCGTATCATCCGTTCAATCAGTGGTATCTGCGTACAAGGTTTTGTGTTTATAGCACACACGCTGAACTTATCCCGATAACGTTTGCTCCTCAGGAGGCCACCATGCCACGCCCTATTCGATTACTAAATGTATTAGCCATTGTCCTTAGCTTGCTTCTCGCGGCCTGTGCTTCGCCTGCCGTAGTCGCCCCCAAAGAATCTCCCTCGCAATTGGTGGCGATTGAAGGCTCGGACATTAAACAAGTCGTGCTGACTGAGAAGGCTGTGGAACGGTTGGCGATTCAGACCACGCTCATCCGGGAAGAGGCGGCCACGCGCACCCGCGCGGTGGGCGGCGAAGTCGTGCAAATTACTAGCGAGGGCGCGGCTTGGGTGCGCGTGCGCTTGAATGAGAGCGACTTGAATCAAGTAGACCAAAGCCAATCCGCTTTCGTTCGCTCACTTGATGACGATGATGAGGAAGATGAAGACGATGGGGAGGAGACCGAAGCCGACGAGCCTCCCGATGGGCTAGACGATGATGAGGTTGAAGACGACGGCTCCGGCTCTGGCACGCTGTATTACCTGGTCGCCAACGCTGACCAGACCCTCTTTGTGGGGCAACGGGTGTGGGTGGAGGTGACGCTCGTGGGCGGCGGAGCCATCCGCAAAATCATCCCGTACGCGGCGGTGATTTACGATGTGCATGGTCAAACGTGGGTATACACCAACCCCGCACCCCTCACGTTTGTTCGGCAGAGTATCAGCATTGATTACATCGAGGATGACTTCGCGTTTCTGACCGACGGCCCTTCCGCCAGCACGGTGGTCGTCACCGTCGGCGGGGCGGAGCTCTATGGCACCGAGACCGGGGTTTCAAAATGAGGGTAGTGGTAAACAGGTAAATGATGGTAAACAAGAACACAGGTGGAAATAGCCGTGTTTACCTGTGTACATCACTTACTTTTCTACCATCACCCCTGTTCGTTGGGCATTCGTTGACAGCCAGAACCAAGTTGGGAGATAACAACTATGCGTTGGATTATTAACACCAGCTTGCAATATCGCTTCTTGGTGGTGTTTGCGGGCCTCGCCATGATGGTCTTTGGCAT
>CAYUFY010000476.1:0-3812 GCA_964443795.1 uncultured Anaerolineales bacterium | reverse complement strand
GGAGGTTGGAGGGCGCGCCGCAAGGCCCACAAGGTCAGCGGCAACCAGCCAAACGCGAGGGTCTCGGCGAAATTCCCCCGGAACAAAATGTCGTAGGCAAAATAGGGGGCGAAGAGATACGCCCAAGCGGCGACCAGCGCCGGGCGCTCACCGACAAGATCACGCGCGAACAGAAACGCGCCGAGGCCCGCGAAGCCGATGGCGAGCCCAAAAGCTAGTTTGAGCGCGGCCGGGTAAGCGAAACCGAAGGCGTGGAGTAACACCACGAAATAGGACGAGAGCGGGGCATAAAAATTGTAGAACGGATAGCCGTAGCCCAGCGCCATATGCGGTGCCCACCGGGGGAAGAAGTGCCCAGCCTGAATAAGGGTGCCTAACTCGACGGCTCGAAATAGGTGAAAGGCGATATCGTCCGAGCAAACAAAATCCGCGCGGGCCAGCGGCTCGGCAGCGAGGAGGGTAAAAAGTGTCAGGGCGAGGTAAGGATAAAACAGGCGGAGGCGGGACACGGGACAATCGTAATTCGTAATACGTATTGCGTAAAGTAGGGGAGTTCCCAAACCCGAGGAGGTAGGCATAATCTTCGCTTGAAAAATATCGAGAAAACGCGATTGAAAAGCGTTAGAGCAAGTTTTCACCTCTGCGGGTTTGGGAACTCCTGCATCATGCAATGGTTCATTCAATTATGCTATAGTTGACTCGGTGTCCAAGTTGGCTGGGCGATTGCGTCAGTCCTCGTGACTGCCGAGGAAAGTCCGCGCTCCACAGAGCAACGGTGCTGGGTAACGCCCAGAGCGGGGTGACCTGTTGTACGGGCCACAGAGACGAGCCGTTCCCTAAGGGGAGCGGAGTGAAACGCGGTGACCGCCGCCGGGAGAAAGGTCAAGCAGAGGTGAGCGCCGGCTCGGCGCGTTTGAGCCTCGGGTAGACCGCTAGAGCCACCCAGTAATGTGTGGCCGAGAGAGATGACCGCCTAAAACAGGACGCGGCTTATGGGCCGACTTGGACACCACTCTCCCCGTCTGTTATAATCGCGCTCGTTTGACAACTTTATTGGCAAGCCATTTCAGGCCCGCGTTATCGCGGGTTTTGGCTGTCTGGAGGATTTCAGGATGCAACTGACGGATTATCTGGATATCGCGCAAATTATCGTCTCCATCTCCCTGGTGACGACCATTATTTTGCAATCCAAGTCGGCGGGGTTGGGGGGCCTGACGGGCGCCGACACGGGCGGGGTGTTCCGCGCCCGCCGGGGTGTGGAGCGCACACTGTTTCAAGTCACCATCGGCCTGGCGGTGGCTTTCTTCCTGATCGCCATTTTTAACGTCATTGTTAGCGGGTAGCCGATGGCCGCTTTGCGTGGTAGCTGACCGATAGCGAATGGATTATGGCTTATGACGTATAGCAGATAGTCATTCGTTAAGTGACCATCTGCCATTCGCTATAGGCTATAAGCCACATCATGCGGCATTTACGCTGGCAGGCTCTCATTGCTCTTCTGGGCATGGTGTTGGTGGGGGGCTTACTGTGGGGACAGGGGAGCGTCGTCGCCCCGGTCAATATCCCCGCTGAGGGCGGGGTCTACACCGAGGCGCTGGTCGGCGCGCCCCGCGCGCTGAATCCCTTGCTCGATTTTTCCAACCCAGTGGATCGCGACCTCGACCGCCTCATCTTTAGCGGCCTCACCCGGTTCGATGCCGCGGGCCGGCCCATGCCCGACCTCGCCCAGTGGTTCATCTCGGACGATCAACTCACCTACACTTTCATTCTGCGCCCTAACTTGCAGTGGCACGACGGCCAACCCCTGACCGCCGAGGATGTGGCTTTCACCATTGGTTTGATGCAGGACCCGGCTTACCCCGGCCCGGCTGACCTGAGCGCCTTGTGGCGCGCGGTTAAATATCAAATCGGCAACGCGCAGACGATCTCGATCACCCTCCCCGAACCGTTCGCGCCATTTCTCGACTACACCACCTTTGGCTTGCTCCCCAAGCATAAACTCGCAGGGGTGGCGGCGGGGGACCTCGCCCAAAATAATTTTAGCCGCAACCCCATCGGGTCCGGGCCATTCAAATTAGGCCGCTGGCAGGTTGCGGATCAGCAAATCATCGGGGTGGCGCTTGAAGTCGCGCCCGCCAATTACCTCACCCGCCCCAAACTTAATCAAGTCCGATTTAATTTTTATCCCGATTCGGCGACCGCTTTTGCGGCTTATGAACAAGGGGCGGTGCAGGGGCTTAGCCACCTGGAACCGGCGCAGTTGGAAGCCGCCCTCCAACTCCCGAACCTGGGCCTCTACAGCGCACTCCTGCCCGAATACTCGCTCATCTTCCTCAATCAGCGTAATCCGGAGCTTCCCTTTTTGGCGGAGAAGAAAGTGCGTCAGGCTTTGCTCTATGGTTTGAACCGCAGTGCCATGGTGACCAACATTCTTAAAGGGCAGGCGGTGGTAGCGGATTCGCCGGTGGTGCCCGGCTCGTGGGCCTATAACACTGAACTACCGCTCGCCGCCTATGACCCGGCCCGCGCCAATAGCCTGCTCGATGCGGCGGGCTGGGTGTTCCCGGCAGACGCGGTGGCTGGCACCGCGACGTATGTGCGGCAAAAGGATGGCAAGCCGCTCAAGTTCACGCTCACCACCTCCAATGCGGCCACGCAGGTGGCGCTGGCTAACGCGGCCAAAGAAACCTGGGCGGCGATTGGGGTGCAAGTGGAGATTAACTTGGTGGACGCGGCGGCGCTCCGCACCGATTATCTGGAGCCCCGCGCGTATGAGGCGCTCCTCGCGGATTTTAACCTCAGCGGGACGCCTGACCCCGACCCGTATCCGTTGTGGCATGAGACGCAAGTGGAGAGCGGCCAGAACTACAGCGGTTTCAGTGACCGCATCACCAGTGAACTATTGGAACAAGCGCGCATCACCACCGACCCGGCCCAACGGGCCCGGTTGTATCAGCGTTTTCAGTCGCGCTTTGGCGATCAGGTTCCGGCGCTCTTGTTGTACTACCCGGTGTATAACTACGCGGTAGATACCAAAGTAAACGGTGTGCAACTTGGCCCGCTCACCGAACCCAGCGATCGGTTGAGTCATATCGCTGATTGGTACATTGTCACCCGGCGCGTGAATGCGCCCCAGGCTGAAGGCACGGCGACACCGTAATGCTGGCCTCGCCCACGTTTGGCAAGTTAAATGCAATCGCCCCGCCGAAAAAGCGGGGCGATTTTTTTGTTGAGTAGGGGCGTTCAATTGAACGCCCCTACTCCGTCCAGATTTGGAAGCGGGCTTGGGGTGCGGTGCCGTCCGGGGCGGCGCGGTAGAGGCCATGCGCGTCGGCGCAGAGGTAGCCGGTGATGACACTGGGGCTGGTGTAGAGGGTGGCAAAGCAGTGCGCTTCGGCGTTGGCCGTGGCTGAGGCGAGGTATTCATTCTGCGCCAGCAGGCCGGTATTGGTGAGTTGGCTTTGGAGCCAGTTAAGCGAGACCGTTTGGCTCGGCTGGCAAGGCGGGTCGCTGGGGGCATAGAGGCCCAGTTGGGCCGCGTCGCCGCACGGGGTCAGGGTTTCTACACGGACGTAGGCGAGGCCGCTGGGGGCCGGGTCAACGCGCGGGAGCGGGCGATTTAATTTCGCGGTGTCTGCCGCCGCTACTACGGGGGTCTCCCCGGTCGCCGCCCCGAAAATCCGCCAACCAAAGGCAATGAGAAAGAGCATAACGCCGAGGCGCAAGATGGCTGGTTTGTGGGTGGGTTGGGGGTATTCATCAGTTGACATCTTTATAGCCTTTCGTATGTTTTTATGCTAAAATACACACAT
>CAYUFY010000475.1:0-3815 GCA_964443795.1 uncultured Anaerolineales bacterium | reverse complement strand
ATTTTCCCAGGCGGGGCAGTTGGATCTGCCGCTCAAACACGCGCATACTACCGGTCAGGCGAAAACTCCCCAACCCGTATTTTCTCGACTTGAAGCGTGGGTAGCCGACCTGCGCCGTGGACGTTCCCGCCTTTTTCGCTTTGGCACGGCGAAAGAAGTTGTCAAGATTTCGCAGGGCTTCTTGGGGCGCGCACTTGGACACTTCGTACAGCCAACTCAGTTCGCTCTTTTTCAAGCGATTGAGTTCCTTGGGCAGGCCCATCGCGGTGAGTGTTTTCTGCCCCGCTTGGTACGCGGCTTGTTTGCGGGCCAGGCCCCAGTTGTAGGCGTAGCGGGCCGCGCGCCCGCGGGCTGTTGAACATTGTTCAAATCCAGTTCGGTCTTGAAGCCACGATAGATTTTCACTTCTGCTTCTCCGCCGCTTTCAAAGCGCGTTGGGCGCGGTTGGCCGCGCCGCGTGGCCCATACAACCGGGCGCAGAGTGAAGTCAGCACGTCGGTCATGTCTTGCACTAAGTCGTCTTTCGATTCGGTCTCGTTCATCACCACCACGCGCCGCCCTTGCGCTTCCAGCGCGGCGGTGACGAGTTCCACCCCAAAGCGAGCCAGCCGGTCACGATGTTCCACCACGATGACCGTCAAGGTTGGGTCAGCCAATAATTTCAGAATCTGCTTGCGATGCCCATTCAAACCCGAACCGATTTCGATAATCTCTTTGGCGACGGGCAGGCCCTGCGCGGCGGCGAAGGTGCGTAAGCGTTCCATCTGCCGCTCGGCATCGGCCTTTGGGTCATGTGATGAAACGCGGGCATACAACACCGCACGGGTGGGTAAGTCAGTCGGCGTGGGTTCATGCACCAAAATGGTGCCGGTTTTGAGTTGGGTGGTGGGGAGCGGCAACTGCCCGGTCTTGAACAGCCGCCACGCCGCTTTGTATGACAGTCCGTTTTTCTTGGCCCATGCCGATAGTTTCATGCGGACATTTTAGCATATAAGACCATGAATATCTATAAGAATGTCAACTGATGTCATCCCCACTTTCGCTCAGGTTTCTTATCGGTTTTCTTTTCGGGTTCACCTTCGGTCCAACTCCGGAGAAACCGTTCGAGGGCTTCTTTCCACGCGCGCGGGCGGAGGGCGCGCCAGGCATCGGCGACGGCTTGGGGATTGGTGGCATGCGGGCTGTAATGCTCGGTGACGTATTGGGCGGTGATGGTTTCGACCTCCGCGCGCCCGAGGGGGACCGCGTCCCCCAGGGCGGCGGCGCGCTCGTGAGGGGTGAGCGTGTCCGCCAGTTTCAGACCTAACCAGCGGGCCAGGCGTTCCAGTTTCATATAGGTCGCGGTAATCACGCTCGGGAGCGCGAGGCCGCGCCGGGTCATCACCCACTCGCCAGCCATGCCCAAGCTTTCCCATCCGATGAGGCCTACGCGGAGCAATAGCCCCACTCCGATGATGGCGATGACGGCCACCACCGCCAGCGTGAAGCCGGTGGTGGCGGCGGCTTCTTGCAGGCGCAAGAGCCAAATGTTGGAGCGTTGCCCGGCATTCTCCAGCGGGTCGGGCACGTCTTTGTCTTTCAATGGATCGTCAAGGTTTTGGCCCCGATCTTCGGCATCGGGGTTAACAAACGGGCCGGCGGGGCTGGCGGTGGCCCGGGTGGCCGGGCGCTCCAGCGGGGATTCGGAAGCGGTGGGTTCAAATTCCACCCAACCGTAGTCGGGGAAGAAAACTTCGGGCCAGGCGTGCGCGTTGCGTTCGAGGATGTGGTAGACGCCAGTCTTCTCGTCCAGTTCGCCTTGCGCCATGCCCACGGCCAGCCGCGTCGGAATATCGAGAGAGCGGAGCAAAACCACCATGGCCGAGGCGTAATAGTTGCAGTAGCCGCGCCGCGAAGTGAAGAGGACGTAGTCCACCGGGTCCACGTCGGCGGGCGGGGCATCAATGTTGAGGTCGTAGGTGATGTTGGCGCGGAGCCAGTTGGTGATGGCATCCGCCTTGTCGAACGCATTGGTGGCCCCGGCCTCAGCCACAATTTGTTGGGCGAGGTCGCGGGTGCGTTGGGTGACACCGCTGGGCAGTTGTAAAAAACGAGCGGTCACCCAATCGGGGTAGGCCACCGAGGCGGTACGCAGACTTTGCTGGTCGGCCACTGAGAGCGAGCCGATGGCCTGATACTGGTCACCGCGCCGCAAAAAGCTGGGGGCCAGCAGGCGCACCGAGGCCACATCCACCGAGCCGCCGGGGGTTTCGATCACCTGAAAGGTGGCAGTGCGGTTGATCAGTCGAGGTTGTGCGGGCGTGTACAGGCGCGAGGAGGCGCCGACAAAGGACAGGATGTTGGCCGTCACATCGCGGCGCAGACGGTAGGGCGGCAAACGCACGGAATCGGTTTTGGGGTTGTATTCGCGGAATTCAACTTTGCTGGCTTGCCAGCGCCCATCAAAGTATTCGTCGTAGACTTCCATGCGCCAGTAATAGCGCACCACGCCGGGGCCAAAGTTTATCTCGGGGACAATCCCCTCCGTCGCGCCTACGGCCACATCCATGATGGGGCTATCGCTCAGGCGCGAGCCGCCGCCCAGGGCCAGCGAATCGCCGTAGAAGTCGTTGACGTTTTGGCCGTAGGCGCGCACGTTGGCGAACAACCGCATCCACTGTTCGCGGACTTTGGCCCACGGGCTGGTCAGCTCCTGCCAGGCCGAGACCACGACCGGCGCGGAGAAGGATTGAATGGCCGAGGGCGCGGCCCAGCCCACCACCACGCCGGCCACCGCCACCGCGAGACCGGCGCGTAAAAAGTCGAGGCGCATCTCGGGGTTGAAGGCCACATGGGCTTCCAGCCATTCGCGCTCGCGGGCAAAGAGACTGACGCGGGCCACGAGTAAGAGCGAGAGGAGCAGATAAACCGCGAGATATAAATCCACTTGCGCCGGGCCGAGGTAGTAATAGGCGTTGACCAGCAGACCCACGCCCGCCGGGATGACCGCGGGCCACGCGCTTCCGCGCCGAAAGACGGCCCACGCGCCGACCACACCGGACACCCAGAAGATGAGCGACACGAACACGGGGAAAGGCAGGGCATCACGTGAGGTGCCGCCGAAGATGGCTTTATAAATGAAGTTGTTCAGGCGCACGACCAACTCAACGCTCCGCTCATGCCAGGTGCCTTCGAGCAAAAAGCACATGAGCAGGCCCACGACGAACAAGCCGTAAATGAGTGCGAACAAGGTGGCTGTGCCGCCTTTGAAGCGACTCTTGGCCAACACCAAGCCCACCAACACCCCCACTACGCCCGCCACCCACGCGGCCCACAACCCCTGCGCCCAACTCGCCACCGCCACGCCCCACCCGGCCACGGTGAGCATGACGCACATCAGCAAAACAGTCAGCCAGCCTTCTTCGAGTTTGAACATGGATTAAGTGCCTTTTTTCAACGGATGAAAATGATGGCGCAGATGAGGGGTTGCCCCTATTTTACCGCGAGTGGGGGAGGATGGTTCAGCCTAATCCAAACAGAACTCCGAGTTCTCTATTGCACGAGACTCAAGCTAATCCGCTCCCTGAGCGGTTGCTCGCGGCCCAAGCGTTGTGCTTGTCCCCGCCCATTGCACAGAAAAATGCGCGGGGCAAGATAACGCGCGGGGGCGGATTAGCTTGTATGGTTATTAGGATGAGTCTCAAGCTAACTCGTGCCCGGCGGTGGGGTGGCCCAAGCGTTTAGCGCGTTCCCCGCCAGACCCCAAACACTCAAACCATCCAACTGACTACTCCCCACGCCTAAAGGCGGGGGGTTCTGATTGCGAAGCCAGCTCT
>CAYUFY010000474.1:0-3817 GCA_964443795.1 uncultured Anaerolineales bacterium | reverse complement strand
CATCTTCAAACAATCAATAGACGATATTCGGCTCTTGCCAAAACAGATAATTCGTCCAATATCATCCTGACAACGCGAAATGAGGTAGCCTACCAAATTAATAGAGAACGGCTGGAACGTCTGCCTATACCTGAGCATGTTTATCAAGGTTTACTTTTCGGGGAAACTGACAAGGAGAAAAATCTACCCGCAGAAGTTGTCTTGCGGCTAAGAAAGGGTGCTCAGGTCATGTTTGTTAAAAACGATATGCAAGGGCGGTGGGTAAATGGAACCCTTGGGCGCATACATAGCCTTGATGAGAAGTCAATTCAGGTTGAGATTTCTTCAGAAGGTAAACCAACATATAATTATAGTGTGGAACGAGAAACGTGGGAGTTTCTTCGGCATAAATACGACCCAGAAAAGCACAGAGTTGTAACAGAAGTTATAGGCTCTTTCACGCAATTCCCATTGAAACTAGCGTGGGCAATTACTATTCACAAGAGTCAAGGCTTGACGTTTGAAAGAGTGATGATAGATTTAGGTGGTGGAGCGTTTGCTCATGGACAAACTTATGTTGCTCTAAGTCGTTGCACATCTTTAAACGGAATTACATTACCGCTGTGTTACGCTATGACCTGTCGCTTTTCGCGTACTGTTTGAGTTCGGAAAAGCCCACCGAATAAATCGCCGTCGTCGGGGCTGTGGGTATGTGGGCAACGGGGCACTTCCCGTTGTCCACATATCCACAGCCCAATGGTATGCCGGTAGCGCGCCAACTCACACCGTACCAAGGAAGCTAACTTGTCTAAAACCACATCCCCCTCAACCAGCACCCCGCCACGCCTGACCGCCCAACGCAAGTTGGACTTGTACCAAGCGACGCGTGCGCCAGAAGCCCCGATCGGGGAACTCCTCCGCCAAGCGGGTGTACATCTGGACGACCTGCGCGACATCGAGCACACCATCGAGCGGGCCGGACTGGCCGCGCTCAAAGTGAAAGGTCGGCACGGCCGCCTGCCAACGGACGTCTCGCCCGAACGCGTCTTGCAACTCGAGCGCGAACTCCAAGAGAAAACGACGGCGCTCGCCGAGTTGAGCGTCGCCTACACGCTACTCGAAAAAAAAGAGCGCACGCGCTGGCCGACCTCTCGGCCGGTCAGCGGCTCCCGCCGGAGACCCGCCAAATGATTCAGACCTGGGTGGCGGCGGCCGTGGCGGACGGCTTAAGCGCCAAACGCGCCTGTGCGGTGCTCGGGTTGACGCCCCGGACGCTTCAACGTTGGCAACGTCCGCCAGACCCCGACCTTGCCCCGCCGGTCGCACGCGCTCGCTCGTTCAATGCGCTCACCCGTGCCGAAGCGGCGACGGTGGTCAGCATCACCCGTTCACCTGCTCATGCCGACGAAAGTTGTCGTGAACTGGCGGCCAGTTTAGCGCAGGGAAATCCGGCAATTTCAGCGTCCGCGGTTAGCGTTTGGCGCTATCAAGTTGCCCTCCAGTGCAATGGCCCGCGCGGTCGCCAAGTGCGCGCACGGCACCTCGGCGCGCCCGAGACCGAATGGGTGACCGGCCCCAACCAACTCTGGGATGGCGATGTTACCTGGCTCACCACGACCGAGCCGCATGTCTTCCTATATCTGTACAGCTTGCTCGACCACTTCAGTCGCAAGGTCGTGGCGTGGTCGGTCTGCACCGCATTCACCAGCGACGACTGGCAAGCGCTCTGGGATCAGGCCTTGATCAACGAAGATCTACTGGAGCAACCGCGCGCTCAATGGCCCGCCTCGCTCAGTGATCGGGGTGCCCAAATGCGGTCGCACTCCACCCGGCAGTACTTCGCCAAGCTCGGCATTCGCCAACTGCTGAGCCGGCCGCGGACGCCCAATGACAATCCCCGGATTGAAGCGCATTTTGGCACCGTCAAAACCTATCCCGCGTTTCCCGCGGCCTTCGTTGACCAATCCGCCGCCGAAACGTACTTCGCCAGCTTCTATGTCTGGTACAACAACGTCCATCTCCTGACGACCGTTGATCTGCTGACCTCGCACCAAATCCATACCGGTCAACGCCCCACCGTACTCGCCACCCGCACGGCGCAGGCCGCTCGCGCGCAACAGACCCGCCGCGCCGCTGACCGACAACCATTCACTTTGGAGGACCTGATCACTGAACCGTTACCGGATGTTTCCCAATGCCCAGTCTTTTCATGGGCGGGACCGCAAGCTGGTCCCGCAAAACACGCGACACCTATTGCGTAACTGAACGATTACGCACACCGATAAACCGTAGCGATATTAAGGTAAATGGCGTCGTTCAGAATTTTGTTGAGAAATCAGGCGCACGTTTTAGGCAATAAGGCGGCCCAACCCTCGCGTCAAGCGGTTTTGCTCCGCAAACGGCGCGGAGCAAAACCGCTTACGCGCGCCGTTGAAGCTGTCGAAAAAGTCCCTTTTCAAAAACTGACCTTTGAAAAGTGGGATAGAAACGCTGAAAAGCATCCAGTTTTTAGTGTTCCATACAACACTTCGGCCATTTTTGAGCCTGGTGTGGGAGAATTTTTTGAACATTTTCAAACAAAGGGTTTTTCGACAGTCTCGTTAGGCCGCAGTTGGATGTAGCCTCACTACCAAGAGAAGGTCCGATGACAAACTATAGGCGACTTTTCGAAATACTGGATGCGTCTGTGGATACTCATGCCTTTTCCGGTGTGATATCCATTCGCCACGGTGGTCTGGTCATGTATGAGCGCGCGGCGGGCTATGCCGACCGGAGCAACAAGATCGCTAACTCGCTCGACACTCGCTTCGGCATTGCCTCCGGAACAAAGTTCTTCACTGCCCTGGCCATCGGCAAGCTCATTGCGGCTCAGAAGCTATCCCTCTCGACAAAACTGCAAGCCTGCCTCGCGCTTGACTTCCAACACTATTCGCCGGAGATTACCATCGGCCACTTGCTCACGCACACCTCAGGAATACCAGACTATTTCGATGAAGAGAAAGTTACCGACTTCGACCATTTCTTCGTCAGCCGCCCCTGGTACGAGTTGAAGGGACCCAGAGATTACTTGCCCATCTTTCCAGATGAGCCCATGAAGTTCGCGCCTGGAACTCGTTTCTCGTATTCGAATGGCGGTTATATCCTCCTCGGGGTGGTGATTGAAGAAGTAACCGGCCTGCCCTATCAGCACTTTGTCGAGCAAGCGATCTTCCAGGCCATCGGCATGAAGCGCTCCGGATATTTTGCCTTCAATCAACTTCCCGAACAGACCGCGCTCGGTTACATCGAAGGCGCGGGCGACTGGCGGACGAATATCTACAATCTCCCGATCGTGGGGGCATCCGATGGCGGCGCCTATACGACGGCCGCTGACTTGGCGACGTTATGGAAGGCCTTTTGGGGGAACGAGATCGTGCCGCCAGACTTGGTGGAAATCTATGCCACCTCCTACGTGAAAGCTGAGACGGAAGGTGAAAGCCTGTATTACGGCCATGGCCTGTGGATTAATATGGGGCCAGATGGGCAACCGGAAATCTATATGACCGGTGGCGATGCCGGGGTATCCTTCCGGTCAAGCGTAAAGCGAGCCTCTGATCTACAAATCACCGTGCTTTCAAACACGACAAACGGCGCCTGGCCAGTATGGCGTGATATTGACATCGCCTTGAAAACATTCACCGGGTTGGCGGCCTAACACGCGGGTGGAGGCGACTGGTCCCTCGCGCTCCCTCTGGTCGCCCTCGGCCCAGCGCCTCACCCGCCACGTTAGGCGGCTCACTCCATAATCAATACACTAGGACCAAGTAGAACGAAGCACACGGCAAGAAGGTTGCAGAAT
>CAYUFY010000473.1:0-3824 GCA_964443795.1 uncultured Anaerolineales bacterium | reverse complement strand
GCTTACCTATTCTCGTCGCCTTTGACCCGCGCTCACGTTAAATCTGGTAGAGCCGAAAAGACTTATCCCTTGCCAGTGCGTTTATATCGGGAAAGTGTGGCCCTGATGACATTGCTGGTCGCCGCCTGGCTGATGGTGCGGTTTGTTGACCGGCGAGCCTTTAGCACCCTGGGCTTCAATTTTGAAAGGCTGGGGCGGGACTTAATCCTGGGATTAGCGCTGGGGAGTCTGTGGCTGGGGGTGGTGTTGGCGGGGTTATGGGCTTTGAGTTGGCTGACAGTGCACCGGGCCGGGACGCTCACCTTTTCGAGCATGGCGCTGGGGGCGCTGGCGATGTTAATCAACGTTGTCACGCAGGAAGTGTTGGCGCGAAGCTATGTCCTGCAAGTCATTCAATCCCAAAGCAACCCGGTGGTAGCCGTGTTGGCGAGCGCCTTCATCTTCATGCTCTATCATGCCGGGTTCATCAAAGGCGCGTGGTTACCGGCGCTCAATGTATTTTTGTCAGGGGTTGTGTTTGGTGTCGCCTATATGCTCACCGGCAATTTGTGGTTGCCGATCGGGTTGCACTTCGCCTGGAATTTTTTGTTGGGGCCCGGGCTGGGCCTGGCAATAAGCGGGCAGGACTTGGGGGTGCAGTGGCAACTGCTCCGGCTGGATGGCCCGACCCTGTGGGCGGGCGGCGCGTTTGGATTGGAGGGGAGTTTGCTCACCACCGGAGCCACGCTCCTGCTACTGGCCGGGTTGCTTAAGTTTTATCCCCGCTAAAGACCCCACACCCGTACCACTTCTTCGCGGCCCCCAAAGGCAAAACTGCGGCCATCGGGGTTGAAGGCAATGCAGTTTACACCTTGCCAGTAGTCATCGGGGGCGCGCAGGAGTTCGCCAGTGGTGGCGTTCCATAAGCGTAATTCGTTATCGTGCGCGCCCGAGGCCAACACTTGGCTGTCTGGGCTGAAGGCGAGCGCCCCGCCCCCGCCTTCGATGCGGCGAAGCAGTTGCCCGGTTGTTGCATCCCATACCCGAATAATGGTGGCCCCAGCGGCCACCATGCGCCCATCGGGACTGAAAGCAAGACCGCGCACATGTTCCCAACGGGTCTGCTCTTCCATATCAAAGAGGGCGAGGCGGACTTGTCGAGCCGCCATATCCCACAAGTGAACCGTGACCTTTTCAGCCCCGCCTAACGCAACGGCCAGCGTTTGCCCATCAGGGCTGAAGGCGAGGCCCGCAATATAGTTACGATAGTTTTCGAGATTAATGCGGGGGTAGTTAGCGACTTTTTCATAGCGGGTGTTGATATCCCAGAGGCACAGCGCGCCAAAGTTGCTGGCGACGGCGAGGCGATTATTGCGGCTGATGGCGAGGTTCCCAATCCAACTGTCGAGGACGAATTCAGCGAACTGCTTGCCAGTGGTCACATCCCATAGGCGGGCGCTTTGGTCGCCCATGCCGGAGGAGGCCAGCACCGAGCCATCGGCGTTGAAGGCCAGCGCGGCCACAAGCCCAACGTGGCCTTTGAGAATGCGAATGAGTTTGTTGCTGTTGGCTTCGTACAAGCGGATGGTTTTACTGCCGCTGCCGGTGGCCAGGATTTTGCCGTCGGGGCTATAGGCGAGGGAGGCGATGTCGGCGACGTGGCCGTCAAGCAGGCGCAATTCGGTGAACTCAGCGGCGCGCGAGGCAAAGACCATCAGCGCTTTGGAAGGCGTGAGCGGTGGGGTCACGGTAGGGGTAACCGGGGACGCGCCGGGCGCGGTCAGGGACTCCCCGCTCGTTAATTGGCGCAAGTCTTTCGCCAGCTCGCCTGCGGTGGGATAGCGGTCATCCGGGTTCTTGGCCATGGCGCGGTTGATGATGACCTGAGTCGCCGAGGGCAAATCGGCTTTAAAACTAAGGATATCAGGGATGGGGTCATTGATATGGGCAATGATTATGCCGATGGCCGAGTCGGCATTGTAGGGGTGCCTCCCAGCCAGCGCATGAAAGAGAATGACGCCGAGCGAATACACATCGGCGCGGCCATCCACTTGGGGTTTGCGCCCTAGCGCCTGTTCGGGGCTGATGTATTCGGGCGTGCCGAGGATGCCCGAGCCGGTGATGGATTTGCTGGGCTGGGCCACCCGCGCCAGGCCGAAGTCCGAGAGGTAGGCGTCGCCACGCGCATCGAAGAGGATGTTGCCGGGGGTGAGGTCACGATGAACGATGTCGCGCGAATGCGCGTCATCCAGGGCCTGCGCGACGCGCTCGACGAGGGGCGTGAGCTCGGCGAGGGAAAGCGCGCCTTTATCCAACCGGTCATAGAGCGACCCGCCGGGCATATAGCGCATGACCAGATAGGGTTGGCCGGAGTGTTCGCCGAAGTCGTAAATGGGAACGATGAGCGGGTGTTCCAGCGCGGCCACAATTTCCGCTTCGCGCTGAAAGCGGTCTTTGAATTGCGGATCGAACAATAATTGGGCGGGGAGAACTTTAATGGCGACTTGCCGCTTGGTGGCCGGGTCGCGCGCGAGGTAGACCACCGCCATGCCACCGTGGCCGAGGGGGCGTTCGATTTCGTAGCGTCCGATGGTGTCAGACATAATTGACAGCGATTAGGGATAGAGGTGGGCGATTTTAGTTTCAGGTTTTCAGCGCCCCCACCCGCGTCAGTTTGGCTTCCAAATCTTGCCGCATTTCGCGCATGGATTCTTCGACGTACGGGTAGGCCAGCCAAGCGTTGCACAGACCAAACAGGCCGCCGGTGAGGGTGCGCAAGAGCGGTGAGCTTTCGCGGTAGGGAAAGAAGCTCAGAAACGCAATGGTGTTATAGGGATATTGGCTAAAGAGTTGCGAAAAGCCATCGAGGGCCACGGGGGCAATGCCAATGAGGCCCCAGGCCACCCAGTGAAGCGGCTTGAGGCGCACGCGCACGAAGGGTAGCGCATAGATCAGGCCAAAGAAGAGAATCGCGCCATAGATGGCCACATCGCGCTCGCAGAAGGCGACTTTGTAGCCCATGCGCTCGTTGCCAATGAAAGCGCGTGACTCCCAAAAGCCGGTCGCCTGGTTATCGGGGTTGATGCCGGAGTATTGCTGGAAAATGTCACGCGGGTAAACGACGCGTTCGCCGAAGAGATACCACGAGCGATAGCCGAGTTGATGGCAGAAGCCGCCATAGATGGTGTAGATGGCGCGCGCGGGCATAGTGAGGCCGGTGTTCATTAAAATGGGCGCAAGGAAAGGCAGGCCCACATAGGCGAAGACAAACAGATTGAAATAGAGCAACCAATGTTTGGCGAGCGAGAAAATGCCCCGGTCGAGGGTGATGACCAGATCGCGCGCGCGGCCAGTGACTTTGGGCGGGGGGGTGTCGGTGGTTTCCATGAGCAGGTCCTGTGAAACGATTTAGGGTTTGAAACCGAAATCCAGCAGATATTTGTCGAGTTGGGCTTCGGTCATCGCGCCGATATGTTGGCGAGTGATGAGGCCCTCCCGATCAATAAAGAACGTGGTCGGGTAGCCGAGGATGCGGTAAACCGAGTTGACCACCGCTCCGGGGTCGAGCAACACCGGAAAGGTAAGGTTGTAGGCTTGGGCAAAAGCGCCCACTTCGGTGATGGGTTCATCCAGGTCAATCGCCAGAACGACGAAGCCTTGATCTTGATAGGCCGCATAGCGGTGTTGGATGGCGGGCATTTCGAGCCGACACGGGCCGCACCAGGTGGCCCAGAAATTGAGAAGTACGACTTGACCTTGATAGGCTGATAACGTGACGTCGGCGTTATCCAAATCTTTGAGGGTGAAGTCGGGCGCGGGGGCCCCCACGATCGGCGCGGGGGCGG
>CAYUFY010000472.1:0-3830 GCA_964443795.1 uncultured Anaerolineales bacterium | reverse complement strand
GGGGTGGGTCTTGGGGGGGGGGGCGCGGGGGTGGGGGTTTCGGTGGGGGTCGCGGTGACCGCGAGGGCCGGGGTTTCCGTCACCGTCGGGGTCAGAGTCACGGTTGGGGCTGGCTCTTCCGCGAGGGGGCCAGTCAATCCCAAATTGGCATTCAGCGCAATGAGCGGGAGATAGATGAGGGTGGGCGGAAGCGGAAGCGAAACTTCCACAGTGAACGGCCCCACCTGCGTGAGGTTGTAGGCCCGATCCAGCGCGTTGAGGGTGATGCGATGCGTGCCGCCCTGACTCGGTTGGAAATCCAATGCCCAATAACTATTGATGGGCGTCAGGTTGATCACACTGGTCGCGCCATCCACCTCGATGGTGGCATAGAAGTTGGCTAGGCCGCCGCCATCGGTGATCTGGCCTCCCAAGACGGTGGCGGTCTCGGTGTAGAGCATGGCGCTCACCAATTGGCTGGCTGTGAGTTGGGGGGCGACGCTATCCACAAACCGGATGAGCGTTTGGGTGGCGGTGCGGTTGCCCACCGAGTCGGCGCCGCTGAGGGTGTAGGTGTACACCGCGCCATCCTGATCGGCGTTCATGGCGGGCAGGGCATATTGCCAGTCGGCCTGGGTGTTGGTCGCGGGCGTGGCCGCCGTGAAGGCGAGTTGCGCGCTGTAGAAATTGCCGCTGTCGCGGGCCGGGTCGCGGTCGCAGAGGGTCAGCGTCCAAGTGCCGTTGGCCGCATCGCCATAGAACGGATAGAGCGAGTTGGCGGGTTGGCGCTCACTGCCGTAGCGCGTCCCGCCCACGGCATGGTTAAGCCGGGCGGCGTTGGCGTTGGCCGGTTGCGCCTGCGCGAGCCGCACGTTGTAGTTCGCGGCTTCGAGATACGGCGAGTCGTTGAGCAGGATGACACTGTCGCTATTGGGCGCGGTCAGCGTAATGAGCAGGTCACTACGATAAGGATGTTCAATCTCCAGCCCAATTTGCACATCGGCGATGGTGAACGAGTCGGCGACGGTGAATTGGCGGGTGAGGCCAATCGTGCCGACACCGCAGACATTGGCAGTGGCGTTAATCGCCACGGGGGTAACGGGCGCGTCGTCATAGGTGAAGGTCGTGGCCGGGAGCGAGGCCTGATCCACGAGCGTGGTGGTGGTGTCGCAGTCATTCCCACTCGTCACATCGCAGATAGTCACCGAGTCCACGAGGTGGTTGTCACTCAAACTGCCGAAGAGGCTGGATTGCGCCGGGTCCAGCGTCACCGCCGCGGGCGTGGTCGTCGGCGAGATGGTCACCGCTGTGGTGGCGAACTGTTCTTGGAGATTCACCGTGAGCGTGGGCGGGGTGGCATCCACCCGGAGCGTGGCCCACGCGCCCCACGCGCTAGTCTGATTGAAAATATCGGTGGCGCGGGCGCGCAGTTGGTACGTCTGCCCGGCGCTGGGGACAACATTGCCATTGGTCGCCACCACATCCCAGGCGCATTCCCACCCGCCATCGGTGGGCGTGGCATCGGGACAGGTGAGTGTGGTCACGGCGCTGTTGGGGGCTTGCACCTCCACCGTGATGGTGGGCACCGCCGATTCATCCACCACCGCGCCGCTGAGCGTGGTGAGGGCCGGCGCGACGATGGCGCTCGGTTCGGCGATGGTCACATCGCTGGGCGCGCGCGTGTCGGAGACGTGGGTGACAACCATCTGGGCCAGCGCGTCATCGCCAGCCCCGATGATGGTGCCGCACCCCACGCGTTGAGTCAGCGCGCCGCTATGGAGGGTGGCGACCACATCGGTGATGGGTTGCGCGCCGACGGTCGCGGTGATGACGAACTCCAACGTGCTGTAGGGCTGGAGCGCGGCGGCGAAGTGGCCGTAGGCGCACCCGTCCCAAACCAGATTGGGCGTGATGGCGGTCATGGCTTCGCCCGTGCCGAGGTCCAGCCACGCATTGGGATAAGCCTGTGGCGTGTCGTTGACGATACGCAATGTATATTGAATGGACTGACCGGGGCTGAGCGGCGCGGGCGGAGTTTGCCCCAGCGCGGCCAACGCATTATCCACGCGGGCTTGCGCCAACCCGGCGGTGGTCACGGGTTTGGTGGTAAGACAGTCGAGCGCGTGCTGGTTGGCCGGGAGCGCGCAGTAAGTATTCGCCACCCAATTGTTGTAAGCCGTGTCATAGGGAGCGAACGCTTGCGGGATGAGCGCGGGACTCATTTGCATGGCTGGGGGCGGCACCACGAGCCGGATGGCCGACCCCGTGCGGTCTTCATTGATTCCTTGCGGGCTGACGAGACTGGCCGCCAGCGCGCCAGAGGGCTGAACGCAATCGCCTGAACTCAAGTGTGTGCTGTAGGGACTGTTGATGTCGGTGTCCCAACTGGCCGCGAAGCGGTGTTCGAGCATGAAGCGCTGGGGCGCGCTGAGGCCCGGCGCGCTTGCCACCGCCCGGTTGCTATTCACCGGGTTATCGCTGGGCAAGGTCGCCCACACCCGCAGAGCGTTTTCATCGGTGGCAAAGGCCACCAATCCAAGCGATGTAAGTGGCACGCTCCCGCCGAGCAAAGTCATGGGCAGGGAGACCCAGGTGAGCAGGCTATTGGACTCGAGTTGGAAGTAATAGTTCGGCTCACTGCCCATATTGCCCTCGGCAAAAGGCGCGAGCGCGCGATCTTCCACCCAGCTTTGTGCGCCATCATCCCAACGGAGGAGCGTAACCGTTTGGGTGTCGCGCACCCACACGGCGTAATCCGCGCGCAGGGGGCGCAGGGCCGAAGGATCGGTGCTCGACCCGCTCACATCGGCGCGTTTGGGTTGAACGGGCAACAGCATGAGGGTGCTGGCTTGCGTGGCCGCGAACGGGTCGTAGGCCACATAGCCGCCGTTGTAGTCGTAGAGGAACGGCCCGACGTAAGCATCGGGAATCGTGTCGAGGTAGATGAACAGATCGCCCTCGGTATTCCAATCTCCGCCGCGCCAGGCCAGCGCCAGGGTCGAGGCATCGCGCGTCATATACAGGGTTTGCTCATTGCCCCACAGCCGGTTGTCACTCCCCAGTTGCGCGCAACTCCGGTCGAGCCATTGGAGGTAGGGTTGGCCGGTGGTCACATCGGCGCTGATGAAGTCGGGCAGGGCCGGGGCATCGAGATAGTATGGCCCGCTGAGTTGCTGACTGTAGTTGTTATAAGCATCCAGTGTTGCCACGTAAAGATAAACCGCCTGACCGTCGCCCCCTGCGCCGGGGGCATACGTCCCGTTGAGCGTGAGGCTGTTCGAGAGCGGGCCGGTCAGCGTGATGAGGCCGGTGTAATCCACGAAGCCAAACGTATCGGCGCGGGCATAGTAGCTATATGTCCCGCCCGAGACCAGACCCGCCGGGCGCCAGGTGTAGGCCGGGGCCACCGGGCTGGTAATCCAGGTGTACCAGAGATAGGCGAGGGGGCTGGTGTCGTTGAGTGAAATGGTGGCGGTGTAATTGAGCGTCGGCTCAACATAGACTTGACCACGCGCCGCTGTTTGCCCGTTGAGCGCCAAATTCTCCACGGCCAGTTTCGGGGCCACCGCATCCACCGTGAGCGCGCGGGTGACGGTGGTCGCGCGCCCGGCGGCGTCGGTGAAGTGCGCGGTTAAGGTGTAGGCCTGCCCGGCGACGAGCGCCAAACTCGCGGGTTTCCAGTCGGCCACCCACGTAAAGGCGGCCAGCGCGGGGCAGTTGAGCGCATCGGCGCAAGTCGGCGAGGTGTCGGGCGAGACCAACGCCACTAAACCGGTTTGCGCGGCGGGGCCGGACACATCCACCGTGACGCTGGTGATGTTGCGGTCGGTTCCACGCCCGGAGATTTCGAG
>CAYUFY010000471.1:0-3862 GCA_964443795.1 uncultured Anaerolineales bacterium | reverse complement strand
TCGTCATCGCTCAGCTTCAGGAGTCGCCATGATTCATCCCGAAGCCCTGCGGTGCCCCCAAATCGCGTCCGTGACCCTAGGGGTCGCGTTTTAGCTAACCTGGAGATGCCTATGACCAGCCTCGCGGCCTTCCGCGCTGAAAAAGATCAGTTTTTCGCTACTCATCCACAAAGTCCCCTTATGCCTGAGCAGAGAAAAGGTTTTCGAGGACTCCCCTACTTCCCAGAAAATCCCGCGCTACGCTTCGCAGTCATGGTGGAAGAATTCTCCCGCAAAGACTCGATTGAGATGCAGACCACGACGGGCGGCGTCCAGATGTACACGCGCTTCGGCCGCCTCAAATTCACGGTAGATGGGCAGGAGGCCGAACTCACCCTTTACGCTGGGCCGCATGGTTACTTTCTGCCGTTCGTGGACTCACTCGCTGGGGCAGAAACCTACCGTGCCGGTCGCTATCTCGAACCGGAGCCGTTAGGTAGCGGCAAGTTTCTGGTGGATTTCAACCTGGCCTACAATCCGTATTGTGCGTATAACGACCGCTGGAGCTGCCCTATCACTCCGCACGAGAATCACTTGAAGGTGCCACTGCGCGCTGGGGAAAAACCTTCTCACTCATAGTCATCTCGCTTCATCATTTCGCCCAATCGTGAGGTTGGGAGTAGGAGTGTGTTATGCCTGATGTCAATCCGGGACCCGTGATCTTGCTCGGCTCCGGCGAGACCGCCACCAGTGGCGGCCAAGTGTTCGAGGCGGCGGTGCGCCACCTCGTCCAGCCCCTACGGATGGCTATCCTTGAAACGCCGGCAGGTTTCGAACTGAACTCAGCGCAAGTGGCGGGCCGAGTAGCCAACTTTCTACGCCGCCGCTTGCAAAACTATCAACCTGAAGTTGCCGTTATCCCAGCGCGCAAACGTCATACACCGTTTAGCCCCGATGATGCGGCGTTGCTTCAGCCCTTGCTGAAAGCGGATGTCATTTTCACGGGGCCGGGTAGCCCCACTTATGCCGCGCGTCAATTGCGCGACAGTCGGGCCTGGCACACGCTCCTCGCTCGACATCGTTTAGGCGCAACGCTTGTATTCGCCAGCGCGGCAACGACTGCGGCCAGTGCGTATGTTCTCCCGGTTTACGAAATCTACAAGGTTGGCGAAGACCCCCACTGGCTTCCCGGCCTCGACTTATTCGGTGCCTATGGCCTCTCACTCGTCTTTATCCCGCACTGGAATAACGCCGAGGGTGGCGCGGAGATCGATACAAGTCGGTGTTTTATGGGGCAAACGCGTCTGACAGAGTTGCGCGCCTTGTTGCCGCCTGGGATGCCAGTGATTGGCATAGACGAGCATACGGCTCTACTGATTGATTTTAGGATTGCTCAATGTGAAGTCATGGGCAACGGTGGTGTGACCCTGCTTCAATCTAAGGTGGAACTCTACGTTGCGGCAGGTCAGAGTTTTCCATTGATGGCGCTCGGTTCCTTCCATCTCCCCGAACCGTCCTCGGGCATTCCTGCCCAGGTGTGTGACGAAGTGAAAGCCGCACAGACCCGCTACCAACTGCCAGTTGGCCCGGTAGCGCCAGCCGAAATCTTGATGCTAGCGGAGGAACGTCAGGCGGCGCGCGGGCGACGTGATTGGGTCATGGCTGATGAGTTGCGTGGGCGCATCGCAGCCAGCGGGTGGGCTGTGTTGGACACATCAGAGGGTCCACGATTGGAACTGAGGTCGGCATGATCTCGCTATTCACCAACAGCTTGCAGAACCGCCTGCTACTCGTGCTACTCGCACTAACAGCCCTGCCAACCCTGCTCATGGGCGGATTGGCTTATCGAAATGCGCGTCAGACAGTTGAAACCCGGGTCAAAGCCCAACTCACTTCCGTAGCTGATCTCGAAAAAGAACAAATTACCACCTGACTGGATGACCGCGCCGCCGATGCTCGCCTCCTCGCTGACAATTTCCTCCACGAAGAGCATTTCACCGAAATCCTCGACCCAAGCATCACTGCCGAACGTCGCGCGGCTTTCGCCGCCTTTCTGACCGACAACCTACGCGGCGTCCAGCAAGCGCACGCAAGTTACAGTGAGATTATGTTTGTGGATCTTGCCGGACAGATTATTCTCTCCACCGATCTGGCCCGGGTGGGAGGCGATCTAGACAACGATCCAGTGATAGCGCTGACGCTGGCCTCTCCCACCGGCGAATTCCTAGAAGACATCCACCGCGAGGGCGGTGACATCGAAATGGCTTTCGGGCACGTCTTGCGTGCGGTTGACCTCACTACCAATCAAGTGTTGCCCCACCTCAACGGTGTGGCCATCATCCGGGTGCACATGGCTGAGACGATTTATCCCCTCATCCGCAACTGGCCCGGCATGGGAGCGACCGATGAGACCCTGCTCGCGCCGTGACAAGAATAAAATGCAGTTAAAAAACGGCTCATTGGGAGTTGCCGTGATACCCGCCACCTATGGCGGGTGGTTTTGCTAAAAACTGCGAAAACACCCGCCATATATAGCCACCACCACGGCAGTTCCCAGAGAACCAAAAAACTAGGCGAGCGCCACAGTTCTTATATTAGACCTCTTGCATAAGTGTGCCACAATTGGTGGATGCGATACGAAACCATTCAAACTCTCAGCGATGAAGATTTCAAACGATCCACCGGCGTGCAACGGAGCACCTTTACGACCATGCTCACGGTGGTCTCAGCGTTGAGTACGTTTGGGTGCCCCTGTAAGTTGAGCCGTGCTGATCAATTGCTCCTGACGTTGATGTATTGGCGCGAATATCGCACCGAATTTCACATCGGCCTCACCTATGGCATCAGTGAAGCGACGGTCTGCCGTACCATTCAGAAAATCGAAAATGCGCTCATTCAGTCGGAGCAATTTCATTTGCCGGGCAAGAAGGTGTTACAAGCGAGCGACACACTGATTGAAGTCGTGCTCATCGATGTCACCGAACAACCGATTGAGCGCCCTAAAAAAGACAACGACGACATTACAGTGGCAAAAGAAGCGGCACACGCAAAAAGCACAACTCATGGCTAATCTGCACACGCAAACAATCTTAGCCACCGACTTCGGGAATGGGAGCGAGCATGATTTTCAGTTGTTTAAGGACAGTGGCTCACCCATTGCGGCGACCATCGAAGCGATCGCGGATGCGGGTTACCAAGGCTTAGGCAAGCTCCACGCCAAGAGCCAGACCCCGTTCAAAAAGACCAAGTTGCATCCGCTAACGGCGAAACAAAAAGCCAGTAACCGGGTTCTTTCCCAAAAGCGGATCCTGATTGAAAACAGCATCCGCAAACTCAAAATCTTTCGGATCCTGAGCGAGCGTTATCGCAACCGCCGCAAACGCTTTCGGTTACGGTTCAATTTGATTGCGGCGATCTACAACTTGGAACTCACGCAAATCGGCTAACCGACTTTTGCAAGAGGTCTATTCATTTGCTCCCGTTTATCATTAGCTTCGGGGTCTTGCTCAAGTAATCCGGCCTTTCGTAAAACAAACACATCCGCCACGTTTAATGCCCCCGCAATCGCTTTGCACGCCTTGAGGCCCGGCGCTTTACCTCTACGCATTTGAGCCATAAAACCAGAACTGAGTTTAGCTTCTTGAGCTAAACCGCTATCTGACCATCCCCGCTCTTTCAATTGCTGGTCAATCCAACTGATAAATTCTTGGGGAGTTATGTGGTGCATGAGAACGTGGCTTTGCCGTTTTAGAGTTGACGGGTGATTTCTGTTTCCAGCGCCAAGCCCAACTGCCAACAATACAAATCACTCACCGCTAAATCCGGCAGGTCAGCCAGCGTCCAGCGGCGCGGCTCGTGCTCTACCCCATACACGTCCTCCGGG
>CAYUFY010000470.1:0-3868 GCA_964443795.1 uncultured Anaerolineales bacterium | reverse complement strand
TGTGCCAGTCCATGACGTTTTGCCCTCATTTACTAAGAATACAACTATCGAGTTGTTTTATAATCACCGCTATCTTGATTTACTTCACCTGCCAAGGCATAGAAGGCGGGGTTGAGAAAATTTTTCCTGAGGCAAGAGCTAAAATTCTTCGTGACAAGCCATGAGTCTTCAATTATGATAAATCTATCTCAAAGTTGGTTGCTTATTTCAAGGGGGCACCTATCATTTTGCCCTTACACAATAGAATAAAATGAGGTGTGCCATGAATTTGAGAAAGGAGCCAATGCTAAAAGTTGAAGCTAGTTCGTTAAATGGTAGATATCGGACTAGCATAAACAGACTGGTTGGGCTATGGATTCTCTCCTTAATTATTGGATTTTGTGCTCGGGTGACATACGGCTATTATTCGGGTTTTGAGGCTTTATTGCTTAATGGACTGGTCCTAGTAAGTGGAGGAGTGTTTTTGATGACACCCGTAGCGATGGCTATCATCGGTAATCTTGCTGTTGGGAGTTCTGCTCTGCCCCTCAGCCGGCAGCAAATGCTTCGCACTAGATTTATGTTGCTACTTATCCCGGTGTTACTCCCTTGCGGTTTGTGGTCCACATGGTTGGGTATTACGGAGTTATTGAAGGCATTGTCATAGTGAGTGCATTTGATTGACAACAATGTGCTGTGCTCGACTTGCCTTAGCTAACGCTCTAGTGAACAGGTGAACGCGACGATTGTTTTGGAGGACACTTTGCGTAAATTGATTTTGGCGATGGTAATTTTCTTGGCCGCCTGTGCCGGAACCCCGGCGACCGAAGCCCCGCTCCCGACGGTAACAGCCCCCCCCACGACTAAACCCGGCCCGACGGCGACCCTGCCCCCGACGGGCGTTCAATTGAACGCCCCAACACTTACCGCGACTCTGCCCCCGAGCGCGACCCCGGCCCCTACGGATACCGCCGCACCCACGCTCACCGCAACCAACCCGCCGCCCACCGCTATACCCGCCACCGACACACCGAGCGGCCCGGTGTCTTACGTCCCCCTCGGCCAATCGGTATGGGAAGTCCCGGTGGCAACTGATAACATGGTCGGCACGTGCGCCTCGTCGCTGTCGGTGCCCTATGGTCTCATCGCTATCACCGAAGAAAATGGCGCCCTGGTTTTCCGCGACCAAGGCGTGGGTACATATACTTTCTTTAAATCGGCGCCCAATGTTTATGTGTATAGCGGGCGGAGCAACATTGCCGCTGGCAATTTGGAAATGACCCTCACCTTCACCGGTCCCGAAAATTGGGTGATGCACGCGGTGACAGTGCTGGATGCCGACCCCGGTTGCCAGCATATTCACGATTATTCGGCCATTTTCAAATGGGTTCGATAATGGTAGGGGCGACCCTTGTGGTCGCCCGTCTTGTGGTCGCCCGTTTGTAAGGAGAGTCGGTATGTTTACCCAACGCGTTCGCTCATTGATTCTTGTCCTTATTCTTGCGCTCAGCCTCGCCCCGCTTACGGTCGCGGCAGAGGGCGTGACTTACACTGTGCTGGTCAAAAGCGTGTTTGGGCGGAGCGGGCCGGGGTTCGATGGCACCGCGCGGCTGGCCTCGCTTTTCAAGGGGCAAGCGTTCCCCGTGGTTGGGCGCACCAGCGACTCGGCCTGGGTGCAAGTTGACCTCGGTGGATCGCCGGGGTTCGTGTGGGTGCTGGCCGAGTATGGCACGTTCGCCGGTGATTTGGCTACCGTGCCCGTCACCGCCGAGGCGCAGACTCCGGCCCAGGCCGCGCCCGCCGCGTCGAGCGTGGATAATCTCGCGGGGACTGCCGCACCCGCTGGGGGCGCGGGTGTCGTCTATCCGCCGACCAAAGTCAAATTCACAATTACCGCTAAAGCTGTCTATGTCCGTAGTGGGCCGAGCACCAGTGCCACGCCGGTTGCCTCTGCCTTTCAGAATCAATCGTTTTTCATCCGCGCCCGCACCGCCGACTCGGCCTGGTTGCAAATTGATTTCGCCGGAGCGCCCGGCGAGGCGTGGATGCGCGCCGATGTGGGGACGGTGAAGGGGAATTTGGAATCGGTGCCGATTGCGGGTGTTCAGCCGGTGGCCCCACCCACCGCGAGTGATACGGCCATCACATCAGCGGCGGCCCCGGGTGGCCCCGACAACCCGCTTGGCTTTTCTTCCACTTCGCTGGCGTATGCGCGGGCCATCGCGCGCACCGGGCGGCGGCTGGGTGTGAACGCGCATGCCTTCTCGCGCGTGGGTGATTCCAATACCGAAGGCTCCAGCTTCCTCTCCGATTTTGACGGCGGCGCGTACGACCTCGGCGATTACGGTTATTTGCAAGACGCGTTGAGTTTTTTCTCCGGTTCGTTCCGGCGCACGGGCGCGGCGGTGCAGGGCTTCACCTCGTGGGGCGTGACAAATCCCATTTACGCCGACCCGCGCATTTGTGGCGCGAAAGAGAGCGCGCTGGTGTGTGAACTGCGCCTGAACAAGCCGGGCGTGGCGTTGATTATGATCGGGACCAATGATGTGTGGGTGCAAGGTTCCACGCCCTCCGAGCCGTACTTCCGTAAAATGGTGCAGGATTGCATTGACCGGGGCGTGATCCCCATTCTCTCCACGCTGGCATGGAACCCTAACAGTTCTTACTATCAATCAGCGCTGACCGTGAATGCGGTCATCCGCAAAGTGGCGGGCGATATGAAAGTGCCGCTGTGGGATTTCTATCAATCAACGCAAGCGTTGCCGGGGCAAGGCATTGGCGATTACAGTTGGGACCCACACGCGCATCTGAGCAGTGAGCCGGGCGGTCAGCCCTACACCCTCCGCGACCCGTATATCCAGGCGGGCCTCACCCGCCACAATCTCGAGGCGCTCCAGGCGTTATATACGGTTTGGAAATATGCACTGGGGCAATAAGATGCCCACGCTCTTTTGGGTGGTGCTTATCGGGTTGGTCGGGGGGATTGCCGTCGGGGTGCAAGGGCCGCTATCGAGTCTGATTAGCCAGCGGTTGGGGATGCTGGAGAGCGCCTTTATCGTGCATCAAGGTGGGGCGGTGGCCGCGCTGGTGTTGTTGCTCTTGTTACAGCGGGGCGGTCAGTTGGGCGAGTGGCGGAGCCTGCCCTGGTACATCCTGGGTGCGGGGGCGTTGGGGGTGATTGTCCTGGGTAGTTTGAGTTACATGATCCCACGCATTGGCGTGGCCGGAGCGGTCATCATTTTGGTCACCGGGCAACTGGCGGTTGGTGCCTTGCTGGATCATTTTGGCTGGTTGGGGGCGTCGCTCCGGCCCCTGAGTTGGGAGCGGGCGCTTGGCTTGGCAGTGATGATGGCCGGGGTGTGGTTAACAGTTAAGCAATAAAGTTGTGGGGGGCGTAGCCTCGTGAATTTCGAAAGATAAATTTGGTAACTTCACGGTAACTTTCGAGTAACTTTGTGGTAACTTTTGGGTGGTATATTTCCTCGTACTGACAATTCGCTCAGGACTGATCCATGAACACCTCCGCTCTTAAACACATCTACCTTGTGGTCTGCTTTTCCTTTGCTGTCGCGGCCTGCGCTCAATCTACCCCCCTCCCACTGTCGAGCTCCACACCTCAGCCAATAGTGAGAGATACTCATACTCTTGTTCCATCTCTGACTCCTCGACCTGCTTTTACCTCAGTGCCTACATTACCCCCTACGCTAAACGCGGTTCTGATAGGCAATTTTGAGATTAATCAGGCTCTATCTTTTTTATACGCCCAAGATGGGATAGTCTTTAATGATGCCGGAGTTCCACAAATACTTACCGATAATGGAACGGTGATTTTAGATATTTTGTTGGCAACACCATTTGTAGAAAATTATACGGAGAAATATGTTTTGAT
>CAYUFY010000469.1:2507-3893 GCA_964443795.1 uncultured Anaerolineales bacterium | reverse complement strand
CATCGTGCGAAGCCACTGTCGCGCCTGGGCGACGACGCGCGCGACCGGAACGAGCGCGGCCGGGTCCTCGCATGGGAGGTCGCCGAGGAGCGGCGCGAAGGGGTCGAGGTCAAACACTCCGGCGTAGATATAGCGGCCCAACACCCGAATGGTGGCGATGGTGGGCGCGGCCAGCGCGATCCCCAACACCCCGGCGAGCGTCGCGCCGACGATGATCCCCAAAATGACCATGAGCGGATGCAGTTTCATGTGCCCGCCAATGATGCGCGGGATGAGAAAGTTCATATCCACTTGCTGGAAGATGATGTGCGCGCCCAGTACGATGAGGGTAAACGCCCAGGGTTGCACCGGGAACCACAGCGAGCCTTCGATGAAAGCCACGGCCAACGCCATCACTAGCCAGAGGCCATGCCCCACACTGGGGATAAATTCGAGCAGGCCGCCAATAATGCCGAGCGCCAGCGCAAACCGCAAGCCCAACGCAAAGCCAGCCAGGGTGAGGATGATGGCCACGACAATGGCCAGCGTGACTTGCCCGCGCAAATACGCGCCCCACACGCCGTTGATTTCAGCGCGCAGGCGGCGCACATCGGCCAGATAGGCAGGCGGCACTAGGCGGTCAAAGGCGACCAACACCCGCATCCAATCCTTGGTGAGATAGAACGAGACCACGATGACCACGATGCCGAAAACAATGAACTCGACAACATTGAGGAGAAAGTTGAAGGTGGGCGCGGCCCATGATTGCAGGCCTTCCCGGGTCGAGATGATGAAGTCATCCAGAATCACGCCGAGGTCAATGTGCACCCCGCCAAAGATGATGACCGTCTGCGAGAGGCGGCGCGTGGTGACAATGAAGGTTTCCAGTTCGCTGGAAAGCGCGCCCAGCTGGCGGATTAATTCAGGGATGAACAGCAAGGGCGCGGTGATGAGCAAAGCCACGAGGGTGAGGTAAATGCCCACGACCATGAATTTGCGGGGGACGCGCAGGCGGGCCGCCAGCCAATCGGCGAGCGGGGTGATGATATACGCCAGCAGGATGGCAATGGCTAGCGGCGGGATGATGATGCTGAAGCGATAGAGCAAATACGCCGCCAAGACCAGGCAGAAAACGATGGTGATGATTTTGGCGGTGCGAGACCAACGTGGGCGCATAGGATGATTCTACGCGCAAGAGGTGATTAAACAAGTAGGGGCGACGCATGCGTCGCCCCTACACGGGAACAAATAGATGTAGGACAGGCCGGCTTTGACAGATTATCGCCGGGGGCCGCGATCGCGCCCACCCCGGTCACCCCCGGGGCGACCACCGCGATCCCCACCGCGCCCGCCCCGGTCACCGCCACCTCCACGTTCGCTGGGTTTGCGGTCCCGCTCCAGCGCTTG
>CAYUFY010000469.1:0-2407 GCA_964443795.1 uncultured Anaerolineales bacterium | reverse complement strand
TCTTCGATATCAATCTTCACGCCGGTCTCGTCTTGAATCTTGCGGATCATCTTGCCGCCCGGCCCAATGACCGCGCCAATCTTTTCGGGGTCAATGTGCAGGGTGGTCATGCGCGGCGCGTAGACCGAGAGGTCGGCGCGCGGGGCGGGCAGGATGCTGGCAATGACGCCGAGAATCTCGCCGCGCGCCTCACGGGCCTGGGCCAAAGCCTCGGCCATGATTTGGGGCGTGATGCCTTTGATTTTGATGTCCATCTGCAAAGCAGTGATGCCCATGGCCGTGCCGGCCACTTTAAAATCCATGTCGCCGAGGTGATCTTCGACGCCTTGAATATCAGTCAGGATGGCATAGCCGTTCTCGTCCTTCACCAGGCCCATCGCGATGCCCGCGACCGGAGCGGTGATCGGCACGCCCGCGTCCATGAGGGCGAGGGTCGAGCCGCACACCGAAGCCATCGAAGTCGAGCCATTCGAGGAGAGGACTTCGGAGACTAGGCGCAAGGTGTAGGGGAAATCTTCGATGGAGGGCAACACCGGCACCAACGCGCGCTCGGCGAGGGCGCCGTGACCGATCTCGCGGCGCGAGGAGCCGCGCAGGGGGCGGGCCTCGCCGGTGCTGAAGGGCGGGAAGTTGTAGTGGTGCATATAGCGCTTCTCGTTGTCGGGCGAGAGCGAGTCGAGTTCTTGCGCGTCGCGCGGGGTGCCGAGCGTGGCCAGGGTGAGCACTTGCGTCTCGCCGCGCGTGAAGAGGCCGGAGCCATGCGCGCGCGGGCTGAGGCCGGTCTCGCCCCACAGCGGGCGGATTTGCTTGAGCGAGCGGCCATCGGGGCGCACGCCGTCTTTGATGATGCGCGCGCGGACCACATCTTTTTCGATGTCGTGCAGGATGCCCTTGAGGTCACCGGGCTTGGCGGGGGCCACCGCGCCCGTTGGGGTTTCGCCCGAAGGCGCGTAGGCCGCGAGGATGTCGGCGGTCAACGCATCGAGCGCCGCTTCCCGCTCGGCTTTGCCGGGTTGCGCGAGGGCGGCGGTCATCCGGTCGCCCACTTTCGCGCGCACTTCGGCGACGAGTTTTTCTTCGTAGGCGAATTTCTTGTAAGCACGTTTGGCTTTGCCCACTTCTTTCGCCATTTGCTCTTGCAAATCAATGAGCGGCTGGAACGACTTGTGGCCGAACTCCAGCGCCTTGACCATGGTGTCTTCGGGAACTTCGTTGGAACCGCACTCGACCATGAGAATGGCATCGCGGGTGCCAGCGATGCGCAGGTCGAGGTCGGAATTCGCCATTTGCTCGAAGGTGGGGTTGAGGACGAATTCGCCATCAATGAGGCCCACGCGGGCGGCGGCGACTGGCCCATCGTACGGGGCCACCCCAAAGGGGACATCGGAGATGGTCAGGGCCGCCGATGCGCCGACGATGGCCAGAATGTCGGGCTGGTAAATTTGGTCCGCCGAGAGCGCGGTGATGATAATTTGGACATCGTTGTGCAGGTCTTTGGGGAAGAGCGGGCGCAGTGGGCGGTCGGTCAGGCGTGAGGTGAGAATCGCGCCCTCGCCGGGGCGCCCCTCGCGCCGGAAGAACGAGCCGGGGATGCGGCCCGCCGCGTAGAGTTTTTCTTCGTAATCCACACTGAGCGGGAAGAAATCAATCCCCTCACGCGGGTCTTTGGACATGGTGGCCGTGGCGAGTAACAGGGTGTCGCCACAGCGGATGGTGACCGCGCCCCCCGCGAGGCCCGCGACCTTGCCGGTCTCGAGCGTGATGGTTTGGCCCCCGATGGTCGTGCTATATTGTTTTACGTTTGGCATTTTTCCTCCATGCCGCCCCCACCCACCCCAGTTCTAAAGAGGCTGTTGGGTGAAGGTAATAATTGTCCGGCGCGGAGGTCAGGGACTGGGATGTGGGATAGAGCGCAAGGTGTCTCTATTCCAGATGCCAATGCCCGACCGAGCGCGCCAGGGTTGAAAGTTTGCGGGAGCGTTACCGCCCCACATTTGACGCTAATTAAAACGAGTAGATGGCGGGTCTGGCGCACCATCTACTCATTCATTATCAGGCCGGCCTACTTGTTGCGCCGCAGGCCCAGTTTGGCGATGAGCGCCTCATAGGCTTGCGGGTCACGCTTGCTCAGATAGGTGAGATGGCGGCGACGCGCGCCCACCAACTTGAGCAAACCCCGCCGCGAGGATTCGTCGGCTTTATGGATTTTGAGGTGCGCGGTAAGCTGGGTGATGCGGGTGGTGAGCAGGGCCACTTGCACTTCCGGCGAGCCGGTGTCGCCTTCACGGCGATGGTAGGTCGTGATTACTTGAGTCTTCGCTTCTTTGTTGAGCATGACATCCGCCCTCCTTTGGCGGGTCGCCCAGCGCCGGGTAAATTGGCGTTACCTGTGCGCGGGTCAAGTCAG
>CAYUFY010000468.1:0-3900 GCA_964443795.1 uncultured Anaerolineales bacterium | reverse complement strand
TGGATGCCGCGCGTGAGGCGTATGGGCGGGAGATGTGCGTGGTGCCGAGCATTGGTGGTTCAGGCCCCAGTTCGGCGTTCACCGAATTGCTCAAAGTGCCGATTGTGACAGCGGGGGTCGGTTATCCGGGCGCGCAAGTGCATGCGCCCAATGAGAATATGGTCATCGAAAATTTTGTGCAGGGCGTTAAGCACACCGCGCGGATTTTGACGAAGTTTGGGCAGGCGTGAGTTAATTTACGCGATACGCAATAAGTACTGCGTGATGCTTAATCAGCTATGGCTATGACACCACGATTCAAAGGTGTTCTCATCGCATTCGTCGGGATGATTTTTTGGGCCACAACCGGCGTGCTCATCAGCTATTTGCTGAGGAATTACGATTTACAGCCCCTGACCCTGGCGTTTTGGCGTGACTTGATGGTGGCGGGGGGATTGTTCGTCATCCTGGGCGTTGTGCAACCCAAAGCGCTGGTCATCACCCGGCGCGACGTGCCGTTTTTCATCGCCTATGGCTTTGTGGGGCTGGCGATTTTTAATAGCTTGTGGACGGTGAGCGTGCAATACAATGGCGCGGCGGTGGCGACGGTGTTGGCCTATTCGTCGCCCGCGTTCACGGTCTTGCTGTCGCGGCCCATCTTGCACGAGCCTTTCACCGGGCGCAAGATGGCCGCGGTGGGGTTAAGTCTGATCGGCTGTGTGCTCGTGGTCAAAGCCTATTCGCCGGAAATGTGGCAGGTGAATCCGGTGGGGATTCTGGTCGGGTTGGGGACGGGGATGGCGTTCGGGATGTACACCGTGGCCGGGCGGTGGAGTTCCAAACGCTTCCCGAACGCCTGGACGGTGACGGCGTATGGTTTTCTGTTTGCGGCGGGCGGGCTGGCGCTGACCCAACGCCCCGATACCCTGTTCACCATGCGCGAGTGGAGTGGATGGGCCATTCTCGCGGTGTTGGCGTTTGGCCCGTCGTTAATCGGGTTTGGGCTATATACCCTGAGTATGCGCTATGTGCAGGCCAGCGTGGCCAGTCTCATCGCCTCGCTGGAACCAGCGCTCACCGCCATCATGGCGGTATTTTTTCTGGGCGAGATTCTGACCGGGTGGCAGTGGCTGGGGGCCGGGCTGATTTTAGCGGCGGTCGTGCTCTCGCAGATTGGCGTCGAACCAAGCCTGACCACTGCGTCCCCCGCCGCGCCTGCGCCGTAAGCGGGGTGATTGTTCTGGCGCCCGCTTAATCAACAATGTGTAAATCTTTAAACCCCGAGGTCAGCGCCACCCCTCCCGTCGGTCCCACGACCACAATATCTTCCACGCGCGCCCCCAATTGATGCGGGATAAAAATGCTCGGCTCGACGGTGAAGCACATCCCCGCTTGCATCACCGTGGCGTTGCCTTGAGTCAGGAACGGCGGCTCGTGCACATCCATCCCAATGCCATGCCCGAGCCGATGTCGAAACGCATAACCATAGCCCGCCGCTTCGATCACTTGGCGCGCCGCGGTGTCGGCTTGTTCACAAGCGTTGTCCACCTGTAAGGCGGCTATGCCCGCCGCTTGGGAGGCAATGACCAACGCGTATACCCGCTGATATTCAGCGTCTGGTTCGCCGAAAAAGACCGCGCGCCCATAATCATAGCAATAGCCATCGTAGACCGAGCCAAAGTCAAATGAAACCGAGACGGGCGGCTCCAACGGGAGGAGCATGACCTCTTCTTTGTTGTTAAATGCGAACGGAAAATGGCGGCCCATGTTGTAGAAACTGGTTTGGAAGGAGGGCGCGTACGAGCCATGTCGTTTAAGTTGATAATTGACTTCGGTGATGAGATCGAGGGTCGTCATGCCGTGTTTGAGTTTATCCCGCGTGGCGCGATACGCGGCCTCGGTGATTTCCCCGGCTTGGCGCAAAATGGCTAATTCCGCTTCATCCTTGATGACGCGCAGGGGCCGCATTATCTCCGAGGCGCTGGTGAAACGCGCGGTTGACAACAACGCTTGGAGCGCCAGCACGGTCTCCGCCCGGGCGCGGTCCTCAATAGCGATGGTCGCCTGAGGCCCGACGCCCAAATGGGTCAACACCTCGCGCACCAGGGCCACAGGGTCGCCAGCATCCGGCAATACCCGCACGGCGTAGCCTTCGGCGGCGCCATGAAAATCGGCTTGCATGCGTGGCAGGGTGAGCAGGGGCGGGCGCTGGGGGGTGATCCAGGCGCCGGTCATCCAATCGCCGGGGTACATGGTGTTGCCAAAATTTTGCTCCTCACGTGCAATGCCGGTCACATAGTGCAGATTGGCCGAGTACGGCAGGAACAGCAGATCAGTTTGGGCCTCGGCGAGGCGGGTTTGTACGGCCTGGAGACGTTGAGCGTAGTTGGGCATGGTTATATCCTTTGGGCGGCTTTCGCCTTGGCTAATACTTGCTCGGCGGCTTTAAGAATCGGGGCATCCACCATTTTTCCATCCAGCGCAAAAGCGCCCGTGCCCGAGGCCTGATGCCCGGCAAACGCGGCAACGACCCGCTGGGCCTGAGCGATGGCTTCGGCGGGGGGCGTGAAGGCCGCTTGAATGGGGGCCACTTGATTGGGGTGGATGGCTTGTTTCCCCGCATACCCCATCTGCGCGGCTTGTTGACTTTCACGTTGCAACCCCTCTACATCGTTGTAATCGGTATACACCATATCTATTGCCTGTAGATTGTAAGCGGCGGCAAAGGTGATGACAGCCGACCGGGCGTAAAAAACCTCCAGCCCGGCGGGGGTGCGCGTGGCCCCGATATCCCCGGCCAAATCCTCCGCGCCAAAGATGAGCGCTTGCAAGCGGGGCGAGGCGGCGCAAATCTCCTTCAGATTTACGACACCCCGCGCGGTTTCGATCATGGCGATGAGACCGATGCCGCCCACGGGCCAGCCGCGTAACGCTTCGGCCTGGGCAATTTGCTCGTCGAGCCAGTTCACCGCGTGGGCGCTTTCCACTTTGGGCAGGACAAACGTATCGGGTTGGCCGGGGAGCGTCCGGGTCAGGTCTTCCGCTTCCAGCCCGGAGCCGAAGCGGTTAATCCGCACCAGCACTTCGCTCGGGCCAAAATCCAGCGTGGCCAGCGCATCGGCGATCACCGCGCGGGCGGCGCCTTTTTGGCTGAGGGCCACGCCATCTTCCAAATCCATGCAAATACTATCCACGCCGAGCGTGATGGCTTTTTCGATTTTGCGGCGACTGTCGCCGGGCATGTAGAGCAGGGCGCGACGGGTGAAAGGCATGAGGCCTCCTTGTGGTAGGGCGTTCAACTGAACGCCCCTACGCATTGCGTTTCAAGAACATGATGGTGCGTTCCAATTCCACCACCACCGTACCATCCTGCTTGCGGCCAGTTTGCTTCACCCGCGCGATCCCCCGGTCGGGTTTGGAGGTGGAGGCTTTTTTCTCCAGCACTTCGGTTTCGACATAGACCGTGTCGCCGTGGAAGACCGGGTTGGGATGGGCCACTTTATCGTAGCCGAGATTGGCGACGATGGTGCCCTCGGTCAGTTCCGGCACGCTGAGGCCCACGACTAGCCCGAGGGTAAACAGGCCATTGACGATGCGTTGCCCAAACTGACTCTTTTCGGCGAAATCGGCGTTGAGGTGCAGGGGTTGGGTGTTCATGGTCAACGCGCAGAAAAGCGTGTTGTCCATCTCCGTGATGGTGCGACCAGTGGGGTGTTTGTATTTCGCGCCAACTTCGAGGTCTTCAAAGAATTTGCCGGACATAGGAACTCCGAGGCTTAGAGATTGCGCGTAGACAGAAGGGTGAATGAAAGATGATTGTGTGACTGGGAAGTGGGGTGAGGCTATGCGAATTGAGGAGAGTTGTCAATATAGCTGTCCAGAAAAGTCTTTTCCAAAATTGAGTACTGGGGTATAAGCGAG
>CAYUFY010000467.1:0-3917 GCA_964443795.1 uncultured Anaerolineales bacterium | reverse complement strand
CTATGGCGCGAGTGGGGGAAGCTAATCGTCGATTGTGCCAAATTTGGAATTGCTGACCCGGATGGGGAGGTCGCAAATAGCTTCAAATCAATATCATCGTCACTCAGCCGCACCATTTGCTCAAACCGCATCCCCAATTTTTCGAGCAACTTAATCGAGCGGTCATTGACCGGGTCAACGATGGCAACAATGCGTTTCAAATCGAGCGTATTTTGTCCATACGCCAACACCCCAGCGGCGGCTTCATAGGCGTAACCGTGCCCCCAGAACTCTGGCATAAATGCAAAGCCAATATCAACATCCTCCAAAGCCGGGCGTTTGATTAGCCCACAGATACCGAGCGGGGTTGACAAGGCTGTGAGGGCGGTCAGCCACAACCCGAAGCCGTTTTGCTCATAACTCGCCATTGGCCCTTTGAGAATGTAATTTTCTGCGTCGGCGAGATTATGCACGCCCCGGTCGCCGATATATTGCAACCATGCGGGTTCGTTGACGAGCCGCAAGATAAAGGCGGCATCGGCGGAGGTCAGTTCGCGGAGGGTGAGGCGCTCGGTTTCGATGAGGGGCATAGGTCGAGGGGGGGCTTACAGATATTGCCCGAACCACGCGAGGGTGCGCGCCCACGCGTCGCGGGCGGCCTTGGGGTTGTAGCGCGTGCCCGTGTCGTTGTGAAAGGCGTGGTCCGCGCCAGCGTAAATTTGCTTCTCGTAAATTTTGTTGTTGGCTTGCATGGCGGCCTCAATGGCGGGAATGCCTTGATTGATGCGCTGGTCGAGTTCGCCATACATGGCCAGCACTGCCGCCTGAATGTTGGGGACTTCGCTCACGGCGGGGTGCGGCCCATAGAACGGCACGGCGGCCTTGAGTTCGGGCATGGCGACGGCCATGCGCCAAGTGACTCCCCCCCCAAAGCAAAAGCCGGTCATCCCCAGCCGCTCGGCTTGGGCGAATGGTTGCGTTTGCAAGTAAGCCCAGCCGCTTAAAAAATCCTGCACGAATTGCTCGGGCGGGGTGTTGCCCAACCCACCGGGCACTTGCGCCGACCCGACCACATCGGTGCCACCCTGCCGTGAGAGCAAGTCCACCGCGAGGCCCACGTACCCGGCTTTGGCGAGCCGCCGCGTGACATCGCGGATGTGGTCGGTGAGGCCGCGATTCTCGTGACAAACGAGAACCACCGGGAACGCGCCGCCCCCACTGGGGTACGCGAGATACCCGAGCAAGGTTGCCGCCCCAGACGGAATATCCACCGGGCTGGCTACCACCGCCGGGTCGCTGGGCATCACCGTGCCGCTTTCGATATTGGCCGTTGGGGGAATCGCTTCCGGGGGCGGCGCCGGGTCGGTAGTTTCGCTGGCGGCAGTGGGCGCGAGTAATTGCGTCGCGGTGGGGGCTGGTCGGGTCGCGCTCGGGGCCGTCGGTGAGGGCGCGGGGGGCGCGGCGCACGCGGCGAGAAAATTTTGCGCCAATAGCAAACTGCCCGTCACCGACGCGATAAGTTTCAGCGCTTCGCGCCGCGAGAGACGGCCTTCTGAGTAATCCTCGACAAATTCTTCAGCGAGGTATTTTTGAAAATCGTTCATGGGAGTCTCCGCGAGGCGTAGGGGCGACGCATGCGTCGCCCCTACGCAATTACATATTCACCGGGTCACTTTACCCCACATCCAGCACAAAGTTAAATATCGCGGCTTCGCCATCGGTGGCGGGTTGGAGGCCCATGACCAAATCGGCGCTGAAGATGCCGTCGCGCTGGTTGTCGGGTTCGTCGGGGAAGTAGAGTTGGGTGGTGAGCACGGGTTGGTTAGGGGCCTGCACTTTGACGTGAATGTGCCGGGTGCGCCCGGGGTAGAGGCCGGGCTTGATGGTCTCGAGCGTGTATTGCCCGCCCGCGTTGGTGAATTGATGCCCGCGCAGTTTGTAGCCCACATTGTCATACTCGCCTGCGTCGTCGCAGTGCCAGAAGTCTATGAGGGCTTGGGCGATGGGCTGGCACTGGGTATCGAGAACATAGCCAGTGACGAGGAGGCGCGTGCCGGTCATGCCGGTTTCGATGAGGGAGGCCCGTTCGGGGGTGTTGGGTGTGTAATACGGCCCTTCGGTTTGCGGTGGGGTGGGGTCATCGTCGTCGCCGCAGGCGGGGGTGGGGGGCAGGGTTTGCGCGAGGGGCGTGGCGCCCGTTTGGGGAGCGGTAGTCGCGGCGGGCGCAGAGGTTTCGGTCACGCTCGGGCGCAGGCCACACGCCGAGAGGAGACAAGCGATGGGGGCCGCGCTCATCAACTTTAAAAGTTGGCGGCGGGTGAAAGGGTTTTTCATAGCGGATTCCTATTTGAGATAGTTGTCGAAAAATTCCAGTGTGCGGTTCATGGCGGTGGTGAAGTAGCCCGCGAGGTTGTGGTTGTCGCCGTCGTAGGTGTAGAACTCGACGGTTTGGTTGGCGGCCAGCATTTGCGCGTAGAGCGTTTGGGAGGCGGCGAGCGGCACGGACTCATCGGCGGTGCCGTGATGGAGTTGAATTGGGCCGGAGAGATCGGCGAGATAGGCGTTGGCGGAGATGGCGTTCCAGAACGCCGGATTTTCCTCGGGTGTGCCGAATTCTTGAAGCCACGTGGTGCGCCAGCGGTTGCGCGCGGTGGGGGTGGTGGTGAGCGAGGGTGTGGGGAACGGGGTGCCGCGCGCGAACAGGTCGGGGTAGTCGGCGACGACTCCGGCCCAGATGACTCCGGCTTTGATGGTGTTGGTAATGACCATGGAGCGCAGGGTGATGTAACCGCCCATGGAGTGGCCCCACATCCCAATGCGGTCAGGGTCGGTCTCGGGGAAGCGCTTGATGGAGCCGACCGCGTTGAGTACATCAATCACATAGCCGGGGTTGCTATACGCGCCATTGGCCTCGCCTTCCGATTGGTCGTGGCCGCGATAGTCGGAGCGGAGGACGATGTAGCCATTGCGCGCGAGATTGTCCACATAGGCGATATAGCGCTCGGTGGTGCGGTATTGCGCGGGTGGGATGAAGCCGTGGTTGAAGATGATGACGGGCCAACCACTGGCCGGGCGCTCGCCGTTGGGCACGGTGAGCAGGGCGTAGATGGTGAGGCCTTCGGATTGATAGGAAACGTAGTAGCGCCGATAGTTCACGCCGGGGTCCAACTCACGCTCAATCACCAGGTCACTGCTCGAATAATCTAATTGGCGCATAGCCTCGATCATCATGGGATGCAACGTGGGCGTCGCGGTGGGGGTGGCTGATGGGGTGAGACTTGCGGTGGGCGAGGGGGTGAGGGGGGCGGTGGCGCTGGGGGCCAGAGTCGCGGTGGGGCGGCTGACCTGCGCTAGAGAGGTGGGGGCGGCGGCAGTGGGGAGCGGCGTGGGGGTGTTACACGCGGCGAGGAATAAACAGAGGATGGAAATTAACCAATGCCAATGACGACTCATCTGATTGTCTCGGCTGCCAAGCGTTGGGCGGGTTTTATATTCATGGCAATATGGTAGCCTATTTAGGCTTACCTCGATACATTCGTATTTCGTATGCACGTTCGTGCTGAAAACCTAATTTGCGCGCTAGGCGGACGGAAGCCAGGTTATCAACGTCACAGCTCCAATAGGGTTCCAAGCCGCGTTCGCGGCAGGTTTGAATAAGCTGGGCGCATCCGATGGCCGCATAGCCGTGTCCGCGATAAGGTTCCCGGGTGACGGTGCCAATTTCAACATTACGCAGTCATCGTTTGCGGTTTTCGTAGGTCACGCTACAAGCGTGACGCTCTGATTTTGCCGAAGACGGCGGGCTATAAGCCCGCCCTACACAAGCGCAATGTGTGACCGCGCGCAGTATAGTCTGCGGGCAAGATGCGGCGAGGTTTTCCACTCAGCCACCGCTCGCGGCCACAAAATCCAACTGCAACGTCACCTCATTGCCCACA
>CAYUFY010000466.1:0-3918 GCA_964443795.1 uncultured Anaerolineales bacterium | reverse complement strand
AGCCCGAACTGGGCCGCGACCCCGGCGAGTGGCAAATGCCGGATGTGCCGGAAGACGAATAAGCCAGAATGTGCCTCCAGTGGTGTCACGTCACGCGGCAACTGCTCGACAACGACCTGCCCTGCGAGCATTGCCCGGATAGCGTGCGCTTCGCCCACATCGAGCGCAGTTGCGGGGAGTGCCTTTACCGGGAGGTGGGCATCACCCAGCCGCGCTATGGGTTCGCCACGGCGGATGCGCCGCCAGTGGTGTTCTGTGGCCTGACCCGGATGCTGTTACCACCGACGCACACCTGCTGTCACTGGAACGCGGAACTCACGCCCGCCGACGCGGTACTGACGCTCACCGATGCGGATGTGGCGCGAGGCCTGTTGCGCCGTTATCGGCTGACGACGGTGGCGGAACTATTCGCCGAGAGCGACACCGCGCCTGAATCGGCCCAAGCGGCGGGCGGCGTGGTCGTCGTGCCGCTGGCTGACCTGTCCGTGCCAGAGATTTATGGTGTGCCGGCCTACGAGTGGCGCAATCCCGCCCTGACGCATTGACCGGGTAATGCCCTACTGGACAGAGACAACCATGCGACACATTGCGTTGGCTGGCAAGGGCAGTTCAGGCAAGAGCACCCTCGCTGTTTTCCTGCTGGAAATCTTGAAGCGCCGCCAGGATACTGGTCGGCTACTGGTGGTGGACGGCGACCCACACGGCTCGCTCACGCGTCTGCTGGGACTGACCCCGCCCGCCACGTTGGGCCAGTTGCGCTCACAATACGAGCGCGAATTCCGCACCGGGGCCAATGTCGTCGGCGAGACGCGCGTGGCCTTTGCCGAAGCGGTCATGGGCCAGGAGGCGCTCCTGGCGACGGACGGCTTTGATTTTCTGAGCCTCGGGCGCTGGGCGATGCCCGGCTCCAACTGCGTGCCGAACCGGGTGATGGAACACGCGCTGACGGCCTTGATGGGCCGCTATGACACGCTGTTGATGGACAACGAAGCGGGCCTCGAACACATCGGGCGCTACGCGGCCTTCCCGGTGGACACGTTGATTTTGGTGACCCAGCCTGACCCGTTGTTTGTGGACGTGGCGCAACAAATTCTCGCGCACGCACAGGAAGTCGGGCGGGTGGTCAGCAAGGTGCAGTGGGTGTTCAACCGCGTCCTGCCGGAAGATCGCGGACTGGTCGAGGCTGCCGCGCGGGCGCTGAATATCCCGGTAGCCGCCTGCCTGCCGGAGTCGGCGGGCCTGCGGGTGCTGTCGCGGGCCGGGCGCTCACCGCTGGAATTGCCCGCGACCGACGCGTGGCGGCTGGCGCTGGCAGCGGCGGGGTTGATTTGATGGAGCAAGATAGTCCGGCTAGGGGCTAACACAGCGGGCTGGTGTCACGCGTGACACCAACAAAATAACCCATCAGGGATCTTGTTTTGCGTAAGTGCGGGGGCGCGCCTATAATCCCCGTCAGGTGAGGCGACCGACTCTGGGGTGCTGATTGGGCCAGAGGGCGGGCGACTCATCAGGCTTCAGCAATATGCCCCTCGAACCCGCTCTCTTCCGTGTTCTCCAAGTTTTCGGTGACCAGGCCAAAGTGCGCGGCATGGCGTTTCTCGTCGCGCCGCAGGTGGCCGTGACGTGCGCCCATGTGGTGGAGGCCGCCCATAGCGGGCCGGGGCAAACGCTGATGCTGGAGTGTTTTGTGAATGGGAAACGGCACCCCGCGCAAGTGCTTGAGCCCGGGTACTCAGCACCGGACGTGGATGACGTGGCGTTTTTGCAATTAGGCGAACTGCCTGAGGGGATGACGCCCGTCAAACTCGGGAGCGCTGAGGGGCGCGGCGGGCGCGATTTCAACGCCAGTGGTTTCCCCAATTTTGATGATTACGCCATCGGCCATGCTTACGGGCAGATGCGCGGCGTGTCGCCCAGGTTCAGCGGGGGGCGGCCGGTGTTGCAGTTGCCGCAGGACACGCTCACGCATGGCTTCAGCGGTTGCCCGGTGCTGGATAAAGCGGCTGACCGGGTGGTGGGGATGGTGAGTCTGGGCAAGACGCTGGAACACACCACGCTGGTCTATGCGGTTACCGCTGATACGCTGGTGGTCAGCCATCCCAACTTGCGCCTATGGCCCGATGAGCCGCCGCCTACGACTGGCCCGACCACCAATATCATGGGAAATGTCACTGGCCCGGTGCTGTCGGGCATATTTCAAGGGCCAGTGCATATTGGCAATATTATTCAACAAGCCAGCCAGCAGGATGGAGACGGACTATCAGCTGGTGAGGGCGGGGAAATTCAGAGTGAAAGCGTATGGGAAGAAGGGGAGCAAAATCGCCAACTAGAAGCTGCAATGCCTCAGACGGTGAAAGTTGGCATACCGACCGAAGTGCGCTGTATGATTTCCATCCCCAACTCCAAAGGGTTGCGTGCTTTTCTGCCAGATACGACCCCTTCGGGAGATTTAATTAATAAAGAGGATGTGACACAAAATTCCATCCCTATTGAGTTTCCCCGTGACTCTGTCACAAACCGATTATTGCCTACTCGTCTCTATTTTGGCTTGCGTGCGCCAGATTTCGAGGTTGAGAAAGAATTACGCGCACTAAGGGTGCCACCTAACCAGGATAGCGGCGTTATCACATTTATCCTGATGCCTATTAAGCGTCGCCAACTTGGGCGTGTCATCGTTCAGGTTTACGCGGATAAAAGTGCCAGAGTTCTGTTGGGGTCGGTTACCCTCACGGCTGAAATTAAGGGAGTCGGAGAACAATTAGCAAAAGCTCTTATGCAAATTGTCATGCTACCACTCACTGTCATCATGACACCGCCCATCCTATCGGCCATGGCCATCGAAGGGGGAAAAATTCAGGTGGGTGGCGATGTGGTGGGCCGCGATAAGATCGTCAACATCTACCAATCACCCGACCGCCGCGCCCTGGAGTTGCAATATCTGGACAACCTGTTGGAAGAACATCGGGTGTGGCAGGAGTTGTATACCCCGATGGCCGGGCAAGGACGATTGCGGGCAGGCGAGGCCAGCCCGCGCCGGATGCGGACCGCCCCCACCACCATTGATGTGCAATACCTGGTGCAAAAAATCAAAAAGCCCACCGCCGAACAGGCCGACACCGAACGGCGCTATCAGGCCGACATCCTCCCGGCAGTGGAGGAGATGCGGCGGTTGGTGATTTTGGGCGACCCCGGCGCGGGCAAGACCACGACCCTGTGGAAGATTCTCTCGGACTACGCGCTGAAGGCGAAGGCCGACCCGCGCGCGCCCCTGCCGGTGCTGGTGCCAATGGGCGCGTGGCATGACGGCGAGTGGCCCAGTGCCATTAGCACGCAGTTGGGGGCCTTGGCCCCGCATTACCCCACGTTGCTCGCTGAGCGGCGCTGGGTGTTTTTGCTTGATGGCCTGAACGAATTACCCGCCACCCACCGTGACGCACACCTGACCGAATTGCGCGCCTGGCTGACCCACTGCCAGCGTGCTGACCTGTTGGTGGCCGTGACCTGCCGCGAGCTGGATTACACCGGCGCGCTGGATTTGAACCTGCCGGGGCGGGTGATGATTACGCCGCTAGATCCGCCGCGCATTCAGCGCTTTATCACCGCGCACATTGTTGAGCGCGAGTTGAGCGATAAGTTGTTCTGGCAGTTGGCCGGTGGCGCAGAACTACAAACAGTGTGGCGCAAGTGGGAGCAAGCCGGGGCCACGTTTGAGTTGTTCTGGACCGCCAACGATGTGCCCCGTGAGAACCCCAATGTATATGGGGCAACCTCGGACCAGGAGGATGCATTGTGGCGCGACCAGGTGGGGGACCCACGCAAGCGTGAACGCAGTATGCTCGGCCTGGCCGCCAACCCGTATATGTTGTTTATGATGACGCAGGTCTTCACCGAGACGGGGGAACTGCCGCGCAACCGGGG
>CAYUFY010000465.1:0-3943 GCA_964443795.1 uncultured Anaerolineales bacterium | reverse complement strand
AGCGGCGGCGCGCTTGATCTGGCCCTGCTATGCGCCTTGGGCAATTTGGGCATCACGGTGGGGCAAGAAAAAAAACTTCAGGAGCGGGGCGACTGGCATTATCTTTCCTTCCCTGAAGTAGCGGTAACGGAAGATTTATCGGGGGTGGTGAAGACTATCGCCAGTCAGGTTAAAAATTTAGGCGGGCTAGTCAAATAAGAGTCAGGTGTCAGGCTACAAGCCCGACCCACATCGGTTTCCCGTTAAATCCGGTAGAGCCACAATTCATAACCCCGGCCGCGACTAAAAAACTGGAGCGCCTCAGCGGCGCTCCAGTCACATACTCACTTCCGCACTCTCACACTTACATACCTATCTACTGCCCACCACCGCCCCCAACTTCGCGCAGGCCGGGCACGAGCCATCGGCGCGGATGATGGCAAACCCGGCCTGCGGATCATCGCCATAGACCGTGAAGTCCACGTTGAAAACAATCAACAAGCGAGTCTTACCGCCGCTCTTGCTCAGGCTGGCGGCCTCGCCCAACCACTGCGCTTGCTGGGCAATGGTGGTGCTACCGCCCCACCCGAAGAACGGCGGGAGCGGCGGATAGCCCTCGGCGGTGAGATAGCCCAGTTCGGTAAAACACAACTGCCGTTTGCCGCCGAACGCGTTGTAATACGCGCTGATCATGCCGGGATAGTAGCGGGTGTAGTAGCTATCGCGCGGGTCGCCGGAGGCCTGGGTGGGGCTGATAATGCCCTCGTTGTAATGCACGCCGATGCAATCCGCGTAGTTGGCCGCGCCCGCCGCCGCCATGCCGTTGATGTAGCGGTCATCGTTCCACACATGGTCGAGGCCAAACGCGCCTTCTGCGCCCGTGGGCGAAGGCGCGCCGGAGATAACCAGCGTTTTGCTATTCTTGGCTTTGATGGCATTATATGAGCGGCGGAGCAGATCCACATAGGTGGTCGGATTGATCTGCCCAGCGGGCCACTCACGATCAATGTTCATCTCGTTCCAGACTTCAATCGCGTCCGCGCCCAACCGCGCGAGTTCGCCCACATAGGTCGCGTAGCTGTCAAAGTTCGCGCCGCCGGAAATATCATTGGGGTTCGAACCGGCCACACTGAACAACACCTTGAAGCCCTTGCTGTGTGCGTCGTTGATGACATCGCCCGAAGCGGTGAGGCCGGGCGACCACTTGATCTGAATTTTCACCCAGGTCATACCCGCCTGCTTCATCTTATCCACCGCGTTGAAGGCGCTCACCTGGCCGCCCAACTCAAAGCCACCTGTGCCCGCAGGCGGCGGGGCATTGGTGGCAGTGGCGCCGAGGGTGGCGGTCGCGGCGGGGGTCGCCGTTGCGCCGGGGGCGGGGATAATCAATTGTTGGCCGACAAACAACAGGTTGGGGTTGGTCAAACCATTCGCGGCGATAATCGCCTGCGCGCTCACACCCAACCGCGCCGCAATCGCAAACAGTGTATCGCCCCCCTGCACCACATACGTGGTATTACCGCTGGGCGGGGTCGTCGGCGTGGGGGTCGCGGCGGGCGGCGGCAGGATGACGGGCGGCGTAGGCGTCGCGCCGATGACCGGGATGAGCAACTGCTGGCCCACAAAAATTAGATTCGCATTCGAGAGACCGTTCGCCGCGACCAGCGCATTCAGCGTGACCCCGAACTTGGTCGCGATGGACGAGAGCGTGTCCCCGGCCCGCACGATGTAACTGGCCCCGCCCGTCGGGGGAGGTGTGCCCGTCGCGCTCGGCGGTGGGGTGGTGGCCGCTGGCGGCGTGACCACCGTCCCGGAAGTTGGGATGATGAGGGTCTGCCCAACAAAAATGAGCGCGGGGTTGGTGATGCCATTGGCGGTGACAATGGCGCTCTGGCTGACGTTGAACTTAAGCGCGATACGATACAGGGTATCGCCGGTTTGCACCACATAGGTGGTATCAGCAAACGCCGGGGCCGCCGAGGTCAGCACCAAACAAACGGCCAGGAACGCAATCAGAATTTTTTTCATGTGGCTCTCCTTAAATAAAATACTGGCACAATTATAACGGCGAACAAAAATAAGCCAATCGTACACGGTGGGTTTGAGATTTGGGATTTCAGATTTTTCGTTTGAGTCTCACTTTATTCTGTGGTACTCTACCTTAACTTCATCATCCTTTCGCTCGGAGTGCCCTCATGCCCGAAACCCAAATCTATGACAACATCCTCGCCACCATCGGCCAGACACCGCTGGTGCGGCTCAACCGCGTGGCGCGCGGTCTGCAATGTACCCTCGCCGTCAAGGTGGAATTTTTCAACCCTGGCGGCTCGGTCAAAGACCGGATCGCGCTCAATATCGTCGAAGCCGCCGAGCGCGAGGGCCGGCTGAAACCCGGCGGCACCATCGTCGAAGCCACGTCGGGCAACACCGGGGTGGGGCTGGCCATTGTCGCCGCCATCAAAGGCTACAAGACCGTGTTCGTCATGCCCGACAAGATGAGCATTGACAAGATCCGCCTGCTCCGCGCGTACGGCTCGAAAGTCATCATCACGCCCACCGCCGTCGCGCCGGACGACGAGCGCAGTTATTACAAAGTCTCCGAACGCATCGTTTCCGAAACGCCCAATGCCATTCTCGCCAACCAATACCATAATCCCGAAAACCCGCGCAGTCACTATGTCTCCACCGGGCCCGAAATTTGGGAGCAGACGGCGGGCAAAGTCACCGATGTGATTATCGGCATGGGCACGGGCGGGACAATTACAGGCATCGGTAAATATCTCAAAGAGAAGAATCCCAAAATCCGCATCGTCGGGGTGGACCCGGTCGGCTCGTTGCTTTACGAAACTCACAAACTCGGACACATTCCCAGTGACCCACATCCCAAGACCTACAAGATCGAGGGCATCGGTGAAGATTTTCTGCCCACCGCGCTTGACTTATCTTACGTGGATGAGGTGTTACAAGTTGGCGATAAAGAAACTTTCCTGACCACCCGCCGCTTGGTGCGCGAAGAAGGCATTTTCTGCGGCGGCTCGTCGGGGACGGCGGTGGCCGCGGCCCTGCGCTATTGCCGCAATCTCGACGCCGACCGGTTGGTGGTGGTCATCCTGCCGGACTCGGGCTCGCGCTATCTCACCAAAATCTTCGACGATGAGTGGATGCGCGAGAACGGGTTCCTCGAGTCCGCGTGGGCGGGGGCGAACGCCGCCGAAGTGCTGGGGACCAAGAAACTGCGCGAGGTCATCACCGCCGCGCCGGGCGACCCGGTCAGCGCGGTCATCGCCCAAATGAAGGCCCACGATATTTCGCAAGTTCCGGTCATCGGGCCGGACGGACAATTGGCAGGCCTGGTCACCGAAGTGGACTTGCTCAACCACATGGTCTTGGGCAATAAATACACGCCCACCGACACCATCGCCGCACTGGTGCGGACGGATGTTGCAACTATCGGGCCAGATGCCCCGCTCGAAAGCCTGATGTCGGTGTTCGTCAACCGGCAAGTGGCGGTGGTGATTGACGGGGGCCGGGTCACGGGGATTTTGACCAAGATTGATATTTTGGATTATCTGGCGACCCATTCCAAGTAATTAGCGATTGGTAATTAGTAATTGGTGAGCCGCTAATTACTAATTACTAATTACCAGCCATGACCACTCAACTCCACCCCTCCCAAAGCACCGACACCCCCGACCTCCGCATTATCGCGCTCGATATGATTGTCGAGCACGAATATAACGACGCCCAGCGCACGGCCCCACTCGCCGTGCGACTGGAGGCGGAGGGCCTGCTCAAGAATCCGCCGATTGTCACCCCCATGGGTGAGGGCGATGACCGGTTCGTGGTTTTGGATGGGGCTAACCGCACCACGGCGTTGATGCACCTGAACTATCCACACATTTTGGCACAAGTGGTTAGATATGAAGCGCCCTACGTGGCGCTCAGCACATGGCACCATGTGATA
>CAYUFY010000464.1:0-3956 GCA_964443795.1 uncultured Anaerolineales bacterium | reverse complement strand
GTCTCATCCACCGTGCCGTGATAACACCAATTGAAAACCAGGATTTTCTGCCGCCCGGTGATCTGCCGCGCGAGCCGGAGCGCGAACCGATTGGCGTCGGTGGCGGTGAGCGCAAATTGCCAATACGGCAACCCGAAGCGGCGCGCCAGTTCCGCCCCCACCCACAGAGAATCTTCGGTGGGGAGCATGAACGTGACCCCGCGCCGGATGCGCTCCACAATGGCTTCCACCGAAGCGGCGGGGGCGTGGCCGGTCATCGCGCCCGTGTCGCCGAGGCATAGGTCGAGGTACGTATGCCCATCCACATCCGTAAAATGCGCGCCCTGCCCCTCGGCCACAAACACCGGGAAGTTGCCCGCCCATTTCACCATCCAATTCATGGGCACACCCGCGAGCAGGTGTTGTTGGGCGCGCTGAGAAAGCTCTAATGAGCGCGGATGAGTTTGGGTGAAGCGCTGTTCTTCCTGAGCGAGGAGGGTTTTTAGGTGAGGGCGATCTATCACGGGAGAATCCTTTCGACAAAAAAGTGGATGATGCTATACTAAAAGCGGACTGGAGGTAACAATGACCATCGCTGAAAAAATTCAACATCACATTCGCAAACTACCCGACGCCTTCCAAACGGAAGTGCTGGACTTTGTTGAGTATTTGCTCGTCAAAGCCGAAAAAGAAGCCGCCAGTGAGGATGAGGACTGGCCCGGTTTGTCACTGGCTTTGGCCATGCGCGGGCTGGAAGATGAAGCCCAGCCGGTCTATACCCGGGCCGATTTGAAAATTATCTTCGCATGAAAACGCCGGGGCAGGTCGTTTTATTTCGTTTTCCGCACACCGATTTAGGCGCGGGCAAACTCCGCCCGGCGCTGTTGTTGAACAAATTGCCCGGTGAGCGGGATGACTGGCTCATTTGCATGATTTCATCACAAGTGCATCAGGGACTTCCCAATTTCGATGAAACCCTGACAGAAAGTGACGCCGATTTTTCCCAGAGCGGGTTGAAAAGCGCCAGCGTGATTAGAATTAGCCGTCTCGCGGTGGTGGAGGGGAATTTGTTGTTGGGGGCCATCGGCCAGATTGACTCCATACGTCTTAAGCGCATTAAAAATCATCTGGCAGATTGGCTCAAGCAAAGTTAAGCCAGCTCGGCATCACCCCTTCAATTTCGCCCACAACCGCAACACCTCCGCCACGCTCCAGGCTTGAGCCATGCACCCGCGCGCCACAAAGGGCGGGTCGCCTTCGAAGACTTCGGCAATGGAACCCAGGCCGAAGTCGGCGAGGTGTTGCTCGAAGGGCGTGAGGAACGAACGCGCGGCATAGACATCACCATAAACTTTATAGTGCGCCTCGACAAACGGGCCGATGAGCCAGCCCCACACGGTGCCCTGATGGTAAGCGCCATCGCGCGCCCAGCGGTCACCCGTGAATGTGCCGGTGTAATCGGGGTGCGTAGGCGCGAGGGAGCGCAAACCATAGGAGGTGACCAGTTGCTCGGCGCATTTATCCACGACGAGGCGGGCGCGGGCTTTTTGCCCGGGGTCGGCGAGCGGGCCGTGCGGGAGCGAGATGGCGAAGAGTTGGTTGGGGCGCAAGGAGGCGTCCGCGCCACTGGCGGTGTCAAGCACATCGTAAAGATAGCCTCCCTCGGAGTACCAAAATTTCTGGAAACTGGCGCTGGCTTTGGCGGCCAGCTCAGCGTAAGCGTGCTGGGGTTTGAGTTTTAGCTTTTGGCACAAGGCTTCCATCACCCGCAGGGCGTTAATCCACAGGGCATTGATTTCCACGGGCTTGCCAATGCGCGGGGTCACGACCCAGTCTTCCACTTTGGCATCCATCCACGTGAGTTGCACGCCGGGTTGTCCGGCATAAATCAGGCCGTCGGCGGGGTCCAGATGAATTTGGTAACGAGTGCCGCGCAAATGCCAGCCGATGATATCTTCGAGAATGGGGAACAACTCCCGCACCACGGTTTCATCGCCGGAGGCTTCGGTGTATTGCTCGAGGGCGTGGAAATACCACAAGGTCGCGTCCACGGTATTGTATTCGGGCTGTTCGCCTTCGTCGGGGAAGCGATTGGGGAGCATGCCCTCGCTGACATAGCGGGCAAAGGTGCGGAGAATGGCGGCGGCGATCTCAGGGCGACCCGGGGTGAGTGTAAGGCCGGGGAGCGCGATCATGGTGTCGCGGCCCCAATCGCCAAACCAGTGATACCCGGCGATGACGGTTTGCCCGGCGTCGCGCCGGACGATGAATTGGTCGGCGGCCAGGACGAGTTGCTGAACCCAATCGTAGTCGCTTTGCATCTCCGCCTGGGCGATGAGGTCGGCGTGGCGCGCGCGCTCGGCGGCGAGGGACTGCGTAGCGTGCCAATCTAAGGTAGCGGTGTTCAATTGAACGCCCCTACCTAGCGTGAAGGCGAGAACGAGCGTTTGCCCCGGTTTGAGGGTGGCCGTGAGGGTCGCGGCGGCGTAGTGGTCTTCGAGGTCGGGCAGGCCGCGCTCGGTTTCGACGCGGTGTTTGATTTTGTAATGCCACTGGTTGACCGGGGTAAACGTTCCGAGGTTGGCTAAAGTTTGAAAGCGCGTCTCGCCGCTGGCGATGAGCAAACCGCCCGGGGTCGGTTCCACGCTGAAGGTCAGCGAGTCCGCGCGGGCCTCGGTGTGCGCGTCGCGCGCGGCAAGCATCAGGGTGGCCTCCAACGTCAGGGCGCGCTTCCCCCGTTGCAGGGTGTAGGTCACATAAGTCGTATCGTGCTGATACGGCATCCAGATTCTTTTTTCGAGGAGTGCATCGGCGAGGACGTAGCGCCACACGGGGAGCAGGCCATCGAGGTGAAAGGATTCGAGATAGTGGTAGCCTTGCGGGTCAATGGTGCCATCGGCGTATTCATTGGCGGAGAGGGCGAAGGTCTGCCCGCCGAGCGTGGCGCGGTCGTTGATTTGACTGACGAGGACGGTGCGCCCGAGCGGCGGTTTGAGCGCCGGGACAAACAGGCCGTGATAGCGCCGCGTGTTGGCGCCGCTGACCGTGCCGCTGGCCCACCCGCCGAGGCCGTTGGTGACGAGCCATTCGCGTTGGGCGGCGGAGGGGAAGTGGCCGAGGAGGTCGCGTCCGAGGGTGAGCATGGTTTAAAGGTAAAACCACGGATTACACGGATTGCACAGATTTTGGGGGAGAAGAAAATCCGTGTAATCAGTGAAATCGGTGGTTGCGATTTATTTAGTTAGTATCGCCCGCGCGGGTGCGCCATCACAGCCAATGAGGTTGAGCGGCAGGCAGGTGAAGTCATATACGCCGGGCTTAATGCCTGAGAGGTTGAGGCCTTCGACGACCACGACGCCCGCTTTGAGCAGGATTTCATGGGTCGGCTTACTCTCCTTCCACGGGGCCACCGAGAGATAATCCACACCCACGAGCGCGATTTTCTTTTTCACCAACCACTCAGCGGCGTCGGGGCCAACCCCCACAAAGTCGGTATGAAATTCGGTGTCGCCGCGTTGCCAGTAGATGGAGTTGCGGGTGCGGATGAGCAGGCGTTTGGTGCGCGGCGGGATTTGGGCGGCGGCGAGGTCGGGCGCGGTGATGCGGTTGACCTTGGGGAGGTAAATGACCTGCGCCGGGCCAATCAGAGTTTTCAGGTCAAGTGTATCCACCCCCGTGCCGCCCGGCACAAAATGCACGGGCGCATCCACATGCGTGCCGGTGTGCACGCCCAACGCGAGGCGCGAAACGTTGGAGTTGGCGCCGGCTTCGATTTTATTCATCCGTTCCAGTTCCACCCCTGGGTTGTTGGGCCACACGGGCAGGCGGGGTGAAATGCCAAGCGTGAGATCGAAGATTTTCATGGGGGGGACTCCATAAGGAATGGCAGAGATTATAGACTGAGGCGGGCGCTAATCAAAGATTGGTAGTGGTAACTTTGTAAGTGATGAATTTGAAAGACCTGTCAGGTGGGCGCC
>CAYUFY010000463.1:0-3980 GCA_964443795.1 uncultured Anaerolineales bacterium | reverse complement strand
TGAAAACTCAGCAATTTCATGAGGATTCAGGCTAATCTAACATTGTCGAAGTAATATGGGCACGAGGCTGGGGGCCTGCGCCAGCAAGGCCGGCCAGTTCACCTGCGCCAGCACATTGGGCGTGAGCGGGAACTGCCACAAGCCCGCCGCCGGAAATTGGCCCAGCAACCAGCCCTGCGCGCGGGCGTCGGCCAACGAGGTGCCCGTGAGTCCGAGAGTCAAATAAAACACAGCCACCGCTATCACCACCACGCCCGGAATGGTGAGCGGGTGATTGACCCGGCGGAGGAGCACCGTGAGCCCCAGGCCAAGCGCCAGACCCGGAACCCACCGCAGTAAGGCCGCCGGTTGCAGGAGCGCGAGGGTCAGGCCGCTGTCGGCCATCAGCCCAATCGCGCCCACGAGAATCAGCCAGCCGGTGCCGGCCAGGAAACCGCCGATGACGGGGTAAGGCAAAAAGCGGATGAGGCCGCCGAGTTTGAAATAGCCGATGAGAATAAAAAACACGCCCGTGAGGAGCGTGGTGCTGATGATGAGGAGGAGCGTGGTGGCGAACTTTTGCTCGGGGGCGGCCCCCACCGGCAGGGCCGCCAAGAGGGCGACGATGGCGGTGGTGAGAATGGCCGCGGGCGCATCTTGGTCTATGGCGACCAGGCTGGGGTGGGAGCCGAACAAGGCCACCAGAGCGAGGAGAATCGCATCGCCCACCAGCACACAGCCGATGCCCAGGGGCAGGAAGGGCGCAAGCTCGCCGGAAAAAATCAACGCCGCAAACGAGGCGGCGAAAATAATAGTGAGCAGGCTGATGACGAGGCCAGCCGAGAGACTGGGCAGGAGGCGGTCGGGGCGCAGGTCGCGGGTGAGTTGGGCAAATGTGTTTTTCATGCGGCTTCGGGTTCGGGCGCGTGCAGTCCGCGCCGGGGGGCGGGTTCAACGATGCGTTAGCCCTCGTAAAAATATAAGTCCGCAGTTCGCTCGCCGGATTCGAGGCTTTAGCCGGATCTTTGACAAGGCAACCGGCTAAAGCCTCGAATCCCAAAATGCGGAGTTATTCTTTGATAAGTCCTTAGTCGCCGAGAGGTGGTGGCTAAAAATACTCCCGGCGGATGGCTCATCCGCCGGGAGTATAGTTGGGAAACGGAGTTGAGTCTAATCTTCCAAGTCAGTTCAAGCGGGTTGCGGCTCCGGCTCAGGGGTGCGGAGTTCGCGCAGGACCTTCTGGTCGTAGGCCAGCATCTTAGGCATTTCAATCATGTCCATGCGAATCATGCGCTCGGTCATCTTGGACATCAGCAATCGGTTGAGGTCGGCGTGGCGCGACATCAGCCGCAGGGTGGCGGCGGGCACGCGCAGTAACACCGCCGCTTTGTCGGTGACCACATTGGCCGTGCGCGGCAGGCCGGTGAGCGCGGCAATTTCGCCGAAGAAGTCCCCGGCGCTGAGCACTTCCAGCACCCGGTCTTGGCCGTTTTCCTGTCGCCCGGCGATGGCCCCGCCGTCCACAATGAAGTAAGCGGCGTCGCTCACCTCACCCTGGCGCACGATGGCCGCGCCCTCCGGGGCTTCGATGTACTGCATATTGGCCAGCAACCCCTGGCGGTCGGCGGCGCTCAGGCCCGAAAGCGCGGGGAGACGGCCAATCAGCCGGTCCATATCGGCCAGAGTCGCCGCCCGCCCAGCGCCCAGCCCGGGCGCTTGCCCGGCCTTGCGTAACAGGTTCAGACCGCGCAGCCACTCCGCCGCCGGGCGGCCAATGCCCGGCGAGACCAGCGCCACGCCCAGGGCCAGGAAGTTGAGCCCGGCCGTCACTAGCATCATCGTGCGGGCACCGTAAATATCGGCCAACCCCGCGGCGGCCATCCCCAACAGGATGAGCACATGATTGATGGTCATAAAGGCCCCGCCCACCCGGCCCCGAATTTCGCGCTCGGTGTTGCGTTGCACCAGGGTGCGCCGGGCAATGCCATAGGGCGCGTTCATGAAACCGGAAATGGTGATGATGATAATCGCCATCCAGACCGTATCGGCCATGGCATATAACAGATAAGTCAGCGCCATGCCGAATAAACTAATAATCATCCACACGCCTTCGCGCCAGCGGTCGGCGTAACGGGCCAGCACCAGGCTACCAATCACGAAGCCAATCGAAGTCAGGCCTTCCTGCAAGCCATATTCAAATTCGGTGGCGTGGAGTTCCTCCCTAGCAAACGGCAGGAGGAGCGTGTTGCCCATGCCGACAAAGAAGGCATAAACCAGGCCAACGCCCAGCAGGGAGCGCAGGACGGGGGAGGCAAACAGGTACTTCATGCCGCTCCCCAAATTGCTCAGAACGACGCGCACCGTGGTCACGCCTTCCACTTTGAGCGGAGCCACCGTTAACCCGAGCAACAGCAAGGCCGAAAACAGATACGAGGCGCTATCAATATAAAACGCCCAGGTGATAGAGTAATAGGCCAGCAGACCAGAAGCCGCGAAACCGACGGCGGTGGAACCAAACGAACTGATGGCAATCATGGAATTGGCGGCGGCCAATTCTTCATCGCTGGCGATTTCCGGCACAATGCTGTCATAGGCCGGGTGGAAGAAGGTGCCAATGGCGCTGACCAGCATCACGATGATGTACAGCCAAGCAACGTGCTGGGTCACCAGAAACGGGATCAACCCCACCAGCACCGCCCGGCTGAGGTCCGCCACAATCATGATGCGCTTGCGGTCGTAGCGGTCCACAAACACGCCCGCAATCATGCCAATCAGCAGGGTCGGGATGGAGGTGGCCATCAACATCAGGCCGACTTGCAGGGAGGAGCCAGTCAGCCGATAGACGTAGATGCCAGCGGCAATCATGGTGAACGAGTCGCCGATGGTCGAGACCAACTGCGCCAACCACATCCGTGTGAAGGCCGGCTTACGAAAAACAGCAAACGGGGAAAGCTTGGGGGCTTTAGCAGTCATTGAAACTCCTGTGGCAAAGAAACATTAGTTGAGGTTGGTGGTCGCTACAGTCTGGCAATTGAACCCATTGGCTCCAAACACTCCACGAGTGGCTAGGTTGAGATAGCGAAGCTGAGCAAACAAGTTTATAACTTAAAATAAACTATAAGGCAAATGTCGGTAGAAACATTATCTTTTTCCGGCCCCTCGTTTTATACTGCGGGCAATCCCCTGATTCAATGAGGCCCCCCCTGTGACCACCTTTGACTTCGAAGCCGCCAAACAATATGCGTTGGACAAGTTGGAGAAAGAGCTATCCCCACAGTTTGTCTATCATTCCATGCGTCACACGCGGGATGAGGTCGTGCCAGCCGTTGAAGAATTTGCGGCCGTGGCGGGCGTAACCGGCGAGGAGTTGCTGTTGCTCCGCACGGGGGCCTGGTACCACGACATTGGCTGTCTGGTTCAATATCCGCACCACGAGGCCATTGGGATGGGGATTGCTTTCACGGTGTTGCCAGGTTTCGGCTATACCCCGGCTCAGGTGCAAGTGGTCACCGGCCTCATTCTGGCCACCCGCCTGCCCCAGACCCCGCGCACACTCCTGGAGGAAATCCTGGCGGACGCCGATTTATCGGTCTTGGGCAGGGAAAACTTCTTCCCCCGCAATCTGGATTTGCGGACCGAATTTATGACGCTGGGCCAAACCACCAGCAGTGAGACCGAGTGGCTGACCGGACAGGTGGGGTTTCTCAAAGGCCATCATTATTTCACCGCCGCCGCCCGCCAACTCCGCGACCCCGGCAAACAGGCGAACCTGGAAAAGTTGGCCCAGCATTTGGCACAAGGTTAGCCCCCCACCCCCATTCGAAAATCGGTAGTGGTAACAAAGTAAGTGATGGTGCGCTAGACCTGTCAGGTGGGCGCATTCGGCACTCGAAAAAAACAGCCTTTCGCGGCGCCCACCTGACAGGTCTTTCAAATTCATCACTTACAACTTACCGTTCGCTCATTTTGGGAGCGGGAAAACTAGATTCGCAAAAACTACT
>CAYUFY010000462.1:0-3980 GCA_964443795.1 uncultured Anaerolineales bacterium | reverse complement strand
ATACTTAAAAGTCGTGAGCATCACGCATACAGAATAGCACAAAAGTTCTTGTCTCGGCAATACCTTTTGGAAAATCGGGTCGGGTTCTTTGGCTGAAGCCTGTCAAAAACTTTATTGGTCAGGAGTTAGCCGAACACCACCTTGCTTGAGGGTTGCCTACGAAACACGCTCAAATGTGGCCGGGCAGCAAAAGCGAGATTGTTCAACTATCCGTTGACCATTACAAAGCCTGTCAAAAACCCGCCTTATCCACAAGGGCTGGAAGCCCTGTGGCTTGCGGCGGGTTTCAATCGGTCAATCATCCCTGTTCACCAAGGGGCCGCGGTCCCCTCGGTGAGCGCGGGTTAGTTCCCACCACCGCAACAGCCGCTATCGCCGTCACAGCACGTTCCATCATCACAACAGCCCGGATCATACCAATTCATATGCATGGTTCTCACCTCCTTTCTCATATTGAAGTTTGTCTATGGTTTTAGGTAAAAAAAGAGAGCCTCACGACTCCATTTTATTCATAACCGCAGTGGCCTTCTCTTCGGGCGCAAAGGTCGTCATCAGTTGCCCACAGCACAGCACCACCCGGCTTTGGTTAAGCGTATAAAACGTCTGCTTGCCTTCGTGGCGGGCCTCGACCAAGCCGGCTTCCCGCAGGATGGCCAGGTGGTGGGAGACCGTGGGTTGTGAGACTGCCACCGCCTCGGCCAGATCGCCCACCGAGCACCACTCACAACAACATCGGCTCATAATCTTTTGGCGGGTTTCGTCAGCAATGGCCTTGGCGAATTCCACCGGGGAGATACTGGTTTTTGAGTTCGACATATAGATATTTATCTATAAGTTATTATATCGAAGTTTATCTATGTGTCAAGACTCAAAATTGAAACTGGTCATCGCGCAAGCGCACGACTTTGCGCTTGTAGTCGGTGACGTATTTTTGCAACTGGACTTCCATCCGCTCCCACTGCGGGCTGTTGAGCGCGGTCATCAGTGAATCATAATTGTCGGCGATAAACTCGACCAAGCGGATGGGGTATTCACCATAGGCGGTATGCCAGGCGCCGGCCATGCCCAGGCCCAGGTTTTGCGCGGCGGGCACCAATTCGCCGAGCATGTATTGATAGTAACGATCTTGGGTCTCCGCAATGATGTCGTAGGTGAGAATCAATTTAACGCGTTGCGAGTCTGTTGCCATAGAAACCTCAGCGAATAAGGCCGGCCAGCCAGTGCATTTTACCAACTTCGGCCTGTTAGCGAACCACCCCACGGGGCCGGCCGGGGCCGCCCAGGCGTGTGGTTGCCGGTTGGTCAGTCCACACGCCTGCAATCTTCGTGCCGCAGTGCGGGCACGCGCCTTGCGCCGTGATTTGATAACTGCGAATTATATAGCCAGACCGCTCGATCAGGCGCGCGCGACAGGTGGGGCAAACCGTGTGTTCATAATTCCCCACCCGCCCCGGCAGGTTACCCGCATAGACATAGCGCAAACCGGCTTCCTCGCCAATCTCGGCGGCCCGAAGCAGATGCCGCACCGAGGTGTTATCCGGTTCAGTCATCTTGTAATCCTGATGAAAAGCGGTGACATGCCACGGGATATCCGGCGAGATGGCCGCCAAAAACTGCGCCGCGTCCAGCAACTCTTCCGGGCTGTCGTTGAACCCCGGGATCACCAGCGTCACAATCTCCAGCCAGAATCCCATGGCGTGGACCAATTTGATTCCATCCAGCACATTCTGCAACACCGCCCCCAACCGCCGGTAGTTCTTGTCCGACATGGTCTTAAGGTCAATTTTGTAGGCGGACACATACGGGCGGATGTATTCCAGCACTTCCCGGGTGGCGTTACCGTTGGAAACATAAGCACACTTCAGCCCCGCTTGCGCCGCCTCCTTAAACACACTCACCGCCCACTCGCTGGTAATAAGGGGCTCGTTATATGACGACGCGACCAGTTGCGCGCCGTGCTGTTTAGCCAGCGCGACCATCTTTTGTGGGGAGATAGGCGAGGGATAGGCCCCCGCCACTTCGGAGGCCGGGTCGCGCAGGGCTTGGGAGGTGACCCAGTTTTGGCAAAAGGCGCAATGCATATCACACCCCAGCATCCCAAATGTCAGCGTATCCGACCCCGGATACACATGGAAGAAGGGCTTCTTCTCGGTGGGGTCACATTGCAATGCGCCCACATACCCCCACGGCACTTGCAAGGCCCCTGCCTCGTTAAACCGCACCTTGCAAATGCCCCGCTTGCCGGGCTTGATGAGACACCGATGCCCGCAGGCATAACAGGTCAGCGAGCCATCGGCGTGGCTGGTATACAGTTCGCCTTCACGGGTGAGCGAGTCGAGAGTTTGGGCGAGCGTGGTCATCCGGGCCGCGCGGCGGTAATTAATTCGGCGGCCCAAGCCGCCTCGGCTTCGGGGAGGGGCGGCGCGGGCGGTTGGGCATACCGGGCAATCATGCCAAATTGCGCGCGCTCATATAAGTCATGAAAAATTGTGTTGAGCGCCACCTGCGGTTCCTGGTCGCCCGGCAGGAGGGGCAGAACAAACAGCGGGATAGCTTGCCGCACACTGAAGGGGTACAGTTGGGCGCGCGGGCGTTGGTCCCCCCGGCTCACCAAAATCCGATAATCACTCGCCACCCGCCGCCCGCGGCCCTGCAACGGCATTGGCTCCCCGCCCCGTAACAAATCAATCTCCACCAAATTCGTCAGGCTGTCGAAGATTTTCTTGCGCTTGATTTCGTATTCCCGGCGGCCCGTGCCCGGGTGTTTGTTGGTGGGCGAGAGCAATTCAATCGCCGTCACCACCTCGCCGGTGCCCACCTCACGGATTTCCAAAAACCACTCTTGCACCTCGGTGTCCACTGGCACTTCCACTTCCACCACATCTATCTCGGCCAGCGGTAACTCTGAGCGGCGGCGCTGAAAATTCTCCTCGCGGGGTGTCACCGTAATATCGGGTACACCAACCAAATGCAATTCGTCCACTTCCAACTGATATACGCGCCCTTCCACGCCCACATAATAACGCGGGGCCAGTCTGGGCGACAAAAAATCAGCGAGGGCCACAATCAGCCGATTATGCACATCCGGCCATAACGCCGGATTTTCGAGCCAGGGGTCCATCCCCGGAAACGGTGAGCGCATAAAACCATTGTAAGACTGCCGCCAAGTGGAGTCAATCAGGCTATAATCCGACCATGCCACCCCTCACCCTTGCCATCATCGCCGGGGGCAAAAGCTCCCGCATGGGCACCGACAAAGCCCTCGTTCAGTTGGGGGCGCGCCCCCTCATCGAAGACCTGCTCGCGCAGGTCACCGGTCTCGGCGCGGAAACCATCATCATCACCAACCGCCCTGCCGACTATGCGTACCTCGGCCTGCCGCTCTTTGCCGATGTCATCCCCGAAGTGGGCGCGCTTGGCGGCCTTTACACCGCCCTCCACCACTCAACCCAACCCCAGACCCTCTGCCTCGCCTGCGATATGCCCTTCATCGCGCGCCCCCTGCTCGATTATTTGATTGACCTCAGCCCGCACACCGATGTCGTCATCCCGCGCCTCAAGGGGGAAGCCGAGCCGTTTCGCGGCATCTACGCCCGCGCGGCCTGCCTGACCCCCATCCGCGCGGCCATCGAGAGCGGGCGACGGCGGGTCATCAGCTTCTTCCCCGAAGTCCGCGTGCGCTTCGTGGACGAACCCGAGATTGACCGCTTCGACCCGCACCACCGCTCCTTCTTCAACATCAACACCCCTGCCGATTTGGAACAAGCCCGCTTCCTTGCCGCTACCGATGCGCCCTGATTACCAGGCTTTCGGCCTCATCGCCCGCGCGCGCAACGACAGGCTTTGACCCCAATATGCCTCCAGCCTCCACCCTCCGCTCCCGCCTCCAACGCCTCCGCGCTGTTAAACACACCCTGCCCCCGAGCATCACCCCTGCTCCTCCGCTCCCTCGCCCCCCTGCCGTTGAGACTGGCTTACCG
>CAYUFY010000461.1:0-3988 GCA_964443795.1 uncultured Anaerolineales bacterium | reverse complement strand
TCGTCGAGCCGATGATTTCCACCCAATGGTTCGTCACCATCCAGCCCCTCGCCGAAGCCGCGCTCGCCGCCGTGAAAGATGGCCGCATCAAAATCGTGCCGGAACATTTCGAGAAGGTGTACTTCAACTGGCTCGAAAATATCAAAGATTGGTGCATCAGCCGCCAACTGTGGTGGGGCCACCGCATCCCGGTGTGGTACTGCCCCGACGGGCACATGACCACCGGCCGCGCGGACCCCGTTAAATGCGCGGAGTGCGGCTCCCCCGCATTGGAGCAAGACCCCGACGTGCTGGACACTTGGTTCTCGTCGGGCCTGTGGCCGTTCTCCACCCTTGGCTGGCCGGAAGAAAATCGCAGCCTAAAATATTTTTACCCCACGCACGTCATGGAGACCGGCTACGACATCCTCTTCTTCTGGGTCGCGCGCATGATCATGCTCGGCCTTGAGTTCACTGGTGAAGCGCCATTCCACACCGTCTATCTGCATGGCCTCGTGCGCGACGACCAGGGGCGCAAGATGAGCAAGACCACTGGCAACGTAATGGACCCACGCTGGATTATGGATGGCATTACGGGCGATGCACTCCGCGCCGCCGGAACCAGCGACGAGATTGCCAAGCAATACCCCGACGGCCTCACCGGCATGGGCACCGATGCCTTGCGCTTCACGCTCCTCACCAGCGGCACGCCCGGCAACGATTTAAATTTAAGCCTGCAACGCGTGGAAGCCAACCGCAACTTCGCCAACAAAATCTGGAACATCGCGCGCTTCGTGTCCTCCAACCTCCCCGCCGACTTTGACCGCAACGCCTTTGTGTTCGAGCCAGCGCAACTCACCCTCGCTGACCAATGGATACTCGCCCGCCTCAATCAAGTTATCACCTCCAGCACGCGCTTCTTCAACAACTATGAATTTGGTCAAGCGGGATTGCTCATTCAGGATTTTCTGTGGAACGACTTTGCCGATTGGTATGTGGAATATGCCAAAATCCCGTTGGGGGGAGCTGACCCCGAAGCGCAAACCCGCACCCGCGCGTTGCTCGTCCACACGCTCGACCTGACCCTGCGGCTTCTGCACCCCTTCGTACCCTTCATCACCGAAGCCGTGTGGCAATACCTGCCGCGCACTAGCACCATGCCCCCGGCCCTCATCATCGCCCGCTGGCCCGAACCCGGCCTCGCCCCCGATGCCGACCAAGCCCTCGCCGATTTCGCGCACCTCCAAGATTTAATTCGCGCCATCCGCAACGTGCGCGCCGAAAAGAACGTGCCACCCAGCAAAAAAATCCCGGCCATTATTGTGGGCGGTTCGTATACCGAGTTGTTGCAAGCCCAACGCGCCACCTTCCTCAGCCTCGCCAAAGTAGACGACGCCCAATTCCAAATCGTGAGTGAACTGCCCGAGAAACCCAAGACCGCCATCTCGCTCGTGGTCGGGGCCACCGAAATGTATTTGCCCCTCGAAGGATTAGTGGATATGGGCGCGGAGAAAACCCGCCTCACCAAAGAACTCGGCGACCTCGACAAACAAATCCAAAAAATCGAAACCCTGCTGGCCTCCGACTTTGCCAACAAAGCCCCCGCCGCCATCGTGGATAAAGAACGCGCCCGCCTCGTCGGCCTAAAAGAATCGCGCGCAAAAGTGGAAGCACGCCTCACAGAAATGAAGTGACTTGTGGCGAGTGACGAGTGTCAAGCAGAAGACGCTATTGGGAATAAGATTTTTGGACACGGATAAACACGGATGAACACAGAAAAAGCAGAAAAACTGCGTGCATCTGTGAAAATCTGTGTCCCAAAGCGTTTGGAAAGTTATTTCCAATAAAGTCTAGACTCTTGTCACCCGTCACCTATCCCCCGACACCCCAAATGCGCTGGTTACCCTACGCCTTCGTTTGTTCTCTCTTCCTCCCTCCGCCGATTTTTTCGTCAAACTCGCGGCGAACAAAATTTCCTCCAGCATGGGGATGTTTGCCTATGGCGCCACCACCTTTACGGTCGGCCTCCTCTGGGTGATTTATCTCAAAGCCACCGGACAAACCTTGCTCATCACCCAACCCGGTTTGCTTTATTCCGTGGCAGTTGGCTTGGCCTTTAGCGGCGTGACCATTTTTCTCTACCTCACCTTCGCGCAGGTCAGCGTGTCCATTGGTTCGCCTACCATTCGCGTGCTGGGCATCCTCGTCGCCAGCTTGTTGGGTATCTTACTTTTGAGTGAGCCGGTCACATGGCGATACGCACTCGGGGTCGCGCTGACCGTTGGGGGCGTGGCGCTCATTGTCCTACGCTAACCCCACGCCATTCAAGCGGCTCCCCGTTGAACTCATCCGCTTTTCATTTTTCCATGCTATTCTCGCCCGCATGAAAAAGTTTGCGCGCTTCACCCTCACTGGCCTCGGCGTGGCCGCCATTACCTTGCTCGCGCCGCGCGCCTACACTGCCCTCAAATATCAACCTCAAATCAACTCAGTCCTCACAGCCCCTACTGAGCGCGTCGCCATCGTTTTTGGCGCGGGCTTGTGGCGCGATGGTCGCCCCACCGCCGTGCTCTACGATCGGGTAGCTACAGCGGTGGATTTATATCAAGCGGGTAAAGTGGGAAAACTGTTGCTCAGCGGGGATAATCGCTTTGAGGATTACAACGAGCCCGCCGCCATGCGCCAAACCGCCCTTGACCTCGGCGTGCCCGACAATGCCCTGGTGCTCGACTTCGCGGGCCGCTCGACCTACGACACATGTTACCGCGCCCGCGCGATTTTTGGCCTGACCCGCGCGGTCTTGGTCACCCAAAGCTTTCACCTGCCCCGCGCGTTGTTTATTTGCGATGCGCTTGGGATTCAAGCCACGGGCGTTTCGGCTGACCGACGCTACTACCTGCGGCGCTCTCAAGCCTGGTGGAACTTCCGCGAAATTTTTGCCACCGCCAACGCCATGTGGGATGTGACCATTGCCAAACCCGAACCAGTGTTAGGCGAGCCCCTGCCCATCCCCTAACCCAAAAACTTAATCACCACCACACCCACCGCCACCAACGCCGCCCCGACCATGCGCATCTTCGAGCCAGACTCCTTCAAAAAGAAAATGCCGATGGCCGCCCCCAACACCACACTAATCTCACGCACCGCCCCGGCGTAACTGGCAGGCGTGCCATTTTGCATGGCATACAACACAATGGCATAGGCGGCCAGTGTGGTAAAGCCCGCCAGCACTGTCACCCAGCCCGAGACGCGCAATTCCGCCCGGAGCCCGCTCCACCCGGTGGCCCACAGGGTGTACGGCACCAGCCAGAGCCACGAAATCACAATCACCAAATACGTATAAAACAACGGGTCAGCGAAGCGCACCCCAAACTTATCCACCGTCGTATAGCCGGAGATGCACAACCCCGCCAACAACGCCCAGCGCGGCCCCGGGCGATTAAGCTCACGCAAGGGTTCCAACCAGGCGCCCAAACGGGGCAAGTTGATGACGTATAACCCCACCGCGATAATCACGATCCCGGCGATTCCCCCCGCCCGGTGGGACTCGTGTAAAAAGAGCGTGGACCACACCAATGTGAGGAGCGGCGCTGTCCCACGGGCCAGCGGATACACCACCGAGAGATCCCCGGTTTCGTAGGCTTTCGCAATCGCCGCGAAGTAGCCCGCATCCAACAAGCCGCTCAGGAGCATCACCCCCCACCCGAGCGCCGGAATCGCCGGACGTGGCAGGAAGAGCAACGGCGCAAACAGCACCCCGCCCCACAATAAAATCCACCATACAAACGCCGTGCGGTTTTGAGTGCGTTTCATCCCCACATGAGCCACCACATGAATACAGGCCGAGCCGAGAATGAGCAAAAAATTTGTCAGGGTCATTGCCTTGTCGTTTCATTGTCCATCCGCTATAATGCCGGGCATTCGGGGCGTGGCTCAGTTCGGCTAGAGCGCACGGTTCGGGACCGTGAGGTCGGCAGTTCAAATCTGCCCGCCCCGACACAACTCTACC
>CAYUFY010000460.1:0-4001 GCA_964443795.1 uncultured Anaerolineales bacterium | reverse complement strand
TTAACAAGTCGTCGAAGCCGGAAGCCACCCGCTTCTAGCGGGTGGTAGTTCACAAGTCGCTCCAACCCAGCCCAAGCATGCCGGCCGATCCTGAACATGCGACCCGCCGCCTAAGGCGCATCACGCGGCAGGGGCGATTCCCCGATGGCACCCTGGTGGGGACGCTGGTACACACGGCTTTGCGGCGCTGGTTATTCCCTGATTCGCCGAGTTTTGACCGCTTACTCACCACCACCGCCAAACAGGCCGGGGTGGTCGAGGCGGCTGATTTGGAGAAGCACCTGAACCGCGCGGGTGAGCTGTTGGCCCGTTTCCACGCCGACCCCCACTGGGCGGAGATTGACGCGGCCCGGTGGCGCGCCGAGGCCTGGCATGAGGTGCCCTATAGTCAGCCTGACGCGGAGGGCGTCATTGATTTGCTTTATCGGGATGCGATCAGTCAGTGGTGGGTGGTGGATTTTAAGACCGACGAGGTGGCCGCCGCCGCCACTTTGGAAAAGTTAGTGGAGCAGGATTATCGGCCACAAGTGAATCGGTATCGCGCCGCGACGACGCAACTTCTGCGCCAGCCGGTGCAGACGAGCATCTGTTGGCTGGACTACGCGGCGCGGGTGTGGTGGCAAGTGGTGGGGTGAGAGAATCTTTCGCGCCCTGACCGATGTGGCTATTCACCGTCGGGGGCCATTCAGGCCTCCATCAATTTTAACAACGCCGTGCGTTCCTCTTCAATGCCCTCACTCAGCCGCGCCGCCGCGACAGGTGCCTGCCAGCGGTGGAACTCGGTGGGGGTGACCCCCGCGAGTTGCAGATAGCGCTGAAGATAGGCAGTGTGAAAGCGCGCCCGCAACAATTGGATGAGTAGCCTAACCACGAGTGGCTGGCCGGGGGGCAACGTGCCCCCGCGCAATAAAATTGAAGTCATCATCACATCTGCCAACGGATGACCACTCACCGCATTCGGCCAATCCACAATCACCGGGCCGGTGGCAGTGAACAACACATTATCGGGGTGAAAATCGCCATGGCACAGTTGCGCGCCGTCCGGCAGTTCCGTCAGGCGGCGGGCCACGGTGCGCCGCAGGTCTTCTGATAAATGGCGGGCGTTTGCCAAACCGGTCCGCAGGCGTTCGCTGGCCAGGGGCAAGTCTGTTGGCGCGGTCACTTGATGAACACTGAAATGCAATTCGGCCAGCGCGCGGCCCATCGCCCCGGTGCGCCACGGCGCGCGGGGCAACAGCGTGAGCATGGACACGCCCGGCACGCGTTCAAAAATAATACCGGGGCGGCCAGCCCATTCACCCACTTCAATCACTGCGGGCGTGCGCACTCCGCCCGCGTGCGCCAGGCGCGCAATCCGCGCTTCATGGCGCGCCGCGTCGGGCCACGCCCCCCGAAAGAGCTTCAACACCTGTCCGTCGCCCCACGCATAAATCTCGGCCATGCGGCCCTGGGCCAGTAACTTCTCCGACTTCATGCGCGCGGCCAGCCCGCCACGCGCTCGCGCGGCAACAGCGCATGCACGCCTTTCACTTCGTTCACAACCTGCGTCACGCGCACATCCACAATCAACGACGCCCAGGCCATGGCCGCGTTGCGTTCCAATCCGAAGAGCGTTTGCATCCAATCCAACATGCCATTCAACGCCAGCCACATCGCCTCGTTTAAGTCGGCATGCACCCCGAGCGTCACCCATCCAGCGGGCGTCTCGGCGCGGGGCAGGGGCAAGCGCAACTCGGGGTACAGTTGAAACTCCACTTCCACCGTCTCCATCGGGCATTCCACCGCCACGCCCGAGACCTCGCCATCGCCTTGCACCGCATGCCCATCGCCCAACGAGAAGAGGCCGCCCGCCACGGCGATGGGCAAAAACACGCGACTGCCCGCGACCAACTCTTTGCAATCGAGATTCCCTCCGCAGAAACGCGGCGGCACCGTCGGGTGGGGCCCCGCCTCGGCGGGCGGCATTCCCAGAATGCCCAAAAAGGGCCGCAGGGCCACCGTTTGCCCGAACTGATTCGTGCCCCGCGCCTCATCCGCCTCCAACGCCCAACGCATCACCCACTCCGAGCTGTGGGTTATCCCCACCCGCTCATTCCCTTCGCTGGGCCAGCCCCCGCCGGTTGACCACCCCCACGCGCCGGGCCGAATGGTTTTGAGCTGGACTTCGAGGGTCATGCCCGGTTGCGCGCCCTCCAGCGCTATCGGCCCGACCAGCGCGTGGCCGGGGTCGCGCTCGCGATCGCGGCCCGGCAGTTTGGTCGGCTTGGCAAAGGGGTCGGCCTGGGTGAACTCGCACCAGGCCGCATCCAGGGTGCGGTAACGGATCGTGTCGCCGGAGCGGATGGTCAGCACCGGCGGCAGGTCGCGCGCGAAGTAGCCATGTAAATTTTCGAGCGTGGGGTCGAGCGAGTAAAGGGTCATCGTCACGTCTCCATCGTTATGCGCTGGTCAGCTATTTGTCCACCTTCTGCCGCATTGAGTTTGTACTCGGCAGTATGGCGAAGCAGTCAGATCGAGGCTATTTTAGTCCAAGCGCGTCTGCCGCCCAAACATTCAAGACCCCAGACCTTTGTAATGCGTCACCTTGGGCTCCAGCCAGCCGATTCGGCGCAAAAGCCTATCGAGGAAGTCGTGGCAATGCCCACGCCCACATACGATCTGGCAGTTACTCTTTCCGTACTTCAATCACCAGCTTCCCCTTCGCATGGTTGCCTTCCAAATGTCGGTGCGCTTCGGCCATCTGCGCCAGTGGGTAGATTTTTTCAATCACCGATTTCAACTGGCCTTGCGCCAGCAGTACGCCGAGGAACTCTAAATCTTTGGCATTGGTTTCGGTGAGGTGATTCTTTTGGCGTTTATCTTTTACGACCATGCCCCACACCCAAGCAACCAACTCGGTCACGGACTTGGTCGGATTCTCGGTGATGTACACGCCGGTCGGGGTCAGCGACTTTTGACAATCAGGGAAGGCGCGTTTGCCAACCGAGTCGTAAATCACATCGTAGCGTTTGCCATTGCGCGTGAAATCTTCTTGGGTGTAGTCCACCATGTCATCCGCGCCGAGGGCTTTGACCCACTGAAGATTGGAGGTGCTACACACCGCCGTGATTTCTGCGCCAAAATGCTTCGCCAACTGCACGGCATAATGCCCGATGCCGCCCGACGCACCGTTAATCAGCACCGTTTGCCCGGCCTGGAGTTGTGCGACATCGCGTAAGCCTTGTAACGCCGTGAGGGCGGCGCACGGCACAGCGGCGGCTTGCGCGAAAGTGACCCCCGTGGGCAACTGGGTCAGACTGGTCTCTCGCGTCCGCACATACTCGGCGTGCGACCCGAGGCCGCCCCCAAACACGCGGTCGCCTACTTTGAAACGAGTCACGCTTTTGCCTACGGCTTCCACCGTGCCGGCTACATCAATGCCCATGACCTGCTGTTTGGGTGTGATGAAACCGTTCATAAAGCGAATGGGCAGAAACCCTTGCCGATGATAATAATCAAACGGGTTGATGGAAGCGCAATAAACTTTGACCAACACGCGGTCGGCGTGTTCTTCGGGGTGGAGCGTGGGCGCCGCCATTTCCACCAGTTGCATCACACTGGGCGGGCCATAGGTTTTGTAGACAGCGGCTTGCATGGGTTTCACTCCTTATATGCCTACTTGTCGGGTTGAAGCACGGTGATATTTTGTCCGGCGTACTTTTGATACAAATCATTACGCCGTTTTCTCCACGCCTCCAGCCCCCCGCGCAGATTGATGACGCGCTTAAAGCCCTTCGCTTTCAAATAATACGACACCATGACGGAAAGCCCGCCCCCCGGACAATAGACCAGGATTTGCTTATCGCGTGGCAGTTGTTTCAGGTAGTTTTCGACGAATAACGGATTGACCTCATGCGCATTGGGCAAACCCTTGAATCGCTCCCGGTCATTCGATGGGCGCACATCCAGGATGAAGGTGCCTTCATCGAACAAGATGGTTTCGTTCAGTTGGGCGGGCGCGA
>CAYUFY010000459.1:0-4001 GCA_964443795.1 uncultured Anaerolineales bacterium | reverse complement strand
TGTTACCGGCCAGTTTCCTGTTCACCGTGTTTTACTTGTGGCGGCGCAATCTGGCGCTCAATATGTTCATTCACGGTCTCTTGAATATGCACCTGCTGGTGGTGGCGCTACTTCAATTAGCGGGAGTGTCTTTATCTTGACGAATGGGCCTCAACCCACCCGCCATTTTGAACTGGGCGTGTACTCCTTCGTGGATACCACGCCCAACCCGGTGGAGCGCTTCGACCATTTAATCGAAACCATCGAACTCGCCGACCAGGTGGGGCTGGAGGTGTTCGCCATCGGCGAGCACCACCGCGCGGATTTTTTGGCATCCGCGCCGGTCGTGGTGTTGGCGATGGCCGCCGGGCGCACGAAATCCATCCGGCTCAGCACTGCCGTCACCGTGCTCAGTTCCGAAGACCCCGTGCGCGTGTTTCAGCAGTTCGCCACGCTGGATTTGCTCTCGCACGGGCGCGCCGAAATCATGGCCGGGCGCGGGTCGTTCATCGAATCCTTCCCGCTGTTTGGCTACAACTTGCGCGATTACGACGAACTGTTTGAAGAGAAGTTGGATTTGCTGTTGCGCTTGCGCGAGAGCCAGCGGGTGACGTGGGCGGGCAAACACCGCGCCGCGCTGGATAACCTAGCGGTGTACCCGCGCCCGGTGCAAACGCCCCTCCCCGTGTGGTTGGCGGTGGGCGGCACGCCCGAGTCGGCGGTGCGCGCGGGAGTGCTGGGGTTGCCCATGGCGCTCGCCATTATCGGCGGCCTGCCGGAACGCTTTGCGCCCTTGGTGAATTTATATCGTGAGGCCGCGCGGCAAGCGGGTAATGACCCGGCGCAACTCACGCTCAGCATCAACTCGCATGGCTTCATCGCCGATGACCCGCGCGAGGCCGCCGAGATTTACTGGCCCTCCTATTCGGCGGCGATGAACAAGATTGGCCGCGAGCGTGGCTGGCCCCCGGCCAACCGCCAACAGTTCGACGCGGCGGGCACTTTGCGCGGCTCCGATTTTGTGGGCGGGTCGGAGCAAATCATCGAGAAGTTGTTGTTTCAACATGAGTTATTCGGCCACCAACGGTGTCTGTTGCAGTTGGGGCTGGGCGGCATCCCACACGCGAAGATGCTGCGCGCCATTGAACTGCTCGGCACGCGCATCGCGCCGGTGGTGCGTGAGGAAATTCAACGGCGCGCGGCGGCTGGATAAGGCGTTTTCCAGCGGTTACAAAATCCGCGCCCACGCGGGAAGCGTATCCCAAACAGCTATCGGCATCCCTAACGTTCCGGGCGCAGACACAGGTCTGCGTTTTGGAAAGGTCTTCCATGTCACCCGAAAATTCTTTCGTCATCCATCCCGCCACCCGCCTCGGCCCAGTGTCGCTCACGGTGGCCAATCTCGCGCAACAACTGCGGTTCTATCAAATCCTGTTGGGTCTGCAAGTGCATTGGCAGAAAGATAACCGCGCCGGGCTGGGCACGGGCGGCGAAGATTTGTTGCAAATGATTGAATTGCCCAATGCCCGGCGCGCGCGCGGCACCACCGGGCTATATCACTTTGCCATTCTCGTCCCCAGCCGTCGCGAACTGGCGTTGATGATTGCGCGCCTGTTCACCGCGCGCTACCCCAACTCCCCCACCGACCATGTGATGACCGAGACCACCTACCTCGACGACCCCGAGGGCAACGGCATTGAGATTTACGCCGACACACCGGAGGATGGTCAGTTCGGCTTTATCAACGGCGAGTTTATGGCGGTGGATGCCAACGGGGTGCGGCGTTCCGGGCGTGACGCGCTGGATGTGGAAGAACTCTTCGAAAAAAATTTATCGGCGAGTGACCGCCTGGATGAGCCGCTCCCGGCTCAAACCAAAATGGGCCATATGCATTTACACATCCGCGACCTCAACGAGGCCCGGCATTTTTATCACACGCAATTGGGGTTCGGCGACATGGGCTTCATGGCCGCCATGCGCGCCGGGTTTGTCTCGGCGGGCGGCTATCATCATCACCTCGGCCTGAACACCTGGGCCGGTGAAGGCGCGCCACCGCCCGCGCCCAACTCACTCGGCTTGCGCCACTTTACAGTCGTGCTCCCCGACGCCGCCGAACTGGAAAGCCAACTGGAACGCTTGCGCCAAACGGAGATTGCCCTTGAACAAATTGAAGACGGCTGGTTAATCCGCGACCCTTCACAAAACGGAATCATGTTCCGCGCGGACGAGCGACCCGCCAATCCATGACCGAAGCCGTTAATTCACCCGACAAGTGGGAAGCGGATTACGAGCGCGGCACGGATGGTTGGGACCTCGGCGGCCCAACGCCTGTCTTTCGCCGCCTGCTGACGAGCAAGCAATTTACGCCGGGCCGGCTCATTGTCCTCGGTGCGGGGCGCGGCCACGATGCGCGCGCATATGCGCGCCAGGGGTTTCAAGTCACCGCGGTTGATTTTTCGCCTTACGTGGTCGGCGAGATGCACAAACTTGCCGCGCCTGATGCGCCGGTGGAAATTCTGCAAGCCGATATTTTCACCCTGCCCCACACGTTGAATGAAACGTTTGACTACGTTCTGGAATACACCTGCTTCTGCGCCATTGATCCGGCCCGCCGCGCGGAGTATGCCGACCTCGTGGCGCGTCTGCTAAAACCCGGTGGCCGGTACCTGGATCTCGCCTTTCCGTTGGATGGGCGCCCGGGCGGCCCGCCGTTTGCGGTGACAGTCGAGGAGATTCTGACCCTCTTTGAAGCGCGCGGTTTCAAACTCGTCCAACGCGAGCGGCCCATCGATTCGGTGAAGCCGCGCCGGGGGGCAGAAGAATTGCTTATTTTTCAAGCGCCCTTAGCATGACAATATGTTTTCATCAGCGGCGTTCAATTGAACGCCGCTCCGAAAAAGTTATTGCCGATAATGTGGCGTGACCGTGGAATTTCTCATCCGCCCAGCTACCGAAGCCGATGCCCAAGCCATCATCGAGGTGCTCAACCCCATCATCGAAGCGGGCCGCTACACCATCATGGATGCGCCGCTGTCGGTAGACGAGCAGATTGAATTTATGCGTGGGTTTCCCACGCGCGGGGTGTTCCATGTGGCGGTCGGGGCGGCTGACCAAAGGCTATGGGGGTTGCAAAGTGTCGAGCCAGTCTCGGCCTCAACCAAGGCGCTCTGGCACGTAGGCGAGATCAGCACGTTTGTGGCCCTGGGCGCGCACCGCCTCGGGGTCGGTCGCCACCTGAGTGCGGCGACCGTAGCGGGAGCCACCGCGCGCGGTTTTCGCAAGTTCACCGCTACGGTGCGCGGCGATAACCCCCCGGCCGTGGCTTTTTATCAAAGCCAGGGGTTCCAGATCATTGGCACAGCCCGCCAACATGCCTTTATTCAGGGGCGATACATGGATGAGGTTTTGATGGAGCGGTTTCTGGATTAGCGCTCGGCCAGTTCCGCGGTTGGCTTGGGCGCGTAGATGATCAGCGCCGCAAAGGCCAGTGCATTGCACACCAGCACCCCGAACACCGTGGCCATGGTCACGCGCGGGCCAATCGGCTCGAAGAGTTGGCCGATGATCCACGGCCAAACCATCATCCCCAAACTGGAGCCGACAAAAAACAAACTGGAAATGCGCCCGGTGAGCGCCAGCCGCCGCCCGGCCAGATTCATGAGCGTGGGAAAGACCGAGGCCATGGCCAGCCCGGTCACAATAGCGCTGGCCCAGATGATGAGGGTGGACGCCGGGAAGAACAACGCCAACCCCACGCCAAGCAGACTCCCCGCGAGGTTCGCCGTCATAATGGCGCGAGGCCGGAACCGCGCGGCGATGGGGATGGCGATCAAGCGCCCGAAGGTGAGCGACCCCCAAAAAGCGGAGGTGAGATAGGCGGCCATCACTTCATCGGCCAACCCGAGACTGTGCGCGTAAGAATAAATCCACGACCCATAGCCCACTTCCGCGCCGACATAAAAAAAGAAGCAGGCCACGAACAACGCGACCAGCGCGTAGGGGGTCGCGGTTGTCTGTGAGGC
>CAYUFY010000458.1:0-4024 GCA_964443795.1 uncultured Anaerolineales bacterium | reverse complement strand
ACATCCGGCTCACTGGAGAAATCATGCGGTATTTAATGGACAACCCGCTGGTTTTCGACGCGCTCCCTGAACAATTCGAGTTAGTAATTTTGCCCGAGGATGACCCGGAAATCCGCCAATACAATTTGGAACTTTTAGACCAACAAGGTAGCGCGGAAAAGCCAATTGTGTTTGCCCGCCTGAAGACTCACGAAAAAGCGCACCCTCATCCCAGTATCTTTGTGCCGTTGCCAGTGGCGGCGTAAAAATTTATGGCAAACGATATGCTCCCCGAATATGATTTCAGCAATGCTGTGCGCGGCCAACATCGCAAAGCCCTCGATAAGGGCTACACCATCCATATCCATCAAGCCGATGGCAGCACGGTGGTGGAGCATTACAAATTAGTGGATGGCGCAGTTTTGTTGCAACCCGATGTCCAAGCCTATTTCCCCGATTCTGATGCCGTCAATGCCGCGCCACGTTCTTTGATTACCCTGATGGATAGCGTGCCAGTCAAGGGCAAAAAGCCCCGCCGCTCCAAACACCTTGCTACCCCGATTGCTTGAAAACTCATGTTGACCTCCACCCCCCTCTCCCCCACCCTCTCCCTCAACGGCCACGCTCCCGTGTGGCGCGGCGCGTTCAGCCAAGTGGCGTTTGATGAAGCCGGTTGGCGCGCCCATCTCCGCGCGCTCGACCAAACGTGTTACATCGTCAGCGATGGCGCACGCTTGGGCATCACGCATTTCGCACCCGCCAATAATGGCGAGGCCACGCTGGCGCTGTTGGCCGCCGTTGGCCCGCTCCGCCCCGCGCAGTTGGGGAGCGCGCAGTTTCGCGCCGCGCATGGCATTAAATATGCGTACACCGCTGGCGCAATGGCGAATGGCATTGCCTCCGCCGAGTTGGTGATTGCGTTGGGGCAGGCACAACTGTTGGCCTCGTTTGGCGCGGCGGGCCTCACGCCCAATCGCATCGAAGCCGCCTTACAAAAAATTCAGCCTGCTTTACCCAATGGGCCGTATGCGTTCAACTTGATTCACAGCCCCAGCGAAGAAGCGCTGGAACGCAACGCCGTGGACTTGTATCTCAAGCACCACGTCACCACCGTGGAAGCCTCGGCGTTTTTGGCGCTCACGCCCCACATCGTGCGCTACCGCGCCGCTGGTTTGCGGCTCAAAGCAGATGGCAGTGTTGAGATTGGACACAAGGTCATCGCCAAAGTCTCGCGGCGCGAAGTGGCTACGCAATTTTTGGAACCCGCGCCCATGAGTATCTTGCAACCGCTCGTGGCGCAAGGGGCCATCACGGAGCAACAGGCGCAACTGGCCCAGCGCGTGCCGATGTGCGATGCCCTCACGGTCGAAGCCGATTCCGGCGGGCACACGGATAATCGCCCGCTCGTCACGCTCTTGCCCGCCATCTTGGAATTGCGCGATGAACTGCAAGCGAAGCATCGTTATCCGCAAACCGTTCACATCGGCGGCGCAGGCGGGATTGGCACACCCGCCGCTGTGCTGGCCGCGTTTATGCTCGGCGCGGATTACGTCGTGACTGGCTCCGTCAATCAAGCGTGTTTGGAAGCGGGCGCGAGTCCGCACACGAAAAAAGTTTTGGCACAGGCCGGCCAAGCCGATGTGATGATGGCTCCCGCCGCCGATATGTTCGAGATGGGCGTGAAGGTGCAAGTGTTGAAGCGCGGCACGCTTTTCCCCACGCGCGCGCAGAAGTTGTACGAGTTCTATAAAGCCTACGACTCAATGGAAGCAATTCCCACCGACGAGCGCGAGAAGTTGGAGAAGCAAGTGTTTCGCAAATCGCTGGCGACGGTATGGCAAGAGACCGAAGCCTTCTTCCGCGAGCGCGACCCCGAACAACTGGAGCGCGCCAACAACAACCCCAAACGCAAAATGGCGCTGGTCTTCCGCTGGTATCTCGGCCTGTCGTCGCGCTGGTCGAACAGCGGCGAAGTGGGGCGCGAGATGGATTACCAAATTTGGTGCGGCCCCGCGATGGGCGCGTTCAACGAGTGGACGCGCGACACCTATCTCGCCGCGCCCGAAAACCGCCGCGCCCCAGAAGTCGCCGAACACCTCATGCGCGGCGCGGCCTATCTCTACCGCGTGCAACAACTGCGGGCGCAGGGCGTGAGTTTGCCCGCGAGTGTGGCGACGTATAAACCCGAACCGTTTGCTTAACCACTCATGTTCCGTACTGTCATTCCGAGCGAAGCGAGGAATCTCTACGTTTTAGGTAGAGATGCTTCGCTATCGCTCAGCATGACAGTCATAAAACACGCTTAGTTGCGTAACATGAGTTAACCATTTATAGGCATGGCGCTTCTCAATTGTGCGTGGCCGCCGGGGCCTACCCAACCAACGCTGGGGGATGCAGAAGTTCATGTTTGGTGCGCTGACTTGGACCAGGCCCCCGAACCTTACACCGCGTTGCTCTCCGCCGATGAAATCAGCCGAGCGCAACGCTTTCATTTTGAATCAGACCGCCACCGCTTTATGGTGGGGCGGGGCGTGCTTCGGATTCTGTTGGGGAAGTATCTCAAGTTAGCGCCCGCCCAAATTGAATTTGACTATGGCTCGCACGGCAAACCGGTGCTGGCCGCCAGGCTCGCTTCGCCTGTGTGCTTCAACTTGGCGCACTCACACACGCTAGCGCTCTATGCCGTGACGCGCCAACGCGCCCTCGGCGTTGATGTGGAAGCCCTGCGCCCGCTCCTCGAGGCGCAGACGTTAGTCCATCAATTTTTCTCGCCCGAAGAAAAAGCGGAATTGGAAGCCTTGCCTCCCGACCAGCGCCTCGAAGTTTTTTTTAACGGCTGGACTCGTAAAGAAGCTTATCTCAAAGCGCGGGGGGAGGGCATGACTTACTCCCTCGATCAATTCAGCGTAACCATGTCGCCAACCCAGCCAGCAAAATTGTTGAAAGTCAAAGAAGGGGCCGATGAGTTGGCGCGCTGGGCGCTCCAGCGCCTTGCGCCCGCGCCCGATTATGTGGGCGCTATAGCCGTCGAAGGCCACTCCTGGGATTTGACGCAATGGCAGTTTGGATTGGGCCTGAGCTGAGCCATAACTTTATTTCAACAAAGCGCTGGTCGCTACCCAATTTCCGGGTGTCCCGGCTGCAATTTCCGCCCGGCGCGCTTTGCGTTGCCCAATGAGGGTCGCCACCCCGCGCGCCACTTCATCCGGCTTCCAGTGGAAGAGCTGGGCCACTTGCTTTTCCGTCGCGGCGCCGACGGAGCGCAGATATAAATTGATCAGCTGGGCGCAGGCTTCGGCGCGGCTAATATCCCGCGCTTGCTGGGCCAGGTCTGGTAAATAACGATCCACCACCTCATAGATAAACGCATACCGCCACGCCCCGGCCTTGGCCACCCCAATGGGCAAAATCTTCAGGCCGGTTTGGAGTTCGGTCAGGGCGCGCTCGAAGCGGGTGTTGCTGTCGGCGCTGGTCAGCCGCGCCTCGCGCCGCAAGGCCACCGTGTCCAGCGCACCCTTGTGCAAGAGCGTCTCGAAAATAGTTTTGGCCTCCTGCGTGAGTCGGCCTTCGGCATATTGCTGAAGGTAATCCTGTTCGAGGTCGCCATAGTTTTCGCTGAGTGCGTAAAAATACGGGATTGTTTTAAGGGAGACCATCGTCGCCTTGCCGCGCAGTAATTTCGTGTAAAACCACTTGTGCGCGCCGAGCATGGAATCTTTCCAGCGCCAGGTGATGTGGCCGGGGTCATCGTGAGCATTGGCCACCGGGCGGTTCCCCGCCACCGCCACCCACAGGCTGGGCAGTTCCACCCCCTTGATGGGCCAAAAGTAAACAAAGCCGCGCGCATTGACGAACTTCACCGCCTCGGCGGGGCTTTTTAATTTGAGCGCTGGCTTGAGCCGATAGGTTGCGGCGCGATAGGCCGTGAGTTGCGCGGCGGTGAGGGTGGCGGACATGGAGGCGGGTCAGCGCCCGAATTAATTTAGAGCCTAGCTATCACTAATCACGACATCGTTGACACAATTTCGCTCACGACATGGTTGAC
>CAYUFY010000457.1:0-4037 GCA_964443795.1 uncultured Anaerolineales bacterium | reverse complement strand
GCCCGGAAGACGCGCTGTGGTTGTTCCGCTGGACCGCGCCGAGTGTGCCCTATCAACCCGGCGATATGACTGTCAATTGGGAACATCGCGGCACGGTGGTGGATATTCGTTTGGAGGCCTAAACGCATGAGCAACTTGGCGATGGTCGGCGTGGCATTGTGTGTGGGGTGGGCGGCGCTGTGGTTTTGGCTCGGCCAGCAAGGCCGCGCGCAAGCGAAGTTGAATGAGATGATTGAGCGGCTGGAGAATAGTAACCAGTAGTCAGTCGTCAGAAGTCAGTCGTCAGATAATACGGCGCTGAACTATGAACTAGCTATTACGAGTAATTATGGACTATACCAACATCCCCTTCGGTCTCGCCTTCCTCGCGGGCCTCGCCTCGTTTCTCTCGCCGTGCGTGCTGTCGTTGGTTCCGGCGTATGTCGGTTATCTGAGCAGTGTGGCCGTCACCGCCACCGGGCAAAAAATCGAGAACCGCTGGCTCACGCTCTCGCATGGCCTTGCGTTTGTGTTGGGCTTTAGCGTCGTCTTCATCGGCTTGGGCGCGGCGGCGAGCAGTATCAGCGGGTTGCTATACACCTCCGTGCGCGCGTTGGTGCAGATTGGCGACTTTCAATTTGGCCTCATCCACATCGGCGGGGTGGTCGTTATCATCTTTGGCTTGCACACGATGGGCGTGATTCACTTGCCGTTTTTGGAATACGACACGCGCCGCCAACAAGCGCCCGATAAACGTTGGGGCTATCTCTCCTCGGCGCTGATGGGCGTGTTCTTCTCGGCGGGCTGGTCGCCGTGTGTCGGGCCAGTGCTCGGTGCCGTGTTGACGATGGCGCTCGATGCCGATGGCGTAGCGCGCGGCACGCAACTGCTCACCGCGTATTCGCTCGGCCTCGGCGTGCCGTTTTTGCTGGCGGCGGCCGGCCTCGCCAACATCGGCCAACTCCTGCGCCGCTACAGCCAATACTTGCGCTACGTCTCCATCGTCACCGGCATCTTCCTCGTCCTCGTGGGTCTGTTGCTGTTCACCGATTCGATGTCGGTGTTTGCGCGCATTGCGCCGCTGACGGCCTTTCAAGAATCGATTGACCAAGCGGTGGTGAATTTCTGGCAATGGCTCACCGGGCAGGGAGGCTAAAGCGGTGCTCGGCGAACCTCCCGGCCCATCGCGCTCCAACCGTTTCGCGCCGCTCATCCTCCTCGGCGCAGGCTTGTTGATCGGCATGGGCGCGGGGGCCATGGTGCTTTTTGGATTGCCCACCTTGCCGGCGGTGATAAGTGCGAACAGCACGGACACGAGCGGCCCCACCGCCACTCCGGCCCCCGCGCCCATCGTGGGCGCACCGGCTCCCAACTTTGAATTGGAAAATTTAGACGGCGAGGGAGTGAGCCTCACCTCGTTGCACGGGCAAGTGGTGCTCATCAATTTTTGGGCGACGTGGTGCGGCCCGTGTGTGGTTGAAATGCCCGCGCTGGAGCAACAATATCAAACGTTTAAAGATACCGGCTTCACCGTGCTGGCCGTGAATGTAGATGAACCTCTGCCGGATGTGAGCGCCTTCGCGATTGAGTATGACCTCACCTTCTCCATTTTGTTGGACCCCGGCGCAGTGGTGAACGACCTCTATCGCGTGCGCGCTTACCCCACCACCTTCCTCATAGACCGCGACGGCTACATCCGCCGCCTGCACATTGGCTCGATGACTGAAGCGCAACTGCGCGATTATTTGAACGAGATGGGCTTGAAGTAGTTTGGTTTGTCATTCTGAGCGTAGCGAAGAATCCCCGATTGTCGAGGGAGACCCTTCGCTTCGCTCAGGGTGACGTTGAGTTCAAAAGGCAACCCCCACATGGAACCTACTGGTAAAGTAAAAGTCACTGGCCGCACGCGCGATTTTGTCATTGCCCTCGACCGGGGCATTTTCTTTTTCGCGCGGCACTGGTTGGCATTCTTCAATCTCTTTATTTTCATCTTCGTCGGCTTGCCCTTCCTCGCCCCCGTATTGATGAACGCGGGCGCGACGCTCCCCGCCAGCATCATCTATCGCTTGTACGGCCCGCCCATGTGCCACCAACTCGCGTATCGCTCGTGGTTTCTGTTTGGCGAACAGGCGTATTATCCGCGCGAGGCGTTTCAACACGCCACCGGCATCAACCCCGCCGATTTGTGGGCCTCACGCGAGTTCATCGGCGATGAGCACTTGGGCTACAAGGTCGCTTATTGCGAGCGCGACATCGCCATCTATGGTTTCATTTTGCTCGGTGGATTAACGTACAGCTTGCCCTTCGTGCGCCGCCGTTTGCGCCCCTTGCCCTGGGTGTGGTGGTTGGCGTTAGGCATTGTCCCCATCGGCCTCGATGGCTTCTCGCAACTCTTCAGCCAAGCCTTGCCCCTCGGCAATTTCCTCCCCCCGCGCGAAAGCACACCGCTCCTCCGCACCGTCACCGGCGGTCTGTTCGGCCTCGCCAACATGTGGCTCGCCTACCCCTACTTTGAAGCCTCCATGAAAGAAGTGGCGGCGGATTTGAAGGTGAAGCTGGAGCGCGTTGGAAGCTGAGCGCCCGCGAAGCGTCTCCCACTAAAACACCCCTCCCAACGTCAGCCAGACGCGGTTGGCGCGCGCTGGAGTTCACAAGAAAAGAGTTGGCATGAAAATCCTCATCTCCACTCTCGGCACGCGCGGCGATGTGCAACCGTATTTGGGGCTGGCCGTTGGCTTGCAACAGGCGGGGCATCACGTTACGCTCGCCACCTCGCACAACTTCACCGATTGGATTCAAGCGTATGGGGTGGGCGTGCATCCCACGCGCTTTAGTGTGCAAGAGTTTATGCAACAGCCTGAGACGCAAGCTATCATGCGGAGCCGGAATCCGATGCGCCAGTTTCGGATGATGCAAGACATCATGGGCCGCAGTGTCGAAGCGCAAGATGATGTTTGGGAAGCGATACAAGATGCAGAGTTTGTCATCCAAACCGGCACGGGGAATGGGGCGTTAGAAGCGGCGCAGAAGCGCGGCCTCCCGGCGGCCTATGCGTATCCCATCCCCTTTGCGCCCACGCGCGCTTTTCCTTCATTCTTCTTAGGCCCCCTGCATTTCTCATTCGGCCAAACCTATAATCGCTTCACGCACACCGCCATGCACCAAGTTTTGTGGGCGGGCATGGGCGGGCCGATGACCAACAACTGGCGCAAAAAAATCGGCTTACAGCCCTGGCGCTCGTACGCGGAACAAAGCGCTTATGCCCGCACGCTCGGCATTCCCTCGCTCTATAGCTTTAGCCAACACGTCATCCCCAAACCCGCCGATTGGGATGAACTGCAACACATCACCGGTTATTGGTTTTTAGACGCGCCCGCCGATTGGCAACCCGCGCCGGAGCTAGCGCGCTTTTTGGAAAGCGGCCCGCCGCCCATCTATGTGGGCTTTGGCAGTATGAATCATGAAAACCCAGAACGGCAAACGCGGCTCGCTCTGCGTGCGCTCGAATTGACGGGGCAACGCGGCGTGTTGTTGACGGGCTGGGGCGGCATGATGCGCCAAGCCGAATCGGCGCAGGTATTGTTTGTAGATAACGTGCCGCACAGTTGGCTGTTTCCGCGCATGGCGGCGGTGGTGCATCACGGCGGCGCGGGCAGTACCGGCGCGGGTTTACGCTCCGGTGTACCGAGCATCATCCCCGCCTTTGTCGGAGACCAAGTGGCGTGGGCTGAGCGGGTGGCGCAGTTGGGCGTTGGGCCGCGTGTCCCCGGCATCAAAGCCCTCACCGCCGAAAAATTGGCGGAGGCGATTAACGCTGCTGTGAATGATTCAGCGATGCGCGCCTGCGCCGCCGCGCTCGGCGAAAAAATCCGCGCGGAAAATGGGGTGGGGCGGGCGGTAGAAATTATCGAGCGGCACGCGGCGGAGTTTAAGCAACGAGCGCGGGTGTGACTCGGGGGCGCGTGCGCTATACTCCCGTTGCGATTCGCTTTACTCACATCAAACAGATTCGCTTTATGAACGCCCCCCTCACCCTCACCCCCGCCGGAATCCCCACC
>CAYUFY010000456.1:0-4045 GCA_964443795.1 uncultured Anaerolineales bacterium | reverse complement strand
AATTAATGACCTAATCCAGAATGGGCTTGTCACCCTGAGCGAAGCGAAGGGTCACTACCTTGGATAAACGCCCAATAGGGCCATGGTAGAGATGCTTCGCTTCGCTCAGCATGACATCATTTCGGTAGGCGATTGTTTTATAAAAGCGCAATAAGACCTGACAGGTTTTTCGGAAATTTAGAGATAGGTCTTAGCATACTGGAAGCATTTATGTTTAAAAGCTTGCAACGTTTTTTACCTCCCGCGGTGCCAGTCAACAAGGATGACCAACGCCTGGTGCTCATCGTGCTGGGGGTGTCTTTAGCGGCGGCGAGCAGTTTGTGGGCCGTCGGGATTAACCGCACGCCGATGATGATTCTGGTTCCCTGTCTTTTGGTGGCGCTGGGGCTGGCGGGGCGGGGCTATCTCAAACCGGCCGGGTTTATTGCGCCGTTGAGCGGGTTGGCAGTTTTTACCTATCAAATTTTCACCAACTACGGTGTGCGCGATGTCTCCATGCTGGCATTGCCGGTGGTCATTGTGGCCGCCGGACTCATGTACGGGCGCTGGGGCACGCTGTTTTTTGGCGGGGCCAGCCTGCTGATTATCCTGGCTTTAGGTCTGGCCGAAACCACGGGTTGGATTCAGAACGCCTTGAGCGAGCATAATTCATGGATTGATTATGTGGCGGCCAGCGTGGCGATTGTGTTGATGTGCCTGTTGCAATGGGCCGTGATTGGGCGATTGCAAGACAACATTCGGCGGGCGCAACGGGAACTCAGCGAACGTCAGCAGGCCGAAGCCGCCCTGCGCGAAAGCGAAACCCGCTACCGCCTCATCTCCAGCCAGACCTCCGACTATGCCTATGCCTTCCACCTCACGCCTACGGGCGACTATGTGCGTGATTGGACTTCGGAGGCCTTTGAACGGATTACCGGTTATCCGCTCGATGACCCGCGCGTGAGCAATGGCTTGGTCAATATCATCTATCCGCCTGACCGCGCGATTCTTGAGGAACGCAACCAACGCGTGGCCGCCGGGCAGTCCGATGTCAGCGAATTCCGCATTGTTCGCAAGGATGGCGCGGTGCGCTGGCTGTCCAACTACGCCCACCCCGTGCGGGACGAGACCACCGGCCGGGTGGTGCGCACCTACGGGGCGGTGCAGGACATCACCGACCGCAAGCAAGCCGAGGAATCACTCCAGCGCTCGGCCGCACGCCTGGAAGTGTTGCACGAGATTGACCGCAATATCTTGACCGCGCAATCGTTGGAGGAGATTGCGGCGGCGGCGCTCGGGCGGATTCGGCGGCTCGTGCCCTGTGTGCGCGCCAGCGTGAGTTTGTTCGAGTTTCCAACCCGCGAGACGGTGGCCGTGGCAGTCAGTCAGGACACGCCCACCCGGTTCGGCCCCGGCTCGCGCGGCAGTCTGGAGGAGTACGGCCTGCACATCATTGCCCAACTCCAGCGCGGCGAACTGTACCGGGAAAGCGATGAGATTGCGGTGGCGGGCGGCTCAGCCGAGAACCAGCAGTTTGCCACCGAAGGCGTGCGCGCCTGGCTCATCGCGCCCCTCCAGCATCAGGGCGAGCTCATCGGCGCGTTGAATTTGGGCCGGAGCGAGGCCAGCCCGTTCACGGCGGAAGAGACCGCCATCGTCGGCGATGTGGCCAGCCCCCTAGCCATTGCCATCCAGCAGGCCCGCCTACGCGCGCATTTGGAGCAATTCAACGCGGAATTGGAAGAGCGGGTGCGCCAGCGCACCGACGAATTAAGCGCGGCCAACGTGGCGCTCGCCAAAGCCGCGCGGATGAAGGATGAATTTCTGGCCAGCATGAGCCACGAACTCCGCACCCCGCTCACCGGCATCCTGGCTTTTTCGCAAACCCTACAGACCCCCAAAGTCTATGGCGCGCTTAACGAACGGCAACTCAAGGCGGTCAAGGCCATTGAAGATAGTGGCCGCCACTTGCTCGAACTCATCAACGATATCCTCGACCTGTCTAAAATTGAAGCGGGCAAACTCGAATTGACGCCGGGCGTGGTGTTGGTCGAAGAATTGTGCCAGACTAGCGTGCGGTTGGTGAAGCAGATGGCCAGCGCCAAACGTCAACAGCTCAACTACCAGGTGAACCCGGTGGACTTGGTGTTTATCGCCGACGCGCGGCGGCTTAAGCAAATGCTGGTCAATCTGCTCAGTAATGCGGTCAAATTCACGCCCGACGGCGGTTCGGTGGGGTTGGAAGTCGTAGGGGATAGCGTCCGGCGCGAGGTGCGGTTCACCGTGTGGGACACGGGCATTGGCATTGCCCCCGCCGATATCCAGCGCTTGTTCCAAGCCTTTGTGCAACTCGATAGCCGCCTGGCGCGGGAATATAGCGGCACCGGGTTGGGGTTGGCGCTGGTGCGGCGGATGGCCGAGATGCACGGGGGGCGGGTGAGTGTGACCAGCGAGGTCGGGGTTGGGAGCCGCTTCATCATCACCCTGCCGTGGATGACTAATGAGGTCGCTACGCGGCAAGGGGCTTAGTCCTTTGTTTTGTGGTATTTCCGCTTATTCTCAATAGAGTCTTTGGTGCGATTTAAGCCAGATTGACAAAGAGGAATTTATGAACCGCATTAAATCTTTATTCACTCCGCCGCTGTTTGACGATAAACTGCCCAAACATCCGCCCTCCAAAAACGTCATTCACCGGGTCTGGTACTGGTGGTTCACACCGCGCACTTCCGACCCAACCGCCATCTACCGCGAGCGCGGCCTGCGCATCTTACTCCCAATAATTAGCCTGTTGCGCGTGCTGGCCATTGTTAATCAATACTTCACCTCCCCTGATTTGCCCTCGCCGTTTTCCCCACTCTGGGTGACGGTCGTCTTGACTTTTATCGCGCCAATTGCCCTGACATTCTGGCTTCTGGCGTGGCGCAAGCTCGATCTGGCTACTTTCAGTTTTCTGCTTCATTGGTATTTGACGGATATAAGCAACTTGCCGGTGGATGGCTATTGGAATGCCGGTTTCCAGATTTCACTCATCTTGCAGGTGGTCTTGGCCGCGCTTCTATTGCCGAGCCAAGCGCTCATCCCCTATATGGGTTTTCAACTGGTAACTTTCGGAATCTGGGGCGCCTGGCTCGACGCTAATTTTTATGACCCGCCCTTGCTAGCCTCTGGCTTGCCCATCACCACCTTCACTCGAACCATCTTCACACTGGCGGCGCAGGAATCCATTATCTTATTCATCGTCCGTTTCTTGCGCACCGAGATGGAAAAACATCTGCGGCTTCAACAAACCACCATCAAGGAACTTCAACATCAAATCTCCGAGCGTCAGCACGCTGAGGCAACCGCCAGCGCCAGTGAAGAACGGTATCGTCTGATTTCGTCCGTCATCTCCGACTACACGTTTTCCAGCCAGTTTGGGCCGCAGGGGGAATTGCAAAACATCCTATTGGGCGGGGCGTTCGAGACCATCACCGGCTATAGCCCAACTGAATTTATGGCCCACGGCGGGTGGCGGGCGACCTTGCATCCTGACGATGTGGCGCAGGATGAACAGGATATGGCCCGGCTGAATTTGAACCAGAAAGTCGTGACCGAGGTCAGGACGATCCGCAAAGATGGCGCTCTGCGCTGGGTGCGCGTGTATACCCACCCAGTCTGGGACACGGCGCGCCAGCGGTTAGCAGGCATCTATGGCGCGGTGCAGGACATCACCGAGCGCAAGCAGGCTGACGAAGCCCTCCAGCGCCGCACCGCGCAATTAGAAATTCTGAACCAGATTGACCGGGCCATCCTCGCGGCCCGCGCGCCCGAGGCGATTGCGCTGGCCGCGCTCACGCGGTTGCGCCGGTTGGTGCCCTGCGCCCGCGCCAGCGTGAGCTTGTTCGACTTTCTGACTCAGTTGGCACATATTCTCGCGCTGGATACCGACCAACCGACCAGCTTGCCAAGCGGGTTGGATGTGTCCTTTGAGACCTATGGCCTCGAAGCCATTGCCGCGCTCCAGACCGGGCAGATTTATAGATTTTGCGCTGTGAAAACCCGCCGCTTCCAGCGGCGGGACGCTACG
>CAYUFY010000455.1:0-4047 GCA_964443795.1 uncultured Anaerolineales bacterium | reverse complement strand
ATCCTAACCCATGTGCCGCGTTTTGAAATGCGGTGACATAACAACGCCTTTTCACCTCCAATCTGGTAGAGCCTAAAAAAACCAAGTTAGCCGAGTACTAGTGTGACGATTATTGGCCTCCGACCCAAGCGAGGCTGGCCGGGCGCGGCCCCCCAACGCCGGGCGCACCAAGCCGGGGTATTTGATGGTCTGGCACCATATCGTCCGTTTGTGCCAGGTGACACTAAAGCGAAATTTAGCATACAAGGAGACTATCATGCAACGTAACCGTCTGTTTTATTGGGGTGTTTCAGGTTTGACTTTGGCGCTGTTGTTGTTGTTGCAATTGGCGCTGGGGAGTGGGTCTCGCCCGGTCAGCGTGGCGCCGGGGCAGAACGCCGTGCCGCTCTTTGAGCAATACCTGGCCGCCCATGAGGGGGAAGGTGAAGCGGAGGAGACAGGTGAAGGTGGCGCGGCGGCTATGCGCGGTATGTTTGAATACTGGCAGATGTTTTTGCAAAACGAGAAGCATGAGATTCCACCGGACGCGCTGACGAAGGCGCTCGGGCAAATCGCCATGATGCGACAGGCTCAAAGCCGCGTGAGCGCCAAGGGCGCGGATCTCTCGCGCACCGCGTGGGCCTGGCTTGGCCCGGCCAACATTGGTGGCCGCGTGAACACGATTGCGTTTTTGCCGTCCGATGCCAGCAAGGTCTGGGTGGGGACGGCGGGCGGCGGTATTTGGAAGAGCCAGAACGCAGGCGCTTCGTGGGCGGTGGTGGATGACTTCCTGGCTAACTTGTCGGTGACCAGCCTGGTCATCAACCCAGCCACGCCGACCACGATGTATGCTGGAACGGGCGAGGCGTATAGCGGGGGGCAAACGCGGGGCGCGGGGGTGTTCAAAAGCACTGATGGCGGCGTCATCTGGACGCAACTGGCCAGCACCACCGGCACCGACTGGTATTTTGTCCGGCGGCTGGCGATTTCGCCGGATGGCGCGACTCTGCTCGCGGCGACCAGCATGTATTACAGCAACGTGCCAGCGGGCATCTGGCGGAGCACCGATGGCGGCACGACCTGGACGCAGACGTTCCTGCTCCCCAATGGCAACTCGATGGACGATGTGAAATTCCATCCCACCGATAGCTCTCAAGCGGTGGCCGGCAGCCACGAAGGCGGGATCTGGCGAACCGCCGATGGCGGCGTCACCTGGCAAGGCGGTACCTACACTGGCGCGGGGCGCATTGAACTGGCTTACGCGCCCAGCAACCCGCTTATCGTTTACGCCAACGTGGATAAAACTAAAGGCCAGCTGTGGAAAAGCACTGACGGCGGCGCGAACTGGGCGTCAGTCAATACCACCGCCCAATACCTCGGCACCCAGGGTTGGATTCACACGGCAGTGTGGGTTGACCCGACCAATGCCAACACCGTGGTGGTTGGCGGGTTGGATTTATGGCGCTCCACCAATGGCGGCGCGACGCTGACCAAAATCAGCCGCTGGCAGGCAGGTCCGCCCAGCGGCTCCACTTCGGCGCATGCCGACCAGAAGGTGATTGTGTCGCCGCCCGGTTACAATGGCACGAGCAATAAGCTGCTCTATGTCGGCAACGACGGCGGCGTATTTCGCACGCAGGATGTGCTGGCCGTGCAGGAAGAAGCCGGGTGGGAAAACCTGAACACCAACCTGGGCGTGACGCAGTTCTATGGCTTTGCGGTCAATAGCGCCAACGTCGTCGTGGGCGGCACGCAAGACAACGGCACCCTGCGCTTTAATGGCGATCCGATGCGCTGGACGCCGATGTTCGGCGGCGATGGGGGATACGCGGCGGCCGACCCGGCCGACCCCAAATATCTTTACGGCGAATACACCAATCTCACCATCCATCGCAGCGGCAACGGCGGCGACTGGCAAGCCGAAGATATTTATGGCGAATACTGGAAATACGACGCGACCAACGGCTGGCAAAAAGCCACCACGACCAGCCCCATCGCCGACGCGGGTAAAAACACCGCGAACTTCATCGCGCCGTTTATCCTGGACCCCAACAATTCTAATCGGATGTATGGCGGGGGCCAATCCCTCTGGCGCACGAACAATGTCAAGAACGCCATGGGCGCTGGCGGGCCGGACTGGTTGGCCGTCAAGGCCGCCACGCCCGGCAACAACATCACGGCTATGGCCGTTGCGCCCGGCAACGCCGACCGCGTGTGGGTGGGGCATCGAGGCGGAGAAGTTTTCCTGACCACCAACGGGACGGACGCCTCCCCGACCTGGAATCAGATGGGCGGCGGAACGCTCCCAGCCCGCGCGGTCACGCGGATTGTGGTGGATCCGGCCAACGCCAACACGGTCTATGTGACCTTCGGCGGGTTCAGTCCGGACAACATCTGGCGCTCCCCAGACAACGGCGGGAATTGGACGAGTTTCACTGGCACGGGTGTGAAACTCCCCGAGATTCCGGTTTACGACCTGAAAATCAACCCGACCAATGCCAACTGGTTTTATGCCGCCACGGAACTGGGGGTATTTACCAGCGAGGACGGCGGCGCGAACTGGGCCGCCATGAACGATGGCCCGGCCAACGTGCGCGTGACCGAGTTGGTCCTGCAAAGCAATACGCTCTATGCCGGCACCTTTGGGCGCGGCATTTATAAGGCCGCGCTCACGGGGGTCACCCCCACCTGCTACACGCTCAGCCTCGCCGCTTTGCCCGCCGCCAATGGTGAAGCGCTTCAGACGCCGCCCCCGAACTGCAACACCAAGTACACCGCCGGAACCGTGGTGCAGGTGCAAGCCACGCCCAAAGCCGGTTTTGGTTTCGTCAGTTGGAGCGGCGATGCCAGCGGCGTCGCTGGCAAAATTAGCGTGACAATGGATGGCGACAAGTCCATCACCGCGAATTTCAGCGCCGTCACGGTCTGCTACACCCTCGGCGTGAGCGTTGCCCCCAATGAGGGCGGCGCGGTGACGCAAACCCCCGCCGCCGATTGCAACAATGGCACGCAATACACCGCCGGGACGACGATTTATCTCACCGGCACAGCCAACCCTGGTTATGCCTTCGGCGGCTGGAGCGGCGCGGCGGTTGGCAATGACCCGAACCGCAGTGTGATGCTGGACTCTGACAAAACCATCACGGCCACCTTTGCGACGCCAGCCCCGAACGATGGCATCGGCGCCGCCATTACTGTTGGCGGCTCGTTCAAATTGTTCCTGCCTCTGATAATTAAGGGCTCGCCGACCACTAACGCCCAATCAGGCGGCGGGTGGTTCACCTCCCACCGCCCCCGCCCGGCGGCGGTGGCGGTGGTGTACGACGGTTTCATTGACACGACGAATTCCACGGGCACAGCCGGCGACCCCCTGACATGCGAAGCCGGCGCGGGCACGCATTCGGTCTGGTATATTTACAATGCCACCGCCAATGGCCTGCTCACGCTGGACACGACCGGGAGCAATTACGACACCACGCTGATGGTCTTTAGCGGCACGGTGAATAACCTGGTCGCGCTGGAATGCGACGACGACACGGAAGATGACGGCGCCAGCTATGACGACTATGACCCGCTGTCCGAAGAAGAGTTCTACGACCCGGAGACCGATGACATTGCCCAAGACCAGTTCGCTAAGTTGACCATTACTGTCCAAACTGGCGTCACGTACTACATCTACATCGCCGATGCCACCGAGCCGGGCGTGTTTGCCGAGGACAACCCGCCGGACGAGACGGATTTCGTGGCCCAGGGCGGCCTCTTGCACTTGCGGGTCACTTTCGACCCCGTGAATTAACCGGGCGCAGTCCGTTGCTCAATCGAAGGGCCGACCATGCTTCAACCCCTAAAGGCCTTAAAGACCTTTAGGGGTTGAAAGTATCTGGTGAAAGAGACGCTAAACCCTATTGGAAATAACCTTTGGCAACCCATGCCCCCTCCCGCTGGTTTCAATTTCTCTGGTTGTTGGCCCTCACGGCCTGTCAAGCCTTCCCCACGGCCCCCGCCCACCCGCCCGGCCCCACCCCCGCCCACCACATCACCTTCATGGTCTTCGGCGATCCCGGCGAG
>CAYUFY010000454.1:0-4054 GCA_964443795.1 uncultured Anaerolineales bacterium | reverse complement strand
TGGTTTGTATCATGCCCCAATTTTAAGTCCATCACTTACTTTGTCACCACTACCGGCATGGCTTAGGTTTTCACCCCGGCGCACTTCCAAAAAAAGATTGCACGGTTTCGGCCAGTTGCACCAGCAACGGGTGGTCGTGCAGTTCGCCCATCCGCAGACTCTCGGTCACGGCGCGGTAATACCAGGCGGTCTCGGCGCGCCCGCGCTTAAAGCGCGTCCACAGCGCCTCGCCAATGTCGTTGTAATCGTTCACCATCGAGCGCAAGTTATGTAATTTGTCGGCGGCGGCCACCAGCTGCACCGCGCGCGGCGCGGTCTTCAAGTAATGCACGGTGTGCTCTTTGCGGTGTTCCCAAGTGTCGCTCTTGTCCGGTTCCGAACAACCCTCCACAATCTCGGTCACCCGCCCGCCAAACTGCCCACGCAATTCCGTCAGCGTTATGCCCGTGTCTTCCACCGTGTCGTGCAACAGCGCGGCGGCCAGCAGTTCGGGGTCAGTCTCGCCGCATTCCAGCAAAATGAGCATCACCCCCACCGGATGCACAATATACGGCACATCGGTGCTTTTGCGTTTTTGGTGCGCGTGTGCGCGGGCGGCGAAAGCGAGGGCGGAGTCTATTAAGGAGGACATGATGAAAAAGGTAAGCAGTAATTGGTAATTGGCTTTTGGGATTTGGGATTTTTTTATTCTTCGCCCCAACCGCCGCCGCCGGGAGTCTGGATACTCAGGACTTCTCCGGCTTCAAACGCGCGGGTGAATTTGCCGGGCAGTTCGGTTTCGACTTCATGGTGGATGAAGACATTGCGTCCGGGCGCGCCGCTCTGACCGCCCTGCAACCCCCACGGGGCGCGGCGCCGCCGTTCGGAGAGCACGGTGACCCGCGCGGGCGCGAGAAACCGCACGTCGCGCCGCAAGCCCTCGCCGCCGCGCGTTTGCCCGGCCCCACCGGATCCGCGTCTCAGCGCGTATTGCTCGACCCGCACCGGGTACGCGTGCTCGAGTGCTTCGATGGGCGTGTTGCGGGTGTTGCTCATATGCACATGCACGCCCGAGGCGGGTTGGATTGAATTCGGCCCGGCCCCGCACCCACCCCCGATGGTTTCGTAATAAGCGAAGGGCTGGTTGGTCGCCGGATGCCGCCCGCCAAAGGTGAAATTGTTCATGGTGCCCTGCGAAGCCGCCGGGATGCGGTCGGGCAAGGCTTGCGCCAGCGCGCCGAACAGCGTATCCACAATGCGTTGCGAGGTCTCCACATTGCCAGCGGCCACGGCGTGCGGCGATTGAGCGTTGAGCAAACTGGCCTCGGGGATGATGACTTGCAATGGCGCGAAGGCCCCGGCGTTCATGGGCAGATCCGCGCCCGCGAGACACCGGATGACGTACCCTACGGCGCTCTCGACAATGGCGCGCACGGCATTGAGGTTGCCGGAGACGGCCCGCGCGGTTCCACTGAAATCGGCAATGAGGGCGGGGGAGCCGGGGGGCAGGGGAGCCGGGGGGCAGATAAGCATCACCCGGATGGGAATATCCGTCTCGAAGCCGTCGTCATCCAAATAATCGGTGAAGGTATAAGTTCCGGCGGGGATGGTGGCCAGGACATGGCGCACCAGCCGTTCGGTGTAGGCAATGAGGTCGGCGGACATGGCTTGCGCTTCGGCGAGGCCATAGCGGGCGGTGATGTCGGTCAGGCGGCGCGCCCCAACCGTGTGAGCCGCCAGTTGCGCGGCGAGATCGCCCTCGCGCTCGGCGGGGGTGCGCACATTGCGGAGGATGAGGCGCCAGACCGCGTCGTTGCGCTTCCCGGCTTCAATTAGTTTGAGCGGCGGGATGATGAGGCCTTCCTGATAAATCTCGGTCGAGAGCGGCATGGAGCCGGGGGACATCCCGCCGATGTCGGCGTGATGGGCGCGGGAGGCGACGAAGAAATGCGGGGTGTCAGGTGTCAAGTGTCGGGTGTCAAGGAGTGCACCGCCTGTCACCTGCCACTCGTCACCCGCCACAAACACCGGCGACACTAACGTAATATCTGGTAGATGCGTCCCGCCGAGGTAGGGATCGTTGAGGATGACCACATCGCCGGGGGCAAAGGGGGCGCACTGGTCAATGGCCGCGCGCACCGAGGCGGGCATCGCACCCAAATGCACGGGGATGTGCGCGGCTTGCGCTAGCAGTTGCCCCGCGCCGGTGAAGACCGCGCAGGAAAAATCCAAACGCTCTTTGATGTTGGGGGAGTAGGCGGTGCGCCCCAGCGTCACGCCCATCTCTTCGGCCACCGAGGCGAAAAGATGCTTGAAGATTTCGAGGCGGATGGGATCGGACATACGGCCTGATTATTCCGGCACACGCATCGCAATAATGGTGATGTTATCGTGCCCGCCGCGCGTGCGGGCCAGCAAAATCAGTTCGTCCACCGCGGCTTGCGGCGCGGCCCTCAGCAAGCGTTCCAGAATTTCATCGGCTTCCACGAGATCGCTCAGGCCGTCGGAGCAAATCAGGAGTTGGTCGCCAGGGGCCAGGGTCTCGCCCTGATTTTTTTCCGCTTGGGCGGCAGTTTCCGAGTCATACAATTTCAGCCGAAAGTCCGGGCGCACGTTGGGGTCTTTGCCCAAATGCCGCCGCAGGATGTGCTGGTTGGGATGTTTTTTGGCTTCCTCGCGCGTGATGATGCCGTGTTCGATGGCTTCCTGAATCCAGGTGTGGTCCACACTGATCTGGCGGATGGTGCCGTTGTGAACGAAGTAGAGGCGACTGTCGCCGATGTAGGCGGTGTAGAGTTGCCGCCCCACGATGAGGCCCACCGCACAGGTGCTGGCCATGCCAAAGTATTCGGGGTTCTGCGATTCTTCGGCGAGGACGATGGCCGCCTGCACCACGGCCAACTGGAGCATGGCCTGGTAGTCGCGCTCGGTGCTGGTGGCGATGGCGTGGGTGATGGTCTTGACCACCAGCGCCGAGGCCACCTCGCCCGCGCGGCGCCCGCCCACCCCGTCGGCCACCACCCCCAGGGTGATGAGCGTGCCGTCGTCGGCGCGGTAAGCCGCCACGCCATACTGGTCTTCGTTATTTTTGCCGGTCTCGCCGGGATGTGTGCCATGCCCCCTGAGCAGGTCGGATTGTTCAAGTGGATGCATGGGGCTATTTTACAAGAGGCCGCGCCGGGGGGCGAATGGGTATAATCCGCAGATACCCACCCCCCAGCCCCTTCCCCGGTCGGGAAGGGGAGACAGGTAGCTCTCATGCACATGCTCCTCACCAACGATGACGGCGTGACCGCGCCGGGATTGCTGGCCCTCAAACACGCCCTTGAACCGCTCGGCCAACTCACCGTCATCGCGCCCGCGCGCAACTACTCGGCGGCGGGGCACCGCAAAACCATGCACAAGCCCCTGCGCCTTGACCCCACGCAGTTAGCCGATGGCTCGGCGGCGTGGTCGTGTTCGGGCGCGCCCTCCGACTGTGTGGCGCTGGCCCTGCTGGGCTTCGTGAAGGAAAAAATTGATCTGGTGGTATCGGGCATTAACCCGCACGCCAACCTCGGGCAGGACATCACTTACTCGGGGACGGTGACGGCGGCGCTCGAAGCGGTGATTGCCGGGGTGGCGGGGATCGCGGTCTCGACAGAGGTCGGCCACCCGGCGGATTACGCAACTCCCGCGTGGGTCGCGGCCCGCGTGGTGGGCGCGGTCTCCCGCGCGGGGTGCCCGGCCCACACGCTCCTCAACGTCAACATCCCCTCACCGACCAACGGCCAGTGGCGTGTCACCCGGCAGGGGCGGCGCATCTATCGTGATGAACTGGTGATGCGCCATGACCCGCGCGGCCGGCCCTATTATTGGATTGGCGGCGAAGCGCCCAGCGCCGAAGTCGAGGAAGGCACCGACGGCTGGGCGCTGGCGCAGGGCTATGTCTCCATCACGCCGCTGAACTGGGATTTGACTGACCACGCGGCGCTGAAGACCGCTGGGGAGTGGCTGGTGGATTTGTCCGGCCTTAGGTAATTCGACAATGTTAGATTAGCCTGAATCCTCGTGAAACTGTTGCGTTCTCAAGCGG
>CAYUFY010000453.1:0-4059 GCA_964443795.1 uncultured Anaerolineales bacterium | reverse complement strand
CTAGTGTGAGATCAAGTACTGCATCGTTGGGCATATAAAACACACAGGCCACCCACACGCATCAGCGGGGGGCGGCCCGGTCATCGTTCACACACTGCGCCCCCAACGTCGGTGGCTTCACATGGCGGGGATTATAGGCCTGCCGTCCGACTCGCGCAACACAACACCCCTTGTCTTGCGTCAACCCGCCGTTTGGGACTCAAACTGGCCCCTAACTGGGCCATTAGCGCCCCGAAATTACGCAAGACAAGGTTGGCGCGAGGCGGGGAGAGGCTTTAGACCCGAGTCAGGTCGCTTTTTCCGCCACATCGCCCGAGCACAGCGGTACGCACCTGAGTGCTTGAAAAGCCAGGAGTACGCGGGTATGCTGTATCAGTAGCCTTGCTTAACAATCAGAATCTGAGACCCCTCATGCCCTACCTCCAAGAAATCAGCACTAACAAAAACAACCCGCAACAACTAGAAGCGCTGTTCCAGGCGGCGCGCGCCCAGCACGACACCGAGGAGTTCTCGGCGGATCTGGGCGCTTGCTACTCCAGCGAACCGGATAATCTGCTACTTCAAGCCTGGCATTACCGCTTACAAAGCCCCCGGGAAGAGTCCCGCCGGCGGGAAGGGACCAGCGCCAACTGGAAACTGGCACTCCCGCTAGCCGCCCTCAACGGGCTGGCCTTGTGGGCTTTATCGGACTCGCGCTTGACCTTTATCCACCAAGTGCCCTGGCTGGCGTTGCTGGCAGTGCCCATCACGGCGGTCGGCGTCATGGCTTTCCTGGCCCTGACCGCCCGCAAGCACTACCAGCGCAACCTGGTCGTGGGCGCTGGCCTGGCACTCAGCGTGGCAACTGCCATTCTGTTCGCCTACCAGGTGACGGTCAAGACCTCTGAGTTTTACCTGATCTTGACCGCGCTCCACCTGGCGTTGCTGGCCTGGGCCGGGGTCGGGGTGTCTTTGGTCGGTCTCGCTTCCGACAGCGATAACCGCTTTGCCTTCCTGATGAAATCCCTGGAGATCGCCATTGTCGGTGGGGTCTACCTGATCGCCGGGATGGCCTTCGGTGGCATCACCCTGGGCATGTTCGCGGCGCTGAGCATCCAGTTGCCCGAAGCGCTGGTGCGCCTGATCGCCATCGGCGGGGCCGGCCTGCTCCCGGTCATCGCGGTGGTGACAAGCTATGATCCCCTGGCAGAGCCCAAGAGTCAGGATTTCACCCAGGGCGTGAGCAAGTTCATCGGGACCATGATGCGCCTGCTTTTGCCGCTGACGCTGGGTGTCCTGCTGGTGTACATCTTCGTCATCCCCTTCAATTTTTTTCAACCCTTCCAGAACCGCGACGTACTCATCATCTATAACGTCATGCTGTTTGCCATCATGGGGCTACTGGTTGGGGCGACGCCGATTGACCTGGGCGAGCTTTCACCACGTCTGGGATCGGCCTTGCACAGCGGCATTATTGCGGTCGCCAGTCTGGCGACGCTGGTCAGCCTGTATGCTCTGGCGGCCATCCTCTACCGCACCGCCACGGGCGCGGTCACGATCAACCGGCTGACCATGATCGGCTGGAACATGATTAATATCGTCTTGCTGGTGATGATGCTCGTCCGCCTGTGGCGGCGTAGCCCCCAGCCCTGGAACGAGCGCATTAAAGCGGTCTTCGGCCGGGGAGCGGTGGCCTATGTGAGCTGGACCCTGTGCGTGATCGTGGTGATGCCATTTATCTTCCGCTGAGGTTCCCGGGCAGAAAAAGCCGCGCGCGGAACTCGCCCGGTGGTCAAGCGCTGGTTGGGTAGGTGCGTGCGCTTGGCCTTAAGCGCCACTCAGATAGAGCATGGCATAACAGGCTAACCAGTGTTCAACCATATAGTCCGACCCGATGACCGCGTCCAGGCTGGTTTGGGCATGCGCGGTGGCGGCCGGCCCCAGATAAGCCCGGCGCTTGTCGTCTGCGGGCAAGCTTTCGGCGAGTTGCTTCCAGACAAAGGCGCGATACAAGTTCAACCCATAGAGATGCGCTACCTGCCCATCGGTCGCATCGGAGACATAGGCCGGCGCGAACAGTGACCGGGGCTTCCCCGCCGCCAGCCCAGGCAAAAATTTCTCCAGCCACTGGAGAAAGGCCTCCCGCTCCAGAACCCGTTCCATTAATTCCACTTCGGTTAAGGCCGGCGATAAAAAATCGCTTCCGCTCGGCTCATAGTGGGCGGGGTAATCCTGGTCTGCCCCATACCAACTGAGCGCGGCCTGTCGGATGCCCGTCAATAATCGGTCATCACCCTGCCTGGCCCGATAGCGCGCCCAAGGCATGGCGCGGGCCAGACCGAACGCACTATTGCTGTGCAACCCCACCCGAATTGGATAGGTCGCTTTGGGAAGCCAGTCTAAAATCAGTTCCGTAATGGCGGTGGCGAGTGGCTGTAGCGCGGTCAACCAGTGACCCGCCCGGGGGTGATCCCAAACCGTTAGCTCATGCGCCAGCGTCAGCGCCCACCCCCAGCCATACGGCCGCTCGAAACTCCGGCGGGCGAGCAGATAGCGGGTTTCCTGTAACAAAGCCTGTTCCGTCAAATGCTGGTCCAAGACCGCCAGGGCGGCCGTCTGGTCAAACGTCTCAGGCGCCAGGCGCCAGAGACGGATGAGCGCCCAGTGCATCTCAACGCTTGAGTGCCAATCAAAGCAACCGTAAAAAGCGGGGTGCAATTCACGGGGCGTCGGGCGATCTTCCGGACCCGTTATCAAGTGTTGCATATGATTGGGGTATTCTTGTTGCACCGCCCGGATAATCGTTGGGGCATAGACCGATCCCAGGCGGCCAAGATTTATCTGGGCCTCTTGAAAAGTTGTCACGGTTGAATCCTTGTGAGTTTATCGTCCCCAATGGGGTGTCGCCAATTCCGGTGCCGGAACTAATGTCATCTGCCAATCAGTCGGTTATGCGCTCTGGCATGGCAGAAACGCCAACTCCGGCGATCCCGGCCAATGCGCCGCCTTCAGTGTTGTCGCCGATTCAAACGCTCAAACGCGGACGGATGGATACCCACAGGATACCCGGCAGCCAGGGTGCGCACGACGGAGGCCGAGGTCAAGACCCGCACTGGATACGGGCTGGGCATGGCAGGTCGCTTATATCCGTCTGGAGCCCAAAGCAGTAACTGCTTTCTCATCACCAAGTAAGCGTGGAGTTCAGCGTCGGCCACTAGGACGCCGTCGGGCAGAGTCGCCAGGGCCGTCCAGGGCTGGTCGCTGGGCGCCAGTCTTTCCTGATGTAAGGCCGCGTCTAAAGTCGTGGCGGAGGGGCGAGACTGGCCAGCGAGGGCTGGATTCGCGCTGGCCCACAGGGCGCGAAAGAGATTGAAACGCTCACGCTGGCATTCTGCGCAGGGGCGATGCCCGGCCGCCAACGCGGTGGCTTCATCCAGGAAGAACAATTCCGTGTAATGGCCGGGAGTCATCAGGGTGCGTTGGCGGCCTTTGAATTCAAGCAGACAGATAATCCAGCGCTGGCCCTGAAATGGGCGCCGGATTTGCTGCTGGGCATCATGCAAACAGCCGCGATTGCCCATCAGGGTGCCCCGCGCGGGTGTGGCTATAAACGTGCTGAAGGGGGTGACCCGGTTTTGGCGCGGCATGGTGACTCTGGCTCGCAACGCATGGCCACTGTAGTCCGGTTTCCCGCAGAGTCAAATAACCGGTTGGGCCGTCATTTCTTCCGGTCGGAAGTCAACCGGCCGATTCTGGATCAGCCATTCGGGGCCACGCGCGTTTGTCTACTCTGCGGGACAGGCCTACAATCCCGCCCATCACTCAACTCACAGGTGCCTATGTTTTGCCCAAATCCGAATTGTAAACACGAGAACCCGGCTGGCAATGCCTTTTGTGGCAAGTGCGGCACCCACCTGACGGAGGCCGCCCCCACCGCCCCACGCACTGACATTTCCGGGGATGCGGGGGCAGTCCTGTCGGGCCAGTTCCAAGCCCCGGTGAGCGCAGACAAGCAAGACTTTCAGGGTCAGGGCAACGTGGGGGTGCAGGGCGACCATAATTTCACCCAGTACATCACGA
>CAYUFY010000452.1:0-4080 GCA_964443795.1 uncultured Anaerolineales bacterium | reverse complement strand
CTCACTTCTCCGTCTCCACCCACACCCGCTCCCCATCACTCAGGATCGTCACCGCGCCATCCCGGTCGGTGCGCCAGACCTGTCGCCCCTCAAATTCATGCAATTGCATCTGGAGATCCCCGACAGCCGCGGCCCCCAGCGCAAGCACCGTAACTCGCGCATTCACCCGCCACACCGCTTCGGCGGGGATGGCGCCCACGCGGTCACCCGGCACAATGAGCGCGGTGCCCGGCTCCACGCCCTCCCACACCGCCGGATCTTTTTTATCCCAGCCGATGGGGAACCACGCCGTAAACTTGCCCATCGTCAGGCGCGCCATGCTCCCCTGCTCAGCATCATGGATGCTGCTCAATATCACGCCATCGCCCAAATCAAAAGTTGGTTTATCAGCGGCGAGCGTGTGAGTGAGACCTTTATCACTCAGGGCCTGCAACACCGCAACGCCAACGACATTTCACCGAGCGCGCTGGACGCGCGCGGCCAGCGGGCAAACCACTGCACAAAGGCGATGGTGAACGCCGTGAACGGCCACGCCCCCAACGCCACCAGTTTGCCAAACGGAATGGCAATCAGCCCGGCGATGAGCGCCAGCCCGCCCACCACCATCACAGCGGGTTGCGGCGGCAGGATGATGACGTTGGCGATGAACGAGACGAGCGAGATGCGTTGAAAGTAAAATGCGATGAGCGGGAGCGTGGTCAACTGCGCGGCGAGGGTGAGCAGAAAAAATTTGGCCACCACCCCGCCGAGTTGTATTGGCGCAAGTCAGCCAACCATTTTTGGAAAGCGAACTGGCACGCGTGGGTGTTCAAGGTCGCGGATTGGACTATGACGGCGATCTAACGGGACTGCCAGTGTCAAACACTAATTGTCGTTAACCGATGCGCGCCAGATCACACCCAACCCGCAACCTATCCCGGGCCAAGGCGTGACGAAAGGCATGCGGATTGAAGGGGCCTGAAATGTGGGCGCGAGTAGCCAAGCGCCATAACAGAGAACGCGCTTAATTGATTTCAAGGAGGTCGGTCAACGAATTGGGCCGACTTCCTGAAAACCGACTACCCCGGCAATAAAGCGCGATACAGTTGATGCGTGGCGGGCGCGAGTTCGGCTTGCAACTCGCGCTGAAATAATTGCTGGAGCAGTGCGTAATGCGTTGCCAGTTCAGTCGGCTGGTGAGCCTGGGCCAGGGCGCGCATCAGCCGCTGGTGGGCCGCCTCATTGTAGGCGTCCAACGCCACTTCGCGGCGGGCCCAGACCAACGCTTCCGGGCGGGTCTGTTGCAGGGCATATTCACTTAGGTGCGCCAGCCCGGCTTGCAGGCACCGGCGCAGACGCTCCCGATGCAGAGACAGCCACTCATCAAACGGCAGACTATCTTCTACCCTCACATCCTGCAACAAGTCCCCGTGATAAAGGTTCACGGCCGCCTCCAATTTTTGGAAACAAGCCGGACACAGTTGGCCCAGTCCGTGATGATGCGCTTCCACTTCCGCCCAATAATTTTCAAAATGCGCGACATCGGTCTCCACCCCGGCGGACTCGAGTTCCACCGCGTGCCGGGTCACCAATAACAGCGGTTGCGGCGCGGTGAGCGCGCGGCGGAGCGCGGCCAATGCTTGGCGTAAATTATCCTGGGCCGCCTTGTCGGGATGTTCCGGCCAGAACAGCGTGGCCAGGCGGACGCGCGGTTGAGGCTCAGGCTCCAACGCCAGGTAAGCCAGCAAGGCGCGCAGTTTGCGGTACCCCAGTGTCACCGGGGTGTGGTTCAGATTGACGGCGAAAGGCCCCAACAAGCGCAATTCGCAAATGGGGGCGGGCGCCAGGGCGGGTGCCGCCTCAGCCAACACTTTTGCAATCAAGGCGGCGATCGGGGTGGATAAACTCGCCTGCCAGAGTTCGGCATAGACCTCCGCGCCCAATTGAGCCTGGGCCATTTGGATGGCGGTGCGCCAGACGGCGGCCTCGGTCGCGTCAATTTTGAAACCATAGGCCTGGACCAACAGTTCGACTCCGGCCGCCAGGGTCACGGTCCGGGCCGCGTCGGCCTGCCGGGCGGTGGCCCCCGCCAAACCCGCCAGCGAATGCGCCAAGCCCCGCCAATTTTGCATTTTCCAAAATAGTTGTAAGGCCTGCTGATAATGGTGGGTGGCGCGCGCCGCGTCAGCCTGCGCCAAAGCAATTGTGCCGAGCGTATTATGGGCGATGGCCACACCGCGTTGGTTGCTGGCGGCCTGATGCGCTTGTAGGCTTTCTTCACCCAACTGCTGGGCGGTCGCATAATCATGTTGCCAATAGGCTAGATTGCTCAGGTTGTTCAGCGCGCCCGAGCGCAACCGTTGATCGCCCAGCGCGCGGCTGAGGGTCAGGCACTTATCGAAATACCGCCAGGCGTCATGTAAATCGCCGGTTTGGAACGCCAAGCCACCCAACTGACCCGCCACCACTGCCAAACCATGTGTATGCTTCAATGATTGATAGATGGCCAAACCCCGCGTCAAGGTGGCTTGCGCTTGCGGGTAGTCGCCTTGCCGGATTAAGAATGAACCGAGCGCCTCCAATGTTCGGGCCTCCAATTCCGGCCGGGTCAGCGCCCGCGCCTGGGTCAGCGCCGCTTCAAAGGTCGCGTGCGCTTCCTCCGCTTGATTCTGCAAGCTTTGGATCCGCCCCATTTCGATGAGCGTCTCACACAACCCGCGCTGGTCATGCGTGGTGGCGTACATGGCCCGAGCCAGTTGGAGTTGCGCCACTGCTTCAGCATAATCACCGCGACTGATCAGTCGGCACCCGAGCGCGAGGTAACCCCGCGTTTGCCATTCGGGCGAATGCATGGCAATCAGGGCGTGATAGAGCGTCTCGGCTTCAGCCCCCCGCCCCACGCCTTCCAAAACCTCCCCCAGTTTTAAAATCACGGTCGCGCGTTCGGCTTCGGCCTCCAACAACGCCAACAGCCGCCGGCCCGGCCCAATGGCCGCGTGGTTTTCCCCGGCCGTCAGCGCGGCCTCCAACGCCAGTCGTTCATAACGCCTTTGCCGGGTCTGATCCTGGCTTTGTTCAGCGTGGTAGGCCAAGACCGCCGCGTGCGGCGTCTGGTCGTCTGTCAGCATCACCTCGAAGCCAGTGAGGATGAGGGTGTGTAGGGCTTGCCACTGGGCGGCCACCTGCGTCCGCAAAGGCGGGTGATTAAACAAAACTTGCACATCGGTGAGCGTCGCCCATAGCGCGTGTTGCTCGCCCGGGGCCGACACCCCCAGCATGGCCGACTCATCCAGCGCCTCACTGCCCAGCGCGACACTGACCAAATGCATATCCAGCAGGCGGCGCTCAGCCACAATCATCTGCACCTGCGCTTGCAAGCGCCCCACGAGATTATTCAAATGCGCGACTAATAGCGCGGTGTTGGCCGGGACGGGCGGCGCGTCTTCAATCAAATCGGTTTGCGCCTCGGCCCAAGTCAGGTGGCCGCTTTCACGCAAATAATGCGCGGCCTGTTCAATATAAAAGGGATTGCCGCCACTATATTCCGCCAGCCAGGCCGTCAGGCGCGCGGTGGGGGGGGAGCCCAGTTGGGTTTGGGCCAGCGCGCTGATGACCGGCAACGGCAACGGCGGGAGTGGCAGATGTGTGAGCGAGGTCGCGTCCTCCCAGATTTCAGCCGCCGACAAGGTTTCCACGGTAATTAATACTGCGATGGGATAGTGCCGGGCTGTCTGACTGAGTTGCCGCAAAAATTTTATTTCGGGCGCGCTGAGACCATCAGCGTTTTCGATGAGGAGAACGAGCGGGTGAAGCAGGCTGATGGCCTGGAACAGGGCCAGGAGCGCCGCGCGGGTCGGCTCTTCTGCGGGCGGCCAGTGGGCTTCGACCAGGAGGAGTTGCGCCAGATACGGTTGCCCAGCCTCCAACGCGCGGGCGAGGGCCACCCGCGCCGGGTCGCGGTTAACCACCAAAAAGCGCCCGAGATCAGCGAGACGCATTTCAAAACGGCGCTGGTTAGCGTCGGCTGGAGCGCCAGAAATCTGGCTGAAATAAACCCGGAGCAATTCATTGAAAGCCAGGCCGGGGGGGGCCGCAGGGGGG
>CAYUFY010000451.1:0-4085 GCA_964443795.1 uncultured Anaerolineales bacterium | reverse complement strand
GCCGTCGCCGTCATCAAATCCACCCAACCCAACCCCGCCCCCGACCCGCTCCTCTTCCTCAACGGCGGCCCCGGCGCGCACGCCCTCATCGCCCTCGATAAATTCATCCCCATCTTCCAATCCCTCTTCAAAGACCTCAACCGCGACGTGATTCTCTTCGACCAGCGCGGCGTGGGCCTCTCGCAACCCGCTCTCGAATGCCCCGAACTCGCGCCCAATATGCTGGCCCAACTGCGCGGCGAAACCCTCACCCGCGAACAAATCGCCGCCCCGCACCTCGCCTGCCGTGACCGCCTCACCGCGCAAGGCCTCAACCTCGCCGCCTACACCACCGCCGCCTCCGCCGCCGATGCCAACGACTTGTGGCACGCGCTCGGCTACACTCAAGTCAATCTCTTCGGCATCTCTTACGGCACAGTCGTGGCCGAAACCATCCAACGCGACTACCCCGACGGAGTCCGCAGTGTCATCCTCGACTCGGCTTATCCGCTCCAAATCAGCCTCTTCGACGACACCGCCGCCAACGCGCATAATACCTATCGCCGCCTCTTCACCGACTGCGCCGCCGACTTAGTTTGCAACACCTTCTACCCCAACCTCGAATCTATTTACCTCGACCTCCTCACCCGTCTCCAGCGCGAACCCCAGCCCCTGACCTACACCGACCTCGCCACCGGCGAGACGCACACGCTCGCCTACACTCACCTCTCGCTGGGCGATGACTTGCGCCTTCTGCCCGCCCGCCTCATCCCCGGCTTTCTCTACGACCTGCACGATGGCGACTTCTCTGCCATTCTCAAAAACCTCCCCAAAGCCAGCCAGACCATTTTGCAATTCGGCCCACCGCCCGGGCGTGGCATGGCCTCCTCGGTCATGTGCAGTCAAGGCCTATATGGTAGGGGCGTTCAATTGAACGCCCCTACCAACGCCCCTACCAGCGCCTCTACGCTCCCCGAATCCGACTGGGCGGCGCGCTTCAACGACTACGAACTCCTCCCCTTCAACTGCGCCGACTGGCCCACAGTCGGTGAGCGCGACTCGCGCCCCGACGTGAGCGCCATCCCCACCCTCATCCTCTCTGGCGATTACGACACCACGCGCTCGCCAGAGTACGACCAAATTTTTTCGCAAGATTTATCCCACGCCTTCATCGTCAACGTCCCCAATACTGGGCATGGCGTGACCACCACCGGCGGCCCGTGCGCGAACAACGTAGCCCGCGCGTTTCTCAACAACCCCAGCGTTCTCCCCGATACGACGTGCGTTCCCGCCACCGGCCAATCGCTCCTTGATACCCGCTTTGCCATTCGCGCGGCGGCACTGCGCGGCCCCATGCAGGTTGCCGTGGCCCTCGCGCTTGTGGCCCTCGCGGTAGCCGCTGGCCTCACCGCGTTGTCAGCCTATCGTTACACCCGCCTCGTCGGGGCCGGTCTGGCGCCCGCCCCGTTCAACATGATTTTTCAATCCATTGGCTGGCGCATCCCGCTCGGGTGCGCCGCCGCGCTCGGGTTCACGCTTCTCGCCGGGCGCGTGGGTTGGCTCCGCGCCGATATGGTCAACCCCGCGCAAGTCATCGCTTTCCTCCTCCCCATCTTCGCCGCCATTCAAGCCGCCTACCTCTTCTCCCCCGAAGACGAGCCACTCCTCGAAACACTCATGACCCTCCCGCGCCCGCTCGGTTGGACTCTATTGGAACGCTTCATCGTGCTGATGCTGATTTACTTTGCGATTGGCTTGCTGGCGACTCCGTTCCTCATCGCCACCACCGGCGAGACGTTTAGCGCCGCGCTCGGGCGGTGGTGGCCGCCCCTCGCGTTGTTCGCGGGCCTCGCGGTATTCCTCACCCTCACCGTGCGCCGCGCCATCATCGGCCTGATGGTCATTGCGCTCGTGTGGTTTGCCCTCGCCATCTTCGGCGACACGATGGTTGAGCGCTGGCCGTTCGCGTGGCCCTGGCACTTTTATCTCTCGCCCGACCATGCCGAATACGCGCTCAACCGTTGGGGGCTGGTCACGCTCGGGTTCGCGCTCCTCGCTTACTCGGCTGGGCGCTTGCTCAACGACACGGAGGGCTTGTTGTTAGGCGGGCGCAAAGGGCTACGGTCAAATCGTAAACAACGAAACAAGGAAACAAATATGCAACGCAACGAAGAAACAGGCCCACCGGGAAACATGGAAAGCCAACCGGTCTACTTGTCTACCTATCTACCGGTTTACCAGTTTCTCGCCCTCCTCCGCTACGAGTTCCTCCTGCACTGGCGGCGGCCCGGCCTCATCATCCTCACCGGCACGTTGTTAACCACGCCCATTCTGGGGATGGTGTTTGCGGCCTCGGAACTGGGTTCGGCGCGGGCGGCGGTAGCGGCCGGCACACTAACGGCGGAGGCCTTCAGCCAGCAAGTGACCGGGCAGATAATGTTGATTGGGTGGATTTTCACGGCGAATATGCTGTTGATGTTGTTGCCCATTATCCTCGCGGATACGGTGAGTAAGGATAAGCAGTATGGGGTGCGTGAGTTGTTGGACAGTCTGCCGCTCTCGGCGGGGACGTATCTGGCTGGGAAGCTGGCGGCGGTGTGGGGGGGAGTGCTGGTGAGTCTGATGCTGGTACAGAGCGTGACGTGGGTGGCGTGGCGCTTTGGTGTCGGGCCGTTTAATAACCAGATTTATTGGGAGATGACCGGGTTGGGGGTGGTGCCGCTGGGGCTGGTGCAGGCCGGGTTGGGGGTGTTGCTGGCCGCCGGGCAACCGAGCAATCGGCGGGCGGTGTTGGTGGGCGTAGCGGTGGCGGCCCTTTCGGTCATTGGCGTTGGTGTTGGCGTTGGAGGCGGCGAGACTTGGTGGAATGCGCTTAACCTTGGCCGCCCGGCTTTGATATTCTATTACTGGTTCGGTTGGGCGGGGGCCGAGCGGGGCGCCGACCCGCAGATGCTGTTGCTCATCCAGGCCGTGCGGACGATGACTTCCTTCCGTGGAGCCATGTGGACGAATGTGGCGGGGTTGGTGGAGGTGGCCGTGGTGTGGGCGGCGGTGTGGTGGGGGATGAAGATAAAGCGAGTATAGGAGACCCAATGATTCCTTTGATTCCTTTCACTGTCCCGGGCCCACGCCCGATGCCCATTCTGGGGCCGCAAGGCAATTTTCTGCAATTCATCATCAACCCGATTGATGTCATGGGGCGGGTATTCAAGCGCTATGGGCGCCTGGCGGCGCTGGCCGAAGGCCGGGGGACGCGCGCCATCCCCGGCACGATTTTGGCCTGCGGGCCGGAGTTGTTGAAACCCCTGGAAACCGAACAAGCGGTGTGGCGGCGCCCCGAGCGCGTCCCCCCCTTCTACGAACCCGGCCCCTCTCTCTCGCCGCGCCTCAAGCCCATGTTCGACTTGATGAATAGTATGCAGGTCGTCAACGGGGAGCCGCATCTCCGGCATCGCCGCTTGCTCGCGCCCGCCTTTCATAAGAAACACATCGAGACGTTCCACGGTGAGATGGTGGAGTTGACCGAGCAAATGTTGGCCCAGTGGCGGCCCGGCCAGCGCCTGCTCGCGCATGACGCGATGATGCGGTTGACCCTGCAAGTGGTCACGCGCACGTTGTTTGGCAAGGAGGTGGTGGGGGTGGAGCCGCTGGGCGAAATCATCCACGAGATGCTGGGGTTGCTTTTTAAGCCCGATGCGCTTTTGCTCCCGCGCGACTGGCCGGGCCTGACTTACCACCGCGTCTTGAACATGGCGGCCCAACTGAACGCCGCGATGCGCGAGATTATCAAACACAAACAGGCCGCCGGGGCGAATGGCACCGATGTGGTCTCGATGTTGCTTCAGGCGCGGGACGCCGATGGCTCGGCCTTCACCGAGGAGGAAGTCATTGGCAACACCTTTACCATCTTCGCCGCCGGGCATGAGACCAGCGCCAACGCCCTCACCTGGGCTATATTCCTGCTATCCCAGCATCCCCGCCTAGCAGTTTGTCGGAGAGACCTTCCCGCGCCAAGAAAAGCACCATTCCGCGGCGGTTTCAAGGCCAAAACAGAGAGCGGCTCACAATTCGGTAACAGAGCTTCTACCGGGGGCATTTGTCAAAGG
>CAYUFY010000450.1:0-4112 GCA_964443795.1 uncultured Anaerolineales bacterium | reverse complement strand
TCGCCGCGAGTGCCATATTGAGCCGGACTGGTTGCTGATTTACAAATTGGAGCCAAGCCGGATTATCTTCGAGCGCACCGGCACGCACCAAGACTTGTTTGATTGAGGCCGCCACGCCTGACAAAAGACACCGCCGCCGAGATGCTTCGCAAGCGCATATCTCGGCGGCGGTTTAGATTCTAATTAAGGCCGGGCGCGGTCAGTCGGTGCTGGGGGCCGGGATGTAGCCATGCCGCCGTTTGCGCTCAATGATGTGCGCCGCCAGTTCCGAGGCCGCATCCGATGAAGCCATCGGCAACAGCCGCGCGCGCTGATAGGTCGAAACGCGACTCCCCCAGGTCAGCGCGACCGCGCACTCGTCGAACAGGGTCGGCTGGACACTCACCGCATACCAGCGGTTCATGTGGCGCACGGGGTCAACGTGGATGAGCAGAATGAACATTTCGACAGTTCTCAGTGGAAAGTTTATAACCAAAAGTCCCCGCTGTCCAGATGGTCTAAGGCCCAAGACCGGCACTCGCCGCTAAACGCCACTGACTAACCGACTCCAGCGGCAGGTGGGTCGGCGGCGGGCTGAGTTAAGTGCGCCATTTTTGCCGCGACGGTTTCCAATGACAACGGGGTAAAGTCCGTGCAATCCACGCCCACATCAAACGACAACCCAACGCCTTTGAGTTGGCCGTGACTGTGACCGAACAAATGCCATGCGCCATAGTGCGACCTGTCCCAAACGCGCAGAGCATAGTGACATAGGACGACGACCTGGGGATATTTTCCCTGCCGTAGCTCCGGGAACTCCAGGGACACCAGCGGCGCAATAACTTGAAGGCGGTCGCTGGGCGCGAAATCCTTTAGCCACTGCCGGTCATGACTGCCGGGCAAAATTTTGATTGTGCCATTCAACCGACTCGCCCAGCGCGTGAAATGCCGAATGTCGCCCAGCGTAAAATCTCCCAGGTGATAGACCACATCCCGGGGCGAAACAACGCTGTTCCACTTTTCGACCAGCGACTCATTCATCTCGGCCACCGTTTGATATGGGCGCTGGCAATAGCGAATGATATTGTGGTGGTCGAAATGGGTGTCGGCGGTGAAGAAGGTTGGCATGACCGAGAGCGTGTCAGGTGAACGGGCGCGAACAAAAAAACAGGCGCACCGGGAGGGGGGGCCAGTGCGCCTGCTGGCGCAGAAGCGCCATGAGCAAATTCAGAATAACATACTCAGAGTCGCGTTGTCAATCGTTTCTTTTTTCGCGGCGCGGGAGTCTTGATGCGGGCCTGCGCCATGTGGCCGTAGGCGGGATTGAGTTCCGTGCCAACAAACCGCCGCCCGAGGTCGCGGCAGACGAGACCGGTGGTGCCGGCCCCAAAGAACGGGTCTAGCACCACCGCGCCCACTGGCTCCGGCGGGCGGCGCTCCGGCAGGGTCACGCGGGTTAGCCAACCCGCCGCCAGCCACGCTTCGAGCAAAGACGCGGGGATGGCCCGCGCCCCGCTGTCATCGGTGCGCTCGTAGTGCGCGAAAGCCGCGCCCGCTTGGATACGCATGAGTTGGTGTTGGGGCGAAGCCTTGAGTTGCGCGGCATAGGCGCGTTGCTCGAAGCGGGTCATCAGCCGCCGCCCTTCATCGGGCTGGCGCACGCGGTTCCAGCCGCCGCGCCCGGTGTGCTTGGTCGGGTCGCTTCGCCCGCCGCCCGCGCCCACGGGCGACAGGACTAAATGCCAATCATCCGGCTGACCGCCATCCGCGCCACAACCACAGGTCGGCTCCCAGCCGGTCGTCTCAACGGGCGTGCCAAAGGCCGCCGCCGATTGATTGGGCGCGGGCGGCGAAGACAGGTTGTTTCTGCGCCCACGCCGACTGCGCCGCCGCCCGCACCCCGGACAGAGTTCACCCGGATTGACCTGCCCACAGGCGCACGTTGACTCAATCGTCTCGACTTGTGGCTGAGGCTGGGGGGTGGCGCGGGTCTTAACCTTCATGCGCCGCCACGGTGCGCCGCACGTCGCGCAAACATACGGACTCGTGCCGCCCAAAATAAACGGCGCAATGAGGTCCGGCGGGAAGGTCGCAAAGTGTTCGAGGCCGTTGGGCTTGGTCGTCACATACAGCGCGAGGATTTCGCCGGTGGCTGGGTCAATCAGCGGCCCGCCGGTGAGCGCGGCCAGCAGGGCTTCGACGCTCGCGCGCCAAATGTCGCTCGTGCGAAACTGCCGCCCGCCGCTGGTGGGCCGGTTAGGGTTATTTTTGTCGAGCGTGGCATACGGAACTTTCACCGCTTCCGCGTCCCAATAATACTTTCTGGACTTCGCCAAAATCAAAAAATACTCATGGGCCAGCGTGGGGCGGTCAGTGACGCTTTCCGGCAGGCCGTTGGGCTTGACCCACGGAGCCACGCTTCGCACCCACCAGCCATCGGCTTGCAGGGCCAACGCCAGCCGGAATGGAATCAACGCTAAATCCTTTGGCTTAATCGTGGGGTGCTTGCCGTCGGTGGGCCGCTTCTCGCCGGGCCGCCCCTTGCCGTGCTGATAGGCTTTGGCGAGCGTGGCGCGCTGTTCGTCGCGCTCAGGCTTCCAGACATTGCCGGATTGGCCTTTGCCACTCCAATAAGAGTCGCCGATGTTGATGATGCACAGACCATCAGGGCGCAAGACGCGCCGCGCTTCGTGGAAGACGGCGACCAGCCGCTCGATAAATTCTTCCGGCGACTCTTCCACGCCGATTTGTTTATCCACGCGCCGCGCGCCGCAGTGGGGGCAAGTGACCGTCGGGCCTTCGAGTTGATGGCCGGTGACACGCTTGCCGCCGGAGAGCCGCGACGAGTGCGCTGAGGCCCGCGCATTTTTACGCAGACGGTGTTGGCACTGCGGGTCGCCGCCCATCCAGGTTGCAGTTTGATAGTCCCTTTTTCCATAGAAAGGGGGCGAAGTAAGAATTTGGTGAACACTGCTGTCCGCCAGTTGTTGCAGGCGGTCAAGTGCATCGCCGAGCAGGATGAGGCCGCCCGCGTCCGGCGACGTGAATGGATGTTTTGATTTCTTCACAGGTAGTTTAGTTGTACGAGTCCGGCTCATGGTCTTCGGCTTCCTGACTGGCCTCATCGCTAACTGCCGCTTGAATCTCAGCCCACAGCGCGGCCAACACCGGGACGTACTCGGCGCTCCCGCTGGCGATGGCATCCAACTGACTCTCAAAGCGGGCGGTGAAGCCCAGGTCAAATAACGCGCCGCAGTGTTGGGCCAGATAATCGTTGACCACGCGCCCCAGGTCGGTGACCACCAGCCCGTTGCCCTCCCGCGTAACGTAGCCATGCTTGACCAGTCCGTCCACGATGAGTTCCAGCGTGCTGGGCCGCCCAATGCCGCGCGCTTGCAGAGCCGCGATGAGTTCGGCTTCGGTCATGGCCGGGATGCGGCTAGCGCGCGCCGGTAGCGTAAGGCGGTCGCCCGCTTTCAGCCTGGCGTAGCGACTGGGTTGGTCGGCAGGTTCACGGATTTCAAGGGTGACGCGGCGCTTGGTCATCGGGTTCTACCACTCATCAATATCATTGGGTTGGGACACGGGGGCGGGTTTTGCTACTGGCGCATCATCGTCGTATTCAATTTCAATCGTCGTCACGCGGTAACGCTCGCCGCGTCGCTGGCTATCCAGAAAGCGAGTGTAAATCAGCGTGTACAGCGCCAGCACCTCGTCGCTCACCAGCCCGCGCAAAGTGGCTGGCTCCCGTATGAGCGCGGTGGGCCGGATGCACTCATGCGCCGCTTCGGTAACGGGTGCACGGCCCAAGAGGCGGCGCGCCCAGTCCATCACTTGCCGCGCGCCGCGCTGGACGGCGGCGACCAGCGGTGCGTACCAGTGCCGGGTCCCTTCGACTGCGCTCAGGGCAGGCTCGCCAAATAGACTCAACTGCGGTGGCGCGAGCGTACTCCGCCCTGACCGGCGCGTGACCAAGCGACGCGCCTCCGTGACCAGCCGCGCAATGGCGGTAGTGCCGGTGGTGCGCGGATACGTTATCAGCCCGATGCGCCGCCCCTGCACAGTCACGCCCTCAAAGAGTTTTTGCGCCACGCGCATCGTCTGGGCGCTGGTCCAGCCGAGTTCGGCATTGG
>CAYUFY010000449.1:1773-4130 GCA_964443795.1 uncultured Anaerolineales bacterium | reverse complement strand
CGGGGCCCGGGTATCCAGGGCCAGCGTGGTCGGGTAGGGGGTGGTGGTGTTGCCCGCCGCATCGGTGGCGCGGAGCCGCACGCGGTAGTTGTGTTCCAGCCCGGCGGGGAGCGCCTTCGTCCAGGTTCCGCCGCCCGCGCCATTGGCGGTGAGGGTGGCGACCTGCCAGCCGTTGGCATACAGCGAGGCCACCTCGCCGCCATTGAGCGCGCGCGGATACAGACGCACATCATCCAACGCGCCCTTGAAGAAATCGGCCCCGCCACCCCAGCCCGCGCCCACATACAGCACGCCACTCCCTTGATAAGCCGAGGCGGTGATACCGGAGATGACCAACGCGCCGTCGAGATAGATGGCGCGGCGGCCAGTGGTCAGGTCGTAGGTGCAAGCCCAATGGTGCCAGTTGGTGTCGGTGTATGCGGCGGGCGTGTCGAGGCCGTTGCCGAAAAAATCGCAGGTGAAAACATTGCTGGCGCGGAAGCCGAGGTGCAAGCCTTTGTTGGCGGCGGCGGTGCCTTGACCCAGGATTAAGTCGGAGGTGCCATCGGGCGCGCCGCGTTTAGCCCAGACCGCCACACTGAAAGATGTACCAGAGAGAGTCGGGCTGGTGGTGATCACCACCTTGTCATTCACGCCATCGAACTGCGCGCCATATTGGCCGACCTGGCCCGCCAGACTCTTGTTGGCCGAGTCGGCGGCACCCGCATTGAATTGGGCCGGCCGCGCCCAGACGCTGGAGTCGTTTAGGAAAGCGCCAGTGAGCAACCGGCCGGCGATGTCTTCAAAAGATAAATTGAGCAACGGCTGATAACCCAGATACAACGCCGTCACTTCGGTCACGCCCAGCGCGCGGGTGATGACGCGCACTTCGTCCAGCGTGCCATCAAAATACGCGCCCGAGGCCGCCCAGTTGGTGCCCACATACAGCCGCCCCGCGCCCTGATAATTGGTGATGGCCGTGGTTTGGGCGATGATGGCCCCATCGTGGTAAAGCGTGCGTTGGCGGGTAGCGGCGTTATAAGCGCAGGCCCAGTGATGCCAGCCCAGATCGGTATAAGCCGTGGGCGAATCCAGGCCGTTGCCGGCTCCGCCGAAGTCACAGGTGAACTTATTGTTGGCGCGGAAGCCCACATGCAGACCTTTGTTGGTGGCGGCTGTGCCTTGCGCCACCACATGGTCGTCACTGCCCAGACTGGCGCGTTGCGCCCAGAAGGCCACGGTGAACGACTGGTTGGCCAGCGTGGGGCTGAGGCCGGTGTCGAGGAATTGGTCGCGCCCGTTGAAGCGCGCCGCGGTGCCCACGCGCCCGGCAGTCGCCGCGCCGGGGCAATTGGTGCAAGTGGCCGCCGGGGCCGAAGCGCTGGCGAGGTTGGCGTACCGCACCGTGCCGTTGGCGCTCGGGTCATCGTCCAGCGCGAGGTACAGCAGTTGCCCGGTGGGCACGGTCTCGGTAAGGTAGCCCTCATCGGCGAATGGCTCAAACGCCACTTCCACTTTGGCCACGCCCGCCTGCCATGTCGTCGCCAGTTGGCGGATGGCGGTCTCGTCCAGGGCTTTTTCAAATACAACCACAGCATCGAGCGCGCCGCTGAAGTAGGGCGTGGTCGCGGCTTGGGCATAGCCAAAGGTCAAGGCCGCCGTGTTGGTGATGGTGGTCATGGTCTCGCCCGGGCCTTCTGCGCGCAACACGCCATCCACATACAATTTTTGCGAGTCACCGGCCACATAGACCAGATGATGCCAGGCGTTGTCGGCGTAGTTCGCGCCACTGGTCTGGATGGTTTGCGCCAAGGCGCGGGCTTGCAGGTTGCCGCCATTGAGCCAGATTGCGCGGCTGGGAGCCGACCCGCCGGGCGCGGCGGGGTTGGTGTTCGCTTCCGCGAGGCCGCAGTTGACGCACCCCGTTTTGAACCAGAAGGCCACGCTCGAATCACTTTGGCCGAGGAAAGGTTGCGCCAGGATGAAATCGTTCGTCCCGTCGAATTGCGCGGCTTGCCCGATTTTCCCGGTCGTGGCGGTGGGGCAGGTGCTCCCGATGGCGCAAGCGGCGCTGGCTTGCGTCCCTTGCGCGCTATCCAACGCGATGCGCCCGGCTTGTTCCATGTCGAACTGGAAGCGCGCGCCCAGCGTCCCGGCGGTTTCGGCGACCACGCCGGATAGCACGGTGCCCGCGGTAATGGTGACCAACGTGGTGGTGTCGAGGGCGGCTTGCGGCGCGGCGGCATCAACATAGAGCGTGATGAGATTGGATGTGGCTGTGTTGCCCGCCACATCGGCGGCGGTGACGCGCAAGGTATAGCGACCGGTGGGGGCCAGCCAGTTGAAGGCGTAGTTGAGCGACCAGGTGGTGCCGGTGA
>CAYUFY010000449.1:0-1673 GCA_964443795.1 uncultured Anaerolineales bacterium | reverse complement strand
CCGGTGGGGGCCAGCCAGTTGAAGGCGTAGTTGAGCGACCAGGTGGTGCCGGTGAAGTCGGCGGTTTGGGGTTGGCCCCCAGCCACCTGGCCATTGTCGTCCACCAATTCCACTTGAACCAACTGCACGCCGCTGAGCGCATCGTTCACGGTGCCGGTCAGCGCGAGCAATCCCGCCCCCGCGCGGGCCGGGTCAAGCGCGACGGTCAAGGTCACGCCATTGGGCAGGGCCGTCCCCACGGTCGGGGGCGTGCCATCCACTTTGAGCGTCCAGCCCGCGCCCGGGGTCTCGCGGTTGCCGACGCTATCGGTGGCGCGGGTTTGGAGCCGATAGTTGTTCTCGCCACCCAATGGGCGCGGGTCGAAGTCATAGCACCAGGTCGCGCCGGAGGCCGAATCCTGGCAGGGGTTGGCGGTGGCCCACTGGGTCGCGCCCCATCCACTGCCGGTCCAAGCGCTGACTCCGACTTCCATCAACGCCACGTTGGAGGTGGCATCGGCGGCGGTGACGCCCAGCAGTTTGTAAGCGTCGGGGTAATACAACGCCGCCGCGGTGTTGGCGGCCAGCGCCGAGGTCGGGGCATCGGAGTCCACTGTGAATTGCAAGACTTGGCGGTCTTCGGCGTATTTGAGGCCATATTGATACAAGTCGTTGACTTCGTAGGCTTTGAGCGCGCGAGCGTGGAGGCTGATTTCATCGAGCGTGCCCAGGAAGGGGTTCACGCCCGCCAGGGTTTGCCCCACCCGGAGCGATTGCGTGGTGTTGGCTTGCACGTTATTGGCCGAGGCCACGGTGCGGCTGACCTCCACGCCGTTAACATACAGAATGAGTTGCCCGCCGCTTTGCCAGGTGAACCCAACTTGCGTCCACACGTTGGTGAGCAATTGCAAACTGCCGCCGCTCACCTGCGTGAGCGCGCCGCTGGTATCCCACACTTTGGCGGTGAAACTGGCGCCGTTGCTGGCGAGTTCGTAGCCGCCATTGGCCGCGGCATTGGAGAGGATGGTTTGGGTTTTCTGTTTATCATCGGTGCGTATCCAGGCCAGCACCGAGAGCGCGTTGCTGACGCCCGTCATGAGCGGGCCGGGCACATCGAGGCGGGCGGCGCCGTTGAAGCGCGCGCCGTTGGCCAGCCGCCCGCGATTGCCGGAGGCCGGGCAGTTGGTGCTACAAGTGAAGGTGGAGCCGCTGACATCCTCGCTATAGCTGAAGGTGGCGGCGCCCAGCGCGGGCGGTGGCTCGTCAAAATGCAGGGTCAGGCGCGCGGCATTGGCCGGGAGAGCGCTGAGGAGGCTGGTCATATCCCGCGCATTGCCCGCATACAAGCGCAGATCATCCAGCCAGCCATAGAAATAATCACCCTGGCCGGTGTAATTCGCGCCGAGATAGAACGTGTTCGCGCCCGTGTAGGCGGCGGCGGTGTTGGTGATGACGACCACGCCATCGCGGTAAATGGACCGGACTTTGGTGGTGGCATCGTAGGCGCAGGCCCAGTGGTGCCAGATCAAATCGGTGTAGGCCACATCGGCGGCCAGCGTATTGCTCCCGCCAAAACTGCAACTAAACCGATTTTGATTATCGAAGCCGATGGTCAGCGCGTTAGCGGGGGTGGCGCCCCAGCTCATTATCGTCGCCGGTGTGCCGGAGAGACTGGCGCGTTTGGCCCAGACGGC
>CAYUFY010000448.1:0-4163 GCA_964443795.1 uncultured Anaerolineales bacterium | reverse complement strand
GATTTTTATGGAATGGCTCCAGCAAAGCATTGCACGGGTCACTGGGGCGCAAGGCGCATTAATTCTTGCCAAAACGCGCTACCCCAACTACGCTCCGTTATGGATCCTGAAATATGCCAAACATGAGTCCATTCGCTTGTTGCGCTGGATGTACTATGCGCCTGAAGTTCCCTGCTTAGCGCGCAAGCGGGCCAAGGCCTTGCCGTTTTTATCAATTTCAACTTGACCCTAAACATTTCCAAAAAATTGGGCTATAATTTCTTCACTGCCGAGGTGGTGGAATGGCTGACACGCGCGACTCAAACTCGCGTGCCCGAAAGGGCTTGCGGGTTCGACTCCCGCCCTCGGCACTCTACACAACAACGCGACGGTTTACACCGTCGCGTTTTATTTCCTACGCAAGATTATACCATCCGCTTCCGCCCCCCACACTTTCGCGCTCTGTGGCAAAATTGCGCCCATGACTCGCACCCGTCTGGCTTTTATCCTCTTCCTGTTCTGTCTGGCGCTGGGCGTGGCCGTGGGGCTTTATATCGGCTGGGTCGCCAGCCCGGTCACTTATGTGGATACCGAGCCCGCCGCTCTGAGTGTTACCTATCAGGATGATGCCATGCTCATGGTCGCCACGATCTACGCGCATGACAATGATTTGCCCGCCGCCGAACAACGCCTCGCGCAACTCGGCCTCGGCGACCACCCCGGCCCGGCGGTCGCCGCCGCCGCCGAACGGCTCATCGCCGCCGGCCAACCCGAAGCCGATCTCCGCCTCATCGTCAAACTCGCTGTCACCCTGGGCGAACTCACCCCCGCCATGCGGCCCTACCTGCCATGATGCGCCTCTTCAACGCTAGCCTCTTCGGCCTGCTCCTCGGCCTGGCCGGTGGCTTGGGCTATTCCTGGGTCATCGCGCCCACGCAACCCCGCATCACCCCGGCCTCGCTCCGCGCCGACCATCAGGCCCATTACATCCAGCTCATCGCGCAGACCTTGGCGGCGGATCAAAACCTGGACCGCGCCCGCGCGCGCCTGACCGACCTCGGCGAGGCTGGCTCGGCCCAAGCGATTACAGCGCTCACCCAGCGGATGGCGGGGGCCAACGGGGATGCCGCTACCGTGCGGGCGCTGGCCTCCCTCGCGGCGGCCCTCGGCGCGCGCCCGGCCTCGCCCACGCCCAACACCATCCCACTCCCCACTGAAACAGCCCCGCCCCCGCCGAGTCTTGAACCCAGCGCCACCGTGCCCCCCACCGCGGCCCCGGCCTCCACGCCCCGCCCCACCTTCACACCAGTGCCAGCCGCCAGTTTTGAAATCAGCGCCAAACAACTCGTGTGCGACTCGCAACAAGCCCACCCCCGCCTGCAAGTGGTGACTTTTGATCGAAATGGGAATCAACTCCCGGGGGTGGAAGTTGTGGTGGAATGGGACGGGGGCTTCGACCGCTTTTTCACCGGCCTCAAGCCCGAACTCGGCGAGGGCTACGGCGATTTCACCATGACCCCCGGCGTGGTTTACAACCTGCACCTCGTCCCCGATCCGTCGGCTTCGGCGGCTGGCCTCGCCATCCCCGATTGCCCCACCACCACCGGCAATTACGCCGGGTCATGGCAATTGGTGTTTCGGCAACCATAACCAGCGGCCACGAGCGCGGGCGACCACAAGGGTCGCCCCTACGCCAATTCCTTTTTCAATTCGGCAATCTGCGGCACCACGCTCGGGTCCACCCCATAACACATCGCCACATAATAGGCCACATAATCCCCATAGTGCATGGCCGTCAGCATCTGCACGAGGCGCGTGTTGCCAGCGGCTTCAATCGCGTCGGTGTTAAACCCGGCGGTCATGTAAATCGCGCGGGTCGCCTCAACGCGCAAGCGGTTGCGCGGATGCGTCAGCGAACCTCGCAGGCACAACACCATAAATTTGCTCACTAACGCTTCGGGGAACAGCGTCCCGGCGATGGCGTTGTGATTCATCTCCGGCACCTCGTCGGCCACTGCCCAGGCTTTGCCCAGTTCGTTGAGGAGCATTTTCCAATGCCGCGCCACCGGGATCAAATGATCGGCGGCAAAAAAGACGCCAATGCGTTCCATGATTTGCCCGGCCATACGCTTGGCTGGATTACTGCGTACCGGACTCTCCGCCCGGAGCGTGACCTGCTGGGTCCGCAAGGCCTCCACGGCCTCGGCCATTTCGGGGGATTTATCCGCCAGCAAGCCCAATTTCACCAATGCGGCCAGCGCATAAATGAACATATAGCCCAACGCCAGGCGCGGGGCGGCGGTATCCAGACGCCAAAGGGCCGCGCCGTGTTTTTCGGCCAACGCGGCCAACGGGCCGCCTTGAGTGATGACCAATAGCTTGGCCCCCCGCTCCACCGCGGTTTGGCAGGCCGCGACGACTTCCTCGGTTTCACCCGAATGCGAGAGGCCGATGACCAACGTCTCGCGCCCCACAAACGCGGGGAGCGCGTAGTTCCGCAAAAGTGTCATTGGGATTGAGCATTCGGGCGCGGCGAGGGCATACGCCAACTCCGCGCCAATAGCCGAGCCGCCCATGCCCACGAGGACAAGATGTCGGATGGTTTTGTATTCAGGCGGGAGGGTTTGGGCTTGCCCGAACTGCCACGCTTGCGCCACTTGGTCGGGGAAAGCGTCTATGGCGGCGAGGACGTTGTGTGGATCGAGCGCGTGGATATAAGCGAGGTCGTCGAGATTCATAATAAACCTGACAAGGTGCAGGGGTGACAAGGTGACAATCCGCGTCACCCCTGCACCCTTTCACCTTGTCATTCATTGGCCGTGGTCAGCTTGTAAATTTCGCGCACCGGCCAGCCAGAGAGTTCGGCCACGAGTTTGGCCGCGTCTTTTTTCTTCAGGCCGGTGGCGAGGAGCGTTTGGATTTCGGCCCGGACGCTGGCCTCATCCCACGCGGATTCGGCTTCCGCTGGCGCGCCGCCCACCACGAGGGTGATTTCCCCCAAAATTTCCTGGGCCCCAAAGTGAGCGCGGGCCGCGCTGATTTTGCCACGAAAGATTTCTTCGTGGAGTTTGGTGAGCTCGCGGGCCACGGCCAGCGGGCGGTCGCCGAGAAGTTGTTCGAGCGCGGCGAGGGAATCGCGCAGACGGTGGGGGGCTTCGTAGAAGACGAGGGTGCGTGGTTCGCGGGCTAGGGACGCGAGGAGGCGCTGACGATCCGAGTCCTTGCGGGGCAGGAAACCGGCGTAGAGAAATGAGTCGGTGGGGAGGCCGGAAGCGACGAGCGCGGCGAGCAGGGCCGACGCGCCGGGGATGGGCGTTACCGCGTGGCCGGAGTCCAGCGCCGCGCGCACGAGTTCATAGCCGGGGTCCGAGATGGCCGGCGTCCCGGCATCCGAGACGAGGGCTACATCGCCTAACGCCAGCGCGGCGAGGATGTCAGCTAGCTTGGAAAGTTTGTTGTGCTCAAAGTAACTGGTGAGCGGCGTGTGGATGTCGAAATGGGCGAGGAGGCGGGCGGTGTGCCGGGTGTCCTCGGCGGCGATGAGCCGGACTTCGCGGAGAGTGCGGAGGGCGCGGGCAGTGATGTCTTCGAGATGGCCGATGGGGGTGGCGACGAGATAGAGCGTGCCCACAAAAAAAGGAAGGAGGCAGAAGGAAGAAAACCGAAGTTGGGTTTTCTTCCTTCTGCCTGGCCTTTAGTGGTCTTGCACGAAGTTCACCAGCGCCAGGTTTTTGGGACAGCCGGAGGCCGGGTTGGCAAACGTGGACACAACGATAACATCGGAGAGCGGGGTGCCCGCCAGGGTGCGGAGTTGGATGCGGAAGGTGTCTTTGGAATCTTTGGGGGCATCGGTCAAGAAATGTTCGTAACCGCTGGGGCCATAGGCGGGTTTACCGCCGGTGATAGCATCCATATTCAGCCCGCCGCCTTCCAGGTGGACAATCAGATTCTGGACATTCTGGCCCTGCAGATCGAAGACTTGCCCGGCAATACCCTGCCACTTGCAACCGGCGGTGTTAGCAAAGTTGGTGAGGTAAACGACGGTGTTGTTTTGCAGGTTGTAGGCGAACGGCGATTTCGTCCGGGTGGGCGTGGGCGTCGGGCCAGTGGGGCTGGGGGTCAATGTAGGCGTGGCGCTCGGCGGGGGGGTAAACGTTGAAGGCGGTGTGTTTGTCGGGCCGAGG
>CAYUFY010000447.1:0-4172 GCA_964443795.1 uncultured Anaerolineales bacterium | reverse complement strand
CAACATGGACAACTTCCATTTGTTCGATAAAGAAACTGAAGCGGCGATTCGCTAAACGTCGCACGCTTACTTAGCCGGATGTCTCGCAGACATCCGGCTTTTTTTATTTTCTAGGCCAGAGGGCAATGTTACAATGAGCGCTATGTTAAAATCTGCACCTCAACCAGCGATTCGAGACCAGGCCGATGCCTTATTGTTGGCGACGGAAATTCGCAATGCGGCGGAGAAGGCTTTACGGGCGGGGGCCCAAGGCGCGGCCCTCGAAGCTAATTTTGAAGATTTCATGCGGCCCGTTTTAGAAGAGGCCGCCCAACGGCTGGGTGTAGAAATTGATTTGTCAGCGCAAGTCGCCATTATCGGGGCGGGCCGCGGCGGCGGCACGGGCAAAGCCGACTTGGTTTTTAGCAATGTGATTCTGGAGTTGAAAGCGCCCGGTTTATTTGAAACCAACGCTGGCTTCAAATTTGCCCCGCCCTCGGCGCAAGGGGAAGAGTTGGGCCAGCCCCATCTGCCCCGGGCGCTCAACCCCGCGCACCGCACCGCCATCACCGAACTGACACGCTACATCAGTGGGCAGGCGCAAAAACACCATGCCGCCCAATGGGAAGCCCACCTCGGCGATTATGCGGGGGTCGGCTTAGATGGCTTCCACATTTTTTTTGTGCGGTATCTCCCGCCCTTGCGCGTCTTTGATGTTTCAGCAACGACCCCGATTTCAGAGACGGCCTTTTATGCCGCGCATCGTTTGCTCGTCCTCATGCGGTCAGCGCGCAAACGCGCCCTGAGCGCCGCCAGCCTCGCCGCCGATTTTGCCATGGTTGGCGAAGGACGCGCCCGTGCCGTAACCCCCTTAGCCAAAACCATTCTTCAACAGTTTTATGCCAAAGTGACGGAGGCCCTCGGCCAACAAGGCCGAGCGGGCGCGGCGGTGCGCGCCCGTTATTCCGAATGGCGCAAACTCTTCCGCGAGGTGGTGTCATTTGAAGACCACGAAGCGCGGAGCAAGTTTGGCGAATTGCAAAAGTTATACGCCCTGCCGGGCCGCGCCGAGGCCTTTGATGTGGCCGCCTTTTTTTTCGCCCTGTCCACCTATTACGGCCTGCTGGTCAAAATGTTGGCCGCCGAACAACTGGTGAACTATTGTTGCTCCACTGTGACGACCACCCTCGAAGCCCTCTCGGGTTTTGAAGCTGATGCGCTCCGCAGTCATTTGTACGATTTAGAGCGCGAGGGCGGCAGTTTTGCGCGTTTCCAACTCCACAATTTTCTGGAAGGCGAACTCTTCGATTGGTACGTTGAGCCGACGGTCTGGGATGAGCCGTTGGGCAACGCCGTCCGTAAAGTGATTGCCACCCTCGCGGAATATGAAATCGCCACCTTTGATTTGCGCCCCGAAGAAACCCGCGACTTGCTGAAAGACCTATATCAACATCTCATTCCCCAAAAGGTGCGCCACGCGCTCGGCGAATATTACACCCCCGATTGGCTGGCCGAATTGACGCTGGAAGAAGTGGCCGAGTTCTCCGGCTGGACGGGCGACCCCCACCAACGCCTGTTGGACCCCACCTGCGGCTCCGGCACATTTTTAGTCGAGGCGATTAAACAAGCCAAGCGCTGGGCCGCCGAACACCACCTCCACCCCGATGAAGCCCGCGCCCTCATCACCCGCAACATTGTGGGCTTCGACCTGAACCCGCTGGCCGTCCTCACTGCGCGCGCCAATTACATCATCGCCCTCGGCGATTTAATTCGCGGCCAAGACGGTTTGATGGCGCTCGCTACGCCCATCACCATTCCGGTTTTTCTCACCGATAGCATCCTCGTTCCCGCGCGGCCCCGGCAAGCCGGGCTGGAGCAATCCGGCGGCGTGTATCAGGTGGATTTGGAGGCGCTCAAAGAATTGCGCCCCAGCCTGCCCCCCCATGAACAGGTGCTGATTCTCCCCGCGCCCGTAGTAGACGACGGCCAGTTAAGCGCCCTCACGGATTTAATCCGCGAGGGCTTGAGCAAAGGCTGGGCCAGTGACCGTTTCCGGGTGGAGGCTGATGCGCGCCTGAATTTAGACGACGTGTATCAACGCCAACTCAAAACGCCCGGATTGCCCACCGCCGAAATTGGCCGCGCCCAAATTCTGCTGGCGAAACTGTTTGACGATATGCGCGAGTTAGAGCAGGCCGGGCTGGATGGCTTGTGGGGGCGCTTTTTGCTCAACCGCTTTGCGCCGCTCCTCGACATCAAAGCGCATGGCCTCTTTGATGTGATTGTCGGCAACCCGCCCTGGGTGAATTGGGAAAGTTTGCCCGACGATTACCGCGACGCGCAACAGCCGCTTTGGAAAGAGTATGGCCTGTTCCGCGAGGCGGGCAGTGGCCGCAAGGGCACCTCCGTGCGGCTCGGCGCGGGCAAGAAAGACCTGTCCATGTTGATGACGTATGTGGCCGTGGACAAACTACTCAAAGACGGCGGGCATCTGGCCTTTGTCATCACCCAAACGATTTTCAAGACGGAGGCCGGGGAGGGCTTTCGCCGGTTTGTCATCCCCAACACCGTGACGTTCTTTGCCCCTCAGCGCGTGCATGATTTGAGCGCCTTCCAGCCCTTTGTGGGGGCCACCAACCGCACTGCCATTCTCATCGTAAAGAAGGGTGAGGAAGTGCGTTACCCGGTGGATTATCGGCTCTGGCGCACTACCGCGCCGGTGTATCCCGACGACACTTTGGAAGACGTGAAGCGCAAGACGGAGCGTTATAAATTGGCCGCCGAACCGGTCAATAAAATTCAAAGCGGTTTCAAGACTGACCGCTGGCTCACAGCCAAGCGCAAGGCCATCCGCGCCTTGCGAAAGTTTACCGGCAACATCCAGCAAATTTATCAGGCTTATGCAGGCTCATACACGGGCGGGGCCAACGGGGTCTATTGGCTTTCGATTGACGGTTTAGCAGACAAAAACCACGCCTTCATTACCAACTATCTCAAAGGGAGCAAGCGTAAGGTCAAACAATACACCGGCTATAAAATCGAAACTGAATTGTTGTATCCGCTTTTGCGCGGGCGCGACGTGCAACGCTGGAACGCTACGCCCAGCCTGCATATCTTGATGGTGCAAGACCCAAGACCCCGAAAAACGGATTGGCTATCGAGAAGACTGGCTTCAAGATACTGCGCCTTTGACTTATGCTTGGCTCAAGCAATTCCGAAAGGAATTGGCTGAACGCAAATCAAGCATGATTCCCAAAGAGCCTTTTTATTCGATGTACGCAATTAGCGGCTTAACTTTCGCGCCCTACAAAGTAGTTTGGCGCGAGATGGCTTCCAATTTCACTGCCGCTGTCTCTGGCGAGACGGATGGCAAAGTCCATATTCCCGACCACAAACTTATGCTGGTTCCCTGCAAAACCGAAACTGAAGCGCATTATTTGTGCGCTTTGCTTAATTCATCACCAGTTGGGTTATCAGTTTTGGCAACAGTCATACAAATCCAATTCGATCCCCACATCCTCACCCGTATCGGCATTCCCAAATTCGACCCCAAGAACGAAACGCACAAAGCGTTAGCCGCCGCGTCTAAAGCCGCGCACAAAGCCGCCGCCAAAGACAAGGGCGATAAAGTGATGGAACTGGAAGAAGAGATTGACGGGCTGGCGCAAATCATCTGGGGGCTAGACGACGACGAGTTGGGCGACATCAAAGAAAGTTTGCGCGAGCTAGGAGGCACGGTCTTCTATGAAGACGCTGACGAAGAGTAAAGCCCTCGCCCCGAATCAGGCGGGCGCGGAACGCAAGGTGCTTCTGCGCGACCTGATGAAATCTATTTTTGTGTTTGGCCTCGGGGGTCAACCGCTCGAATACGTCACCGACCTGCGGGATGCGCTCGCCCGCTTCAAAGCTGGCGAAGACTTCTACGTTTATCCCGGCGGCGACACGCTTTATCACGTTCATCAATCGTTTTATCGCGCCAGCGGCATCCCGCGCGCGGCGGTGCGCCAACAGCTTCACACCGTCTTTCCCGCGCCGCCCGAGGCCGTGGGGCTATAACAAAAACCTTCGGGGTTTACAAAACCCCGAAGGTTTGATTCTATGCGCTTCCTCGAATTAACTCTCCTCACCCCCGCCCTCAACGCGCAACGCGAGTTTTACACGCATCGCCTCGGCCTACCCGAAGTGCGGGGCGC
>CAYUFY010000446.1:0-4173 GCA_964443795.1 uncultured Anaerolineales bacterium | reverse complement strand
AACCATTAATTCCAGCAAATCGGCCTCCCGTTGGGTGAGGTGATCGGGCGCGAACGGGTGCGGCGGGGGGTGTTGCGAGAAGCGCGCCATGAGGCGGGCAGTGGTTTGGCGGGTCATGGCGGCCTCACCGCGCGCCAGACCGTTGAGCATATCCACGAACTCGTCGGCGTTCAAGTTTTTGAGCAAGTAACCGCGCGCGCCGGCCTCCACCGCTTCAAAGAGCAGTGACTCATCGTCGGAGGCGGTCAGCATCACCACCTGCGCTTCGGGCCACGCGGCGCGGATGGCATGCAAGGCTTCCAGCCCGCTCATCACCGGCATGGTGATATCGAGCAGAGTCGCGTCGGGGCGCAAGCGCAAGGCCGCCTCGACAGCGGCCTGCCCGTTGCCCACCTGACTCACCACTTCAAACCCGGCGGCTTCCAACAGGCTCACCAGGCCATCCCGAAAGAGCGAGTGATCATCGGCAACTAAGAGGCGCATAAGTTTGTCTCGGCAACGGTCTCCGCCAGGCGGATCTGGACCGTGACTAATTTTCCTTGACCTGTAATCTCACCCGCACTTCGGTCCCGCCCCCGATGGTGGAAGCGAGCTGGAACTCGGCCCCGATGGCCTCGGCGCGCTCGCGCATGGTGCCCAGCCCGAAGTGCGGCCGCCCGGCGCCCCGCGCGTGGTCGGGGTTAAACCCGCGCCCATTATCGCGCACGATGAGTTCAAGCATGGGGCCGCCATTGCACAAACTCACCTGGGCGTGGGCGGCGGCGGCATGTTTGCGCACATTGCTCAACGCTTCCTGCACAATGCGGAGCAATTGTAATTCTGTCTCGGGCGGCAGGGTGAGGTGCGCGATACTAGGGGCGATCTCCACCTCGACGGGCAGGTCGCACAACTGGCTGAAGTGGCGCGCATATTCAGTCAGCATCACCGGCAGGCGCGGGTCGGTGGCGCTGGTCATCTTGAGGCCCAGAATGGCTTCCCGCACATCCACAAACAAACCCTTGGCGGCCTCTTCCAGTTGCGCCAATTGCTTTTCCGCCGCATCGGTTTGTCCGCGTTTAAGCAGGAGCCGGATGGCGGTGGCTTTGGTGTTCACATAGCCCAGCACCTGGGCCAGCCCGTCATGCAGTTCCCGGGCAATGCGTTCGCGTTCCTCGACAATGGCGCGTTGCCGCACGGCGCCCCGTTCCTCCTGGGCGCGGGTGTGGCGCTCCAATTCGTCGGCCATGCGGTTAAAGGTGTGGGCCAGTTCGCCGATTTCATCGGCGTTGGCGCTCACTGGCAGACGCACTTTAAAGTTACCCGTGGCATAGGCCGCTAGCGGGCGGCGGAAGTTTTCCACCCGCCGCACCACCAGTTGGTGCACCAAGCCATACACGGCGATGGTCATCAGGAGCGTGATGGCCCCGGAGATCGCCAGGTCCACTTGCAGGTTTTGCACGACATGCGGCCACAGTAAGCGGAGGGGCACATCCACCAACAGGATGCCCAAATGCACTTCGGACGTGGCATGGCACTGGGCGCAGTCGGGGTCATTGTCGAGCGGCACGGCCACCCGCAAGGCGTCTTCGTTGGCCGTTAGAACTGCGGCCGCGGGGCGCGTCCCCACCGCCCGGCGATGGCACTCGGTGCACCCCGGTTCGACCACATGTTGCACCTGCCCCGGCGTGTTGGTGACGCTGTCAATTAGCACGCGCCCATCGAGGTTGACGATTTGCGCGCGCTGAATGGTCTCGCGCTGGCTAAGGTCATTGAGCGCGGTAAAAACCATGTTGGGGTCATTGACCAGCATGGAGTGGCGCAAACTGCTTTTAATGACCTGCCCGAACTGGGCGGCGGTGAGCCGGGCTTGATCTTCGAGCAAATGTCGCTCGCGCCAATAGTGCACCAGGGAGAGCGCGGCCAGCGCCAGCAGAATGGGCAAGCCAATCCCCAGCGCCACCCGCACACGCAAGTTGCGGCGCAGGTTTTGCGCAAAGGCTTGGCCCCAATGCCATAGTCGCCAGGGCAGGGCGCGGCGGAGGTTACTCATGGGCTTGAAAAGCGCTGAACATTGAGAGCGTGGCTGACCGCCGCGTTATCATTCGGGCGCGCCAGCGTCAATCCAATCTTTTATCATTTGCAGTTCTTTCGCCGAGAACAAGCCAAAGTGGTCACTGCTTTGCACTTCGATAAGGCGGCTTGCCAGTGCATCGTTGGGGACGATGACCGGGCCGTTTTCGGAGCCTGCCAGAATATCAGCATAGGTCGTGAGTTTGAGGCCAGCCGCTTTGTCGTCGCCATGACAATCGCCGCACATGGCCTGGAAGAGCGGCTGGAGGTTGGCGTTATAGGTCGGGACACCGACAACCGGCAAGGGCGTGGGCATCGGCGTGGGCGTGGGCAATTGTGCGGCCACCACCGCCGCCAGTTTGGGGGCATCCAGCCCGGCATAAGTCCAGGTGGAGCCATGGCAGGCGGAATTGGAGCAGAAGGAGGTGTTATCGGTGCCGCCGGGGTTCTCGATGGTGTGGCACAAAGCGCAACTTTGGTTGAGGTGGGTGCGGTGGCCCGCAATCCAATTCGAGTTGAGGTGGCTCTCCGGCTCAGGCCCCCGACTAATTTCAATTTTGGTCGTGAAATCTTGCGGCCCGGAGACCACCGGGATGGAGTGACACAGGTTGCACTCCAGCCGAACCGATTCACCTTCGGCGTTCAAGTGCTTGCCATCATGGCACCGGAAACAGCCGGGGAAGTCCTGGTGGCCGAGATTGTTGGGATGCGAAGTCCAGTCTGACTTCTGCTCAATGTAGACGGATTGATTATAAATATCCTTGATGGACTGAATCGCGCTCAACACCATTTCGGTATTGGCGTTGAAGAAGTCAGGATAATAGGTGCGATAGTACTCTTCCAGACTGGCGATGCCCTGCATGGCTTGGTCCTGAGTGAGGTAAGTTACACTCAGGACTTCCACCCCTTTGCGATGAATATCCGGGATGGAGATGTCAACGACTTTGTTGGTCAGGGCTTTATCCATCGCGGTGTCCGGCAGATTCACTTTGTGGGTAATGCGGTTGTGGCAGGCGATGCAGTCCATCTCTTCGAGTTTGGCTTCGTCTATGGTGGTCGGGTCAAAACCGGATTCGATATCGGTGAACTCATCCACGGTGCCGTCGTCGTTGTAAACGCGCACATAGGGGATGGTTTGCCGCGAGTGGTCGGTGGGGTAATAAAGGATTTTGTTCTCGACATGCCAGTGGATGCCGCGCCCCAGCCCCTGGCGTTTGCTACCCCCGCCGGTCTTGAGGAATAGGTAAATGCTAGTGGGGGTATTGTTTTGGTCGTCACCATAATGCGTGATCTGGCGGAAACTGTCGTCCGAGAATTTTTCGGGAGAGTGGCATTTTTCGCAGGTCTCATGGGCCGGGCGCATTTCTCCAGCGGTGATGGGGAATTCGTATTGCTTAAAGACGAGGGCGAAAATATGCTTGGCGTCACCTGCCTTGCGCCAGAGTTGGTTGCCGACGAATTCGCGCCCAATGTGACATTCCACGCAGGCGACGCGGGCGTGGGGCGAGATTTGATAGGCTGAGTATTCCGGCGGCATGGTGTGGCAGGTGGTGCCGCAGAAGGGCGACGAATTCGTGTAATCCCAGGCATACGCTCCCGAAACGAGCAAGGTGAGCGAGAGCGCCCCCAACACCGCATAGGGCATGACCCGCAACCAGCGGGGGGTGCCGGGTTTCGGGAAGAAGAAGTGACGAATCCATTGCAATAGGCGTTTCAACATGAAGGTTCTCCTAGGGTGAGATTCGATAAAACTTGTTTAATAATCGGGAAAAATTATTCCGGCGCGCCTTTGTCAATCCATTCCTTGATACGCGCCAGTTCATCGGCGGTCAGTTGGCCGGGATGGCCCCCCGCGCTTTGGATTTCAATCAGCTTGCTCCCGCCGGGATTGCCGGGGACAACCGCCGGGCCGCTGGCGCCCCCGAGCAACGCATCGGCGTAGGTGACCAGAGACAGCCCGCCCGAGTTGCCGTGGCAGAGAGAACATTTTTCAGAGAGGAGCGGTTCAACATAGCCGGCCCACGTTAGAGCACCGACTGGCTTGGGGGTAGCGGTAGGCGGCAAGGGTGTGGGGGTTTGCGGGGCAAACACGACCGGCGCCGGGGTGGGGGGGAGCGTGGTGAT
>CAYUFY010000445.1:2648-4194 GCA_964443795.1 uncultured Anaerolineales bacterium | reverse complement strand
AAAAGGCCGGGTTAAGTTCCACTTCCATGACCATTTACCCTCTATACTAATTACCCAAGCCCCCTACAATTCACTCTGGATGCAATGAGCCGCCAGGCTTCAATTGGTCGCTTGCTAATGGAAATATATTAGCGACCTGGCGGGGAGCAAATAGCGAAACCGGCCCCTATATTGGCCGGTTTTTTTGTTTAATGCACGGTGGGTTTATTTGAAGAGCCAAGCACGGCAGACAACCATATGATGGCCTTAGGGAGAAAAGAGGATGACCAAAACATGAGCGCCGCGACCTAAACCTATTTTTTTTGTAAGGCGGATTTTTTTATGCAGGAGGCCGGGAGACCGGCATAAGGAGAAATAGAAATAATGAACGCAAAGCAATTTTCACTCTCAATATTTACCCTCATCCGAATATTAGTTGTGTTTGTAATGGCCTTTGGCTCACCGCTATCGGCCTTTGCTGCCGTCTGGACAGACCAGGCCGACTATGCACCCGGCAGTGTCGTCACCATCAGTGGCGACAACAGCGATAACGCGGGTTATCTTGAGGGCGAAACGGTGTATGTGGACGTGACCGGCCCGAATGGCTATACGGCCACCTGCGACGCAACCGTTCATGAGGCTGGTGAATGGTCGTGTCAGGTGACGTTATGGGCCAGCCCGGATGCAGTGGGGGATTACGCTTATATTGCAACTGGCCAAACCTCTGCCGTGTCACAGAGTGGGACGTTTACGGACGCTGCCGCTAAGAATTATCAGGCAAGTATCACTCCTGTTACGGATAGCGCAGGAAACACTCTTTCTGCATATACCATTACGATCCAGAATTGTGGCGGGGGAAGTTGTGGAACGGGAAATAATAGTGATCCAGTTCAATCGATCAACAATGCGACAATCACCGTACCCAATGGATATTCGGCGGTAGTTTTAGGCTCTGTGACACCTCCTAGCGGTAAGATATGGTCCGCTTCACTTAGCGCAGGTGTGATTACCCTTAGTGCCACTGGCCCGAATAAATTGGATCCAGGCCAATCAGTGAGTATCGCTTTCACGGCAACTGCACCTTGCACAGCTAATCCATACATCTGGATAACTGCAATATCTGGAAGTTTCAACTTGATCGGCAATCAACCAGCGGTGACGATTTCAGGTAGCTGCACTACTTCAACAACAACTACTGCATCCAGCACCTCCGCCACATATGGTGATACCTCAGTGACACTTTCTGCTACGGTCTTTCCAAATCCAGGAAGCGGCACTGTTTCATTCTTTGTGGATGGCTCACCAGCGGGCAGTGGAACCGTAGGCGGTGGCGGTGTTGCAACGACAAGCTATAACCCCAGTTCACTGACTGTTGGTCCGCACACCATTAGGGCAGACTTCGGCGGATCTGGAACGTTTTTAGCGAGTAGTAGCAATCCTTCCAGTAACGGCACGTTGACCATTGGGCAGGCTTCCTCGACCGTGACGGTGAGTTGTCCGGTGAGCGTGGTCTACACCGGTTCAGCGCTTACGCCTTGTTCTGTGGCCGTGACGGGCGCGGGTGGGC
>CAYUFY010000445.1:0-2548 GCA_964443795.1 uncultured Anaerolineales bacterium | reverse complement strand
CGACAGCGAGAACTTCACGATTGACAAAGCCACATCTGTGACGGTGGTGACCTGCACTGGCCCCAACACTTACACCGGTTCAGCGCTTACGCCTTGTTCTGTGGCCGTGACGGGCGCGGGTGGGCTGAGCCTGACGCCGGATCCGACCTACGTGAACAACACCAACGCGGGCACGGCGACAGCCAGCTACACCTACGTGGGTGATGACAACCACACGGGCAGTAGCGACAGCGAGAACTTCACGATTGACAAAGCCACATCTGTGACGGTGGTGACCTGCCCAACGAGCGTGACCTACAACGGCGCGGCGCAGACTCCCTGCACAGCTTCAGTGACGGGCGCGGGCGGGTTGAGCCAATCGCTCACCGTGAACTACACGAATAATATAGTCGGGACAGCAACAGCCAGTGCGACCTATGCTGGCGATGCCAACCATACTGGTAGTAGCGATAGCAAGACCTTTAGCATCCTGTACAGTACCGGTATGTGCTACGGCGCTCCCGGTCACCAGATCCTGCAACCTATCAACGCGGACGGCACAAGCGTCTTCAAGCAGAAGAGTACTGTGCCCGCCAAGTTCCGTGTGTGTGATGCGAATGGCAACTCGGTTGGGACACCGGGAGTGGTTTCCAGCTTCAGATTGATACAGACAATAGGAGGTACTGTGTCAGATGTTGATGAGGCTGTCATCTCGACGACGCCTGATACAGCCTTCCGCTGGTCTTCAATAGATCAACAGTGGATCTTCAACATCAACACAAAGAACCTGTCGGCGAACACAACCTATATCTACCGGATCACTTTGAATGATAGTTCGACCATTCAGTTCCAGTTCGGATTGAAGTAATAATCGTCTGAGGAGTCAATGGAGCGCTGGCACGTAAGCGACGCTCCATTGACTAGGGATGAAAGAAAAGAGACCTGCGTTGCCATCGGCGGCGTGGGTCTCTTGTTTTGTGTAGTCTTAACTCCCTGTCTTCCCTCTATTTGCGCCACCAGCATCACGGCATTTCGCGGCCTCTCGGCGCAACTGGGGGGACCGAGGAGGGGCAATGTCTTAGAAGAAAATATCCACACTAAAATCCAAAATCTTGAACACAGCAGTGTTGGCGGCGGGCTTGGGGAAGGTAATGGAGAAGGTCTCGCTCCCGCCGGGTTGAATTTCGCGGGGCAGGGCGGGCTCCACGCTCACGGGGGCAAGGGGTTCAGTCCCTTCTACTGTGAGCGAAAGGTCAGCCGCCGTGAGAGAGATGACGGTCGGGCCGGTGTTTTTAATGCTGATGCTCAAATTGACCGTCTGCCCATCGGCGGAGGTCGTGGTGTCCCCAAAAGAAATTTCGGCTTGAATGGCGTTGGCATCGGTGGGGCTGGGCGTATCCACCGCTTGCGCTTCGGGCCGCCCGCCGCGGATGACCAGACGCACGGTGGCTGGGCCGGATTGCACGAACGCTGTCACCCCGCCAATGGATTGGTCAAATAACATCGAGGCATCTGACTGGCCGCCCTCGACCGTTTTGACCACATATTCCTCCGTACTGCAATCGCCCCACAGAATGTCGGCCTTGTCCCCAGCCTGCAAAGAAGATTCCAAAGCCAGGGTGCCGGGCGCGGCGCTCAGGGCAAAAACATAATTGGCGTTAGTGCCCTCGACCCAATAGGCCATGTCCGGCGTGTCGGCTGGCACGTTCACCGAGCCATCAGCGGCACGGGCGATGGTCTTGATTTGGAATTGCGTCGCGCCAAGTGTCAACGTGGGTTCACCGCACGGGAAAGTCGGCGTGGGTGGGGGCGGGGTCGGGGTCGGCGTGAAGGGAACCGGGGTCGCGCGGGGCGCGGTGGCTTGTGGGCCGAATAGTTGCGGCCCCAGCCAGACCATCAGCCCCCCGCAGATCAGCAGGCCGAGGAGAAAGACCCCCAGCCGGAGCATCAGCCCGGTGCGGGGGTTTGGTTCGGGCGCGGGTTCGGGTGAAGACGCATGGAACATTCGGTATCCCTTTGTGGGAGATTATAGTGTGGATTGACGACAAACAAAATCTTAAACCACGCAGCGTCTGCAAAGGTTGTCAGTGGATCACTCCCGCGAAAGCGGGAGTCCAGTCCCAGGCACTGGATTCCCGCTTTCGCGGGAATGACATAAGCGGCAGAGTGTAAAAAGAAGCCATCAGTGAAGCCGCGCAGTTGGCCAGTCAGGCTGTATAATTGAGCAAAGAAATAAGCGATGAGCCAGAATAAAATTGCCAGGTTGCCGCAGACGGCGCTCAAATATGATGTCGAAGTCAAGGATGACGGGCGCGTGGAGCTTATGGTTCCCTTTCCCGCCGGCGCGCATGTCGTCGTCTTTGTGATTGAAACCGCCGACGATATGTTTGCCGACTTGCTCGTGGCCGCTCAGAGCAACTTGGGTTTTTGGAATCACCCATTTGATGACGAGGACTGGAACGATGCCTGAACAAGGCGATATTGTGCTCATCCCGATTCCCTTCACTGACTTAGCGTCTCAGAAGCGGCGGCCCGTTGTTGTGATTTCCAACGATGCCTATAACCGCAA
>CAYUFY010000444.1:0-4198 GCA_964443795.1 uncultured Anaerolineales bacterium | reverse complement strand
TGACGAAGATGTAGCTCAACCACGCCGCAAACGGTTCGTTGAAGGTGATCACCGCCGTGTGAGCATCCACTGCTTCCACACCAGCCACATAATCTGCATAGGGATAGGTGCTGTTCACGGTGTTTTTGTCGGACAGAATCATTTCGTAAGTGAACGCAAGGTCATCGGCGGTGAAAGGCTCGCCATCACTCCACAGCGCATCTTCGCGCAGTTTGACGGTAATGGTCTTGCCATCCGCGCTTACGCCGCCATTATCGGCGGAAGGAATTTCACTCGCCAGAATCGGCATGGCGTTATTGTTGTCGTCAAAGGTCCAGAGCCCTTGATTCCAAAATTGACGCGTGATGCTGGAGAACCACATCGAGGTGTACATCGGGCTGAGGCTATCCGGTTCTTGCGTGAAGGTCACGGTGGCGATGCCGTTGAATTCTGGCGCGGGCACAGCGGTGGGGGCTTCGGTCGCGGGGACAGCGGTTGGTTTGGGGGCCGAGGTGTTGGCCGGGGCTTGGGTGGGTTGAGGGGCGGCGGTGGTTGCGGCACCGCCACCGCAAGCGGCCAAAGTCAGGCTGGTCAGCACGAGCAAACTGGCAAGGGTCATCAATAGATTGGGGCGTTTCATTGGCTCTCCTCCTAATAGAGAGTGAATCAGGATGGGGTTGCTGGAAAACCGAAAAAAAACTCTATGGGTGATAACCTCCAAGGTCAAATGACACCCCCCGATTAGAGATGCCGCACGCTCCGGGGGTCAAGCGCGTCGCGCAGACCATCCTCGTTTAATCACAAGGTCGGAAGTATAGAGGGTGAGAGAAATTGCGTCAAATTATTTTGATGGACGCTCTGGCTTTGAATTTGGATAAATACCCCGGAAGGGGAGGACGGGTTCAGTGAAATTATTTGCGCCGGTCAATGGCATCCAGAATCAACGCGGGAAGCGTGACCAGATCCGGGCCGAGGTGCAGGCGAAAGGCGGGGACGTTGGCGACCAGGGTGTTTAGAAACAGCAGGTGCGCGGCGGGGTGGTCGGCCTCAGCCGGGTGGATCAGGGGGGCGGTCAGGAGCGCCAGGGTTTCGTCGGGGGTCAGCAGTTCGAGCGCATGGTCGGCGCGGGTGACGGTGTGGGGGAACAGGATGGCCGCCGGGGGCGCGGAGTCGAGCCAGCGTTGGTCGAAGTCGCCGCCGGGGTGGGGATAAGCCAGCACTTGCAGATTGGTGTGCGCGGTGTAGGTGAGGAGTGGCGTGGTGGGGGAGAGGAGATTCCAGCCCGCGCGGAGGAGGGCCAGCCCGAGGGCGAGATCGGCGCCCTCGGCGCTGTGACCGAGTAAAATGGCGACCCCGGGGCGATGTGGGTTGACATGGCGGCGGATGGGCAGGGCTGTGGGGCGCGGCAGGGGCGGGAGCGGCGGGGTGACGACCGCAAAGCCGCGCACCGGGAATAGGCCCCGGTGTTGCAGATGAGGCAACAGGCCGGCGGCGAGCAGGTTGGCAAAAGTCTCGGGGGTGGCTAGGGCGGCGGGTGTATACAGCCCCTCGGTGATATGCTGGACGAGATTGACCTTAAGTTGGTAAACTCCAGCCTGATGTCGGATGAGCGCGTCGGGCGGCGACTCGGGTTCGGTCGGCAGGCGGTCCGCGCGGGTGAGGCGAAACACAACGTCGGGCGGCGCTTCGACGCTCGGGCGCGGGGCAAAGGCTTGTCGCCACCGTGCCTCCGTCGGCGCGTCATCACATAGGCCTTCGACCGTGATGCCATGAAAATCCCAGCGCATGGGCGCGAGTATATCACGCACCAACGGCGGCGACGATGGAATGAATTGACTGGCGTGAGTTAGGCCGCGGGCGGGGGGGTATTCACCGCCTGATAAAAGCGAATGTGCGTTTTGTTGATCAGCACAAATTTGGCGGTCGAAAACAGGGGTTGTTTGGAGCGTTGGATAACGTGGGCTTGCGCGTCCACACAGACCACCCAGGGCGCGGGGGACATATCGAAGATGTCGGAGATGGGCGTGTCGGCGCCACAGGGGAAATTGGCCTGCAGGACAAAGCGCCCGATGAAAACGCGCAGGGGTTCGCGGCGGGCCATGAGCGGCAATGTGTTTTGGGTAATGGTGTCGAGGGGGTGGATAAGGATGACTTCGCCTTTGCGCACCATCATGCTTTCGGCGTGGAAGGTGTCAATGGCCAGCGTGGGGTCAAGTGACTTGGCCTCCATATTTTTGAGCCGCAAAGCCACGCGGCCTACATCATTGAGATAGGACATCATCGGCCCAAACGGCTCAAGTTCGCCAGTGAGCAGGTAATGTTCGGTGAGGACTTCGACGTTGTAGTGGCGGGCAGGAGGCATTGACATGCCAAAAATTATAGCCCGATTGATAAAACGTGCAACTAAAATTGGAGAGGAGCAGTAGCATAATGAACTATCGGCTGTTAGGGCGCACCGGCGTGCGCGTTTCACCCTTGTGTCTGGGCGCGATGAACTTTGGCGGCGGCACCTCGGAAGCGGACGCGGTGCCCATCATTCACGCGGCGCTGGAGGCGGGTCTCAATTTTATTGATGTCGCCAATAGTTATAACGCCGGGCAAAGCGAGGTCATTGTGGGCAAGGCCCTGACCGGGCGCCGCGACCGGGTGGTGCTGGCCACCAAGGTGCATTTCAAGGTGGGCGACGGCCCCAACGATGGCGGCAACTCCCGGTTGCACATCTTCAAGGCGTGTGAAGATTCTCTGCGGCGTTTGAACACCGACTACATTGACTTGTATCAGGTTCACCGCCCGAGCGACGATGTGCCGGTGGAAGAGACGCTCGGCGCGTTGACCGACCTGGTGCGCGCGGGCAAGGTGCGCTACATCGGCTGTTCCACGCATCCGGCGTGGCAGGTGATGGAGGCGCTGGCCACCAGCGAGCAAAAACATTTGGCCCGGTATGTGAGCGAACAGCCGCCGTATAACTTGCTTGATCGGCGCATCGAAAATGAACTGGTGCCCCTGGCCCTGCGCCATCACCTCGCGCTGATACCGTGGGCCCCGCTGGCCCAGGGCCTGTTGGCCGGGCGCTACCCGGCGGGGGAACCCTACCCGACGGATTCGCGCGCCGCGCGCCTGGCCGGGAGCGTGTATGCCCAACGCATCACCCCGCCCGGCATCGAGGCCGGGGCGCGGTTCGCCACCCTCGCGCGGGAACACGGTTACACGCCGGGGCAACTCGCCCTGGTGTGGTGTAAAGATCAACCGGGCGTCACCGCGCCCATCTTTGGGCCGCGCACGCTGGCGCAATTGCAAGATGTGTTGCCCATGTTGGAGATGAACTTGAGCGCTGAATTGCGCGCGGCGTGTGATGAGATCAATCCGCCGGGGAGCGCGCTGGTTAACTTCCACAACTCGGCGGCGTGGATGAAGATGAAGGTGGGGTGAAAAATGAAGCGTAAAAAATGGATGGGATTGATAACCGTGGGCTTGATAGCGGTGTTGTGGGGGCTGACGCGGCTTGGGCCCGCGCGGGCCGCCGCGCCCCAAGCGGCCACGCCCACCCCGCAGTTTGTCTGGCCCATCTCGGGGAGTGTGGCCATGAACTTGCCGCAATCCTCGGCGTATGGCCCGCGCCAAAAAGCCAGCGAAAAATACCGCTACGACTATCACCAGGGGATTGATTTTCCCACGCCCGTCAGCACCACGCTCCTCGCGGTCACCACCGGCACTGTGCGGATTGCCGGGTCATCCCCAAGTTATAGCGATGGCATTGTGCAAATCACGACCACCGGTGGGTTGTATATCAATTATATTCACATCACGGCCTCGCTGGTCACTACCGGCCAGATGGTGAGCATGGGCGATCCGGTGGCCTTGAGCGGGATTGGCGAAAGCGGCTTTGCACATTTGCATTTTGAAATCCGGCGGAGCGCCCTCAAAGAAGATGCCATCAACCCTTACCGTTATCTGCCGTACACCGACACGGTGCGGCACACGGTGGTCATCACCCAAGTTGTACCTGACCATAGCGTGTGGATTAGCGCCACCACCCCCGCCAACGAACTGGATTTGAATCTGTTCATGGTGACGGTCACCAGCCAACTGACCGGGCAAGTGCTCGATAGCCGGACGTTGGATTTCGAAGCGCGCAACAAAGCCTATGATGGCGAACCAATTTTCATTGATATTGCCGACCACGATGGCATTTTGATTGCGCCCGCGCGCTACACCTCCG
>CAYUFY010000443.1:0-4206 GCA_964443795.1 uncultured Anaerolineales bacterium | reverse complement strand
GCCGCGAACGCTAAGCGCAAGGCCCCATCGCTATTGCCGAACATGACAAAGGTTACGGCCTAATCTCACCACCATCTGAACGGTTACGCGCATGGCACGGGCCACATGCTCAAGGCTCTGCGCGCCGCGGGCCTCGCGCCAATAGGGATGGATGAATCGCCCGCGATGGGCGCGTTGGCGCAAAGACTCAATCCCCACATCCGTTTGACCCGCGCGCGCGTGCAAGCCTTACCGTTCCCCTCCGCGTATTTCGATACCCTGCTATCCACCTTCCCCACTGAGTTCATCGTTGACCCAAGCGCCATCGCCGAATTTGCGCGCGTGCTCAAGCCGGGCGGGGCGCTCGTGTGTGTGCCCGCCGCGCAAATCATTGGCCCCGGCGTGTTGGATAATTTCGCACGTTGGCTGTTTCGCGTCACCGGGCAAGCCGCGCCCGAAGCTGTGCAAGCCCACTTGCTGCAATATTGGCTTGACCGCTACGCCGCGCAGGGTTTCGCCGCGCGCGTGGAGCAAGTGGCTTTGCCGCGCAGTGTGGTGACGGTGTTGATTGCGGTGCGACTCAGTGAAGCCGGATAATAAAACACCGGAGTGCGTGGTCCGCACTCCGATGTTTTATTGTGGCCCACTAACCCCACTGCTGGATATAAATAAAAGGCCAACAGGGAATTGCCGCCCTTTTGCATTCTAGAGAAATTTATTACCGCCGAATGATTGGCAGGAAAATGGGATACGAGCCAATCTGTTCTGTTCCCAACGTCACTTCATCCACCACCACAATGGCAGGCGTGGCAGGGTCGGCTTGCCACAGAGTCATGCGGACGGTGAGGCTTGTGCCCATGTCAGCCGGAACTTCCCACCATACATGGCTCCAGCCCGTGGTAGTGAGCGGCAGGGTGTAGGTGAGTGTTTGATTGCTCCCCTCAATCACCACTTCCAGCGTATCGCTTACTGCATCAGCGGCGACGACTTGATAGAGCAAAGACAACGTCGCGGTGGTCGTTAGCGTGGGCGAGATGGTCTGCGCCAAGGCGCTGGCCCACGGGCCGGTGGTCGGTTCACCTGCCAATACAAACGTCCCCAGTTGCTCCGTGAGCACCGTGACCGTGTGACTCACCATATCCACTGTGCCAGTTAGCGGGAACCAAGTCGTCGTCACCTCATCATAGCGCCACAATGCCAATGAGCTTTCGACAATTTGCGCCGCTTGCACGGCCAAAACCTCATAGCTAACGGTAAACGTCATCGGCAACAGGGTCATGGTGAGGGGTGTGCTGTCGCTGAGAGTCGCCATCAATCCAAAATAGGGGCCGACCCATGCTTGCCCAGCGGGCAGAGCAGGCATGGGGAGTAGGTTATTGGTTAGCGTAAAAGTTGTGGTGTCGGTTAACGCGTTCTCCGGGAGTTGAACGGTAAGGGTGGGCGGCTGTGAGATTTCGCCGCCCGTAGTTGTGAGCGCCACACTGACGGTGAATGGCTCCAACGGAGTAGGCAACATTACCAAGAGCGGGCCGCCGAGCGTCGCCGCGTATGAGCCAGTGTGCGCGGTTTGGGTGATGGCGGGCGCAATATCACCGGAGGGATTCCACGCGGAGAGACTGTCTGACTCGAAATGCCCATCTAGGAGGTGGTCATCGGCGGGCGGCAGATAGAGCGTGGGGAGCGTGCCGCTTACGCTTTGGTCCAACGCAGGCGGCAGAGTGCCGTAACCTGTGCGCGATGCTGTGACGCTATAAACGCCAGTCTGATTGAAATATAAATTGTAAGCACCGACCCCGCTGGAGGCGGCGGTGTTGAGGGCCAACGGCTGGCCTTGCACAGTGGCATTGAAGATGGGTTGATTGCGATTGCCGAGCACATACCCCGGCGCGGCATAGAGCGGTGTCTGGGTGGATGTGTCGCCGTTGTTGCCGGGGTAAGCCTCCACCCACCCCGCCTTATCGCGCGCGCGCGATTGGAAGTAATAGATGTGGGCGGGTTGCCCCACGAACAGTGCGCTTGTCGTTGTGGAGCTAATCACCCAATTTGTCCACGTTCCTGTAATCCCATCGCGCACTTGCACATCGTAATTGGCGATGCCGGAAGCAGTATCCGTTCCGCTCCAGGTCACCCCAAAGGTTGGGGTCGAGGGCGAGGCGGGTGAAGTGGCTGAAGAGTTCGGGGCAGTCAGGTCTACCAGGGTGGCCGCATCGCCAGCGCCGTCGAGATAGGCTTCAGTGTTTCCGGCATAGTCGTGGGCACGAGAGCGGAAGTAATAGGTGCGGCCATCTTGGCCGGTGAAGGTGGCTTGCGTTTGGGTGGTGTTGAGTTGCCAATCTGTCCACGCGTCGCCAATACCGTCGCGGTATTGAACATCATAATTCGAGATCCCCGTGAGGTTGTCGCTACCAGTCCAAGATACTTGGAAAGAGGCCAGAATGGAATAAATGGGCGAGGTCGCCGAAGAGGTCGGCGCAGTAGCATCCAAAGTGGTGGAGGTGTCGCCATCGCCGCCAGGATACGTTTCGAGGTTGAAGGCGTTGTCGCGCGCGCGGGCTTGAAAGTAATAAGTATGACCCTCCTGGCCGGTGAAGGTGGCTTGCGTTTGGGTGGTGTTGAGTTGCCAATCTGTCCACGCGCCGCCAATACCGTCGCGGTATTGAACATCATAGGAACGCAAGCCCGCATTGCCGACATCAATGCCTGACCACACCACATTAAAGCTGGGGGTGTTGAGCGCCGCTGGCAACGCGCCCACTTGCGATGTGGGCGCAGACACATCGGTGGTCTTCCAATTAGGCCGCCAATCGTAACTCGAGCCAATCAAGGTGTAGGTTGAGTTGTTGGACAAATTCAGCCCATAGATATACGCCGTGGTCCAATACCAATTGCCTTGGTCATAGATGTATTGAATTTTGGAAAAGGCAATTTGTAGCCCATCCGGAGCCCAGGTGGGCGCATAGTTTTCGACTTGGCTGGGCGATGCACCTATTGGATGAGCCAAGCCAGTGCCGTCGGCGTTGATGGTGGCTAAATCCTGCCAACCATCATTGTTGAAATCATCATTGAAGGTGATGCGCGTTCCATCGGGCGACCACTCTGGGTAATTGGCATACAGCAACCCATAAGTTAATCGTTGCGGGTTTGAACCATCAGCGTTCATGACCCACAACTCATATTGATTGGCACCGCTACGGTCAGACGTGAAAATTAGTTTCGTGCCATCGGGCGACCAAGCTGGCTGGCCGTCCCACCCAGCGAGATAGGTCAAACGAGTTTGGCCACCGCCATTTGCGTTCATCACATAAATTTCAGGCCATGAACCATCCCGGTAGGAGTAAAAAGCAATTTTTGTGCCGTCTGGTGACCACTGTGGACGATAATCACTCCCCGTAGCGAACGTCAGCCGGGTCTGGCCCGACCCATCCGCGTTCATCGTGTAGATTTCATAATTGCTATCTCGGCGCGAAGAAAAGGCGATTTTGGTTCCGCCCCGATTGAAGGCGGGCATAAAATCTACACCGCCGCTATTGGTCAGGCGAATTTGAGAACTCCCATCGCCAGCGGCCTGATAGATTTCATAGTCGGAATTACGATACGAGTAAAACGCAATGGCTGACCAAGTGCTATAAGCGGAGGGTACTGTTGGAATATCCAGTGCTTGAGCGCCCCCCCCAAACTCGGGTACATAGGCTAAAGCACTCTGGTGTGGCCTCGACCGATTATCCGGCGGCTGGTCGGGGGTGGGCGGCGCGGCCGCCTGCCCAGCAATCGGTTGGGCCGAGGCGAGCAAGACCAGCATCGTAGCGACATGGAAGAAGCGTTTGACGATATTAAATTGTGGGAACATAGGAGCTCCTCGATTGGTGAATAACCTACCCTGTAATCAAATGCCTTGCACCCCAATTAACAACACATCCTTAACTGTGTGGATGGTGGAAGGCCGTTAAGACAGTAAAAGTATAGCGCAAACGTACCTTGTCAACAATCCTCGGCTTGATGACCCCGGCCGCGGTACACTTCGGCACCGCGGAACAGGTCTGGCGACAACGCCAACAGGTCTTGTCCGCCGCCTATCAGGCGCATCCCGAACGCTTTGCCAAAGGGGCACCGACACCCCCGCGTTGGCCAGCCGAAGTTTGGATTAATCCGCCGCAGGCCCTTGAACTCCCAGGCGAAAACCCATCAAACGACCCTAAACTCTCGACTGAAGTGTCCAAAAGCCCTTGA
>CAYUFY010000442.1:0-4217 GCA_964443795.1 uncultured Anaerolineales bacterium | reverse complement strand
TTAACAGGAAAATATGATGTCTACCAAACCGACCCCCGAACAAATCTGGCACATGATCCTAAGTGGCAAAACCAGTTGGGAACAGGACCGCCGCCGGTTTAAGTGGCTTCCAGCGGTGCACCGTTGCAAAAATTGCAATGCACCTTTAGATGGTTTGGGAGCGTGGATAGCCCGCTGGCTGGGGCGTGCGCCGTATAAACGCAATCCCCGCTTTTGTGAATTCTGAATGGGTGTGGCTCATAAGTACCCGGGTGGTGCTGAAGTTGAACTTTCAATGCTATTTGTAGATGCCCGCGGCTCAACCAGTTTGGCGGAACGGATGAGCCCAGCAGAGTTTAGCCGTTTGCTAAATCGATTTTACAAAGCGGCGACCAATGTCCTGATAAAAACCGATGCTTTTATTGACAAATTGGTTGGCGATGAGGTGATAGGCCTCTACCTCCCTTTATTCACCGGCCCACAACATGCTCGCGCCGCGATTCAAGCCGCCCAGGATTTGCTTCATGCCACCGGACATGGCGACCGCCAGGGGCCATGGTTGCCGATAGGGGTGGGCATCCACACGGGCGTTGCCTATGTGGGTGTGGTCAGTGGGGCGGAGGAGACGGTGACTGATGTCACGGCGTTGGGCGATAACGTCAACATTGCGGCGCGGCTGGCCTCAAAGGCTGGATCAGGCGAGGCTTTGATTAGCGATGTCGCCTATGATGCGGCGGGCTTAGACCTGGGGGTGTTAGAGCATCGCCAACTTGAATTAAAGGGAAAGAGTGAGCGGGTGGGGGCGCATGTGTTGCGTTTGGACTCGCTCAAACAGTAAATTTGCCAAATAATGGGCAATTCTATTTTCAACGAAAGGAACTCTCGCCATGTCTACCGAACAAAACAAAGCCATCGTCCGCCGTTATCAGGACGCTCACAACAACAACCAACTTGACTTGCTGGATGATATTGTCGCTACTGACATTATCAGTCACGCGCTATTTCCCGGCACGCCGCCGGGCTTGGAGGGAGCCAAGATGTTGCACAAGGCCCTCGCCGCCGCTTTCCCGGATATGGGTTATTGGATTGAGGACTTAGTGGCTGAGGGGGATAAGGTAATGGCCCGCTTTACGTCCACCGGCACATTCAAGGGCGAACTTATGGGCATCCCGCCCAATGGCAAAGCATTCAATGTGACAGGCATCAGCCTCTTCCGCCTGGCCGATGGGAAAATTGTGGAGCACTGGGCCAATCAGGATGATTTGGGCTTTTACCAGCAACTGGGCCTGACCCCGCCACCTTTGCCGGGGTAGATTCACTCACACCCTCGCCACCAACACCCTCGCTTCCCCCCTCGCCTCAACGCGATACACGCCTACATTCGCGGGGACAATCACACTCTCAAACTCACGCAGGGTCACGCGCTCGTCGCCGCAACTCACGGTCACTTCGCCGCTCGTCACCGTCAGCGCGTGAAAAGATTCGCCGCCCGTGTCCAACGCGCGGGCTGAAGCCAGCGTGAGTAAATCGAGTTTGAAGTAGGGGCAGGTCACCAGCGTGTGCGCGGCCTCCTCGCTCAGGGCGGGCAAGGGCGTGATGGGCGCGGTCGCGCTCGCCTCCGTGACCGCCACCGATTGCTCGATGTGCAACTTGCGCCCGGCGCTCGCCGGGCGGTTCCAATCGAAGACGCGATACGTGATGTCGGAAGTCTGCTGAATTTCGTAGAGCAACACCCCCGGCCCCAGCGCGTGCAAAGTCCCGGCGGGCATGAACACCATATCGCCCGCGCTCACTGTGTGATATTGCACCCAATCCAAAATCGTCCCCGCGCGGATGGCGGCGGCCAACGCCTCGGGTGCGGTGCCGGGCTTCACGCCCGCAATCAACCGCGCGCCGGGCGCGGCCTCCAGCATAAACCACGCTTCGGTCTTGCCGAACTGCCCCGCGCCTTCCAGCGCCACCGCCTGCGCGTCATTCGGATGCACCTGCACCGACAGCCAATCGTGACAATCCAAAATTTTGATGAGGACGGGGAAGCGCCCGCCGAACTGACGGTGAACCCGCTCCCCGAGCAGACTTGCGCCCAATGCGTGTGCGGCTTCCCCAAGTGTGCGCCCGGCCCACGCGCCCGCCGCGATACGGTTATGCTCATACACCATCCACGCCTCGCCCACCGGTTGCGGCGCGCCCGGTTGCAAGCGGTCCCCACCCCACACGCGGGCGTGATATTCGGGGATGATTTGAAATAAATGATTCATGTTTTTTTCATGCCCGCGTGGGGGCGTTCAATTGAACGCCCCTACTCTTCCGCCCCGCGCGCGATGCGCTCCTGCAAATGCGCGGGCCACTGCGACACATCTTCCGATGGGTACACCGCCAACGTCGGGCCGTTTTGCTTAAGCATCTCCGATGTGCGGACTTGCAAAATGCTCCGCGCGGTGGCGAGGCCCGACACCGTGACCCCGGCCACCCCGTGCGATTGCGTGCTGGCCCCGCACAGCCACAGGCCCTCGAACTCGGTCTGGTTCGAGAACGCACCCGGCCCCACTTGCGTGCGGCTCTTCTCGATGCCGTACAAATTGCCACGCGTGGCGTTGATGTAATGCTCATTGGTCAACGGCGTGCCGAGACTCCAATAAACAATGTGCTTGCTCAAACCCGGCACGCGCCGCTCCAACGCCTGAAACATCCGCCACGCTAAATCTTCTTTGAGCGCCTCATACCCCGCCGAGTGCGCGCCCAATTTCTCCTGCGCCCATTGCTGAAAACCGTCGTAGCCCACAAACACAAACGCCTCGCAGGTGTGATGCCCCTTGTGCATCTTGGATGGGTCTTTGAGCGTGGTCGTGGTCAGGAACATCCCCGGCGGCGCGTCGGCGGTGAGCGCGTGGTCGGTCAGGCCCATTTTATAAATGCCGTCCACATCCGCGCTGTCGTAAAACCAGCAGTTGCCCGAGTCCAGCCCCGCGCCGCGCATATCCAAATCGGTGGCGAAGAACAAACTCAGCGCCGAGACCGAATACTTCACGCCATCCAAGCGGCGGCGCAATTTTTGACTCAACTGCTCGCGCCCGATGAGTTTGCCAAACGTCACTTCGGGGTCGGCGTTGCTGATGACGTGCCGCGCGCGAATCTCGCTCCCATCGGCCAGCCGCACCCCGATGGCCCGCTGGCCCTCGAGCAGAATCTTGTCCACCGAGGTCTGCAACCGCAGTTCACCCCCGGCCCGCTTCAGGGCGCGGACAAACGCGCGGGGGATCGCAAATCCCCCGCCGAGCGGGTAATAGCCGCCATCAAAATAATGGTGGGTCACGCCCGCGTGGACAAACGCCGACACCTGCGAGGGCGGCATCCCGTGGTCGCCTGCTTGCGCGGCGAGGATGCCCTTAAGCACCGGGTCGCTGACGAAATGCTCAATCAAATCCTGACCGGTGCGTAAGCCCCAGCGCAACACCGACCCGGCGGCCCCTGCCGCTTTGACGACGGCCCCGGGGCTGTTCACGCGGCCCAACGCGCTCAGGCCATCCATCATGTCACTGACAGTTTGCAAGTAGCCGTCAATCCCGGCGGCTTCGTGCGGGAAGCGCTCTTTCAGCCGCGCCGCCAAATTGTCGCGGCCCTTGGGGTAATCGAAGCGCTCGTCGCCCACAAAGACATGGTCGTAGCCATCCGGGTTGAGTTCGCAAAACGCGAGGTCGTGTGACACGCCCAGCCCCTCATAAAAGCGGCGCATCTGTCCGCCCGGCTGAATGCCGCCGATGTAATGCACGCCGGGGCTAAAGCGATAGCCCTCCAGCGTGAACGAATGCGTCCAGCCACCGGGGACTTCGTGCTGTTCGCACACCAGCACTTTCAGTCCGGCCTGCGCCAGCGGCACAGCGGCAGCCAACCCGCCCGCGCCCGAACCAATCACGATAATGTCATAGTCGGTCATACTTGCCTCAAAAAATTTCCTGAATCTAAGTTTTTTTATTTTGCGGCGCACGCTCTGGCACAAACAAGCCCATGACCAGCACCACCAGCGGCAACCAAGTGATGAGTTGCATGGTCACCGCCAACCCCACATGGTCGGCCAGCCAGCCGAGGAGCGCGACCACCAGCCCCATCGCGCCATAAGCGGAGCCGAGAGAGAGACCACTCGCGAGGCCCACATTGTTGGGCAACGCCTCCTGCATCATCAACACCGTCAGGATCCACGGCATGGACAGCGCCGCGCCCGCCACACCGCAGACCACCAG
>CAYUFY010000441.1:0-4220 GCA_964443795.1 uncultured Anaerolineales bacterium | reverse complement strand
CAATATCGAATATAATCCGGGTTGCCATCAAACCTATGACTCTTTTATATCCAATGTTAATTGATTATTGGGGGGCTTTTTATCTATGGGGCCAGGAGCTCTGGCAAGGTAAATATACCGCCCTATACCCATTACCCATGATGGGTTATTTTGCGCTATATACCCTGCTCCCCGGCTGGGTCGGGGGGATAATCACCACGTTGCTATCATTAGCCATTCTAGTAGCCATTACCAAGCGGAAAGCATTCGTGTGGTTATTGTACACGCCCTTCCTATATCTCCTCACGCTCGGCCAAGTTGATATGCTTTTCTTCGGCTTAGCTTCCGTCGGCTCCCCAGTCGCCTTGGCGTTGATGACTCTCAAACCCCAGTTGCTTATATTATCCTTGCCCCGCCTCATCCGGTTTACACCAGCCCAACGGAAACAATTCATCATTTGGGTCCTAGTCTTGTATGGCCCGGTCACATTGCTCCGCCCACGCTGGCCCCTAGAATGGCTCTACAATTTATCTCACCATCCCCAATCAGCGGCTATGCAAGTCGCTAGTTTATGGTCACAACCATTACTCCTCCTCCTGGCCATTGCCGTGGTAGCGCTGGCTTATTGGCGCAAACGCCGATTAGATTATCCCAAGTTGCTGTATGCCTTTCACCCCTATCTCTGGCCATACGATTATTGCTTATTAATCGGGCAAAGTTTATGGCTCATCCCCATTTCGTGGGTCTTGTGGCTCTGGTGGTACTATTTTTATAATTTAGGCATAACGCATATGTATATGTGGAATTTAATGGGTTTTGTAGCGGTGCTCATTAGCCCACCGCCCCTCAAGAATCCGGTTTCCGCTTCCTCCTCACCTATCTGATGCCTGATCTCTCCTAAATAAGGTTCGCCATGCCTCTCGCTACCAACCAATTCCTGCGCGATCGGTATCGCATCAACGGCCTCATCGGCCAGGGTGGCATGGGCGCGGTCTACGACGCGCACGACACTAGCCTGAACATCCGGTGCGCCATCAAAGAAAACCTCATCTTCACCGAGGCCGCCCAAAAGCAGTTTGAAAGCGAAGCCCGGTTGCTGGCCTCCCTGCGCCATCCCAACCTCCCCCGGGTCACCGACCACTTCTTCATCCCCATGCAGGGGCAATACCTCGTCATGGATTTCATCGAGGGCGAAGATCTGAAAACCCGGCAGGAACGGCTAGGGATGGTACCCGCCGCCGACCTCCTGCGCTGGTCACGCAAACTACTGAGCGCATTGGCCTACCTTCATGCGCGGCACATCGTCCACCGCGACATTAAACCCGGCAACATCAAGATCACCCCCGAGGACGAGCCGGTGCTGGTGGATTTCGGCATCGCCAAATCCGGAAGCGGCGTCACCTTATCCACCACCGGCGCGCGCGGTTTTACACCCGGCTTCACCTCCCCCGAACAATATGGCGTGGGCGTGGGCACCACCGATGGCCGCTCCGACTTGTATTCCTTTGGGGCAACTCTCTATACGCTGTTGGTCGGCGAGCCGCCCGTGGACGCGCTCGGGCGCATGATGAAACCGCAGGCGTTCAGCCCGCTCAGCCAACGCGCGCCCGCCACGCATCCCGGCCTCCTGGCGGCGATTGACCGGGCCATGCAACTCGACCCCGATGAACGGTTTGCGACCGCCGATGAGATGGCCCTCGCGTTGCGCGGCCAGGCCGCCGGGACCGCGCCCTTCGGGAAAGCCGTCCCCCCACCGGTCGCCGTCCCCCCGCCGCTTACCGTCAGCGCGCCGCCCGCGCCCGAAGTCATCATTCTTGAGCAACCCTTTCATCTCGAACTCGTCCACGTCCCCGCTGGAGAATTTTTGATGGGGAGCGATCTCGAAAAAGACGAAAACGCCCGCCCTGAAGAACTGCCTCAACACCGGGTGGCGGTCGCCGCTTTTTACATCGGAAAATATCCGATCACCAACGCGCAATATGCCCTCTTTGTGCGCGCCACCGGCCACCGCCCACCCGGGCATTGGCGCGCCGGGCAAATGCCCCACAGCCTGGAGCATCATCCGGTGGTCATGGTGAGTTGGAGCGAGACGCTGGCGTTTTGCGAGTGGCTGAGCCAGATGACCCGCCGCCACTTCCGCCTGCCCACCGAAGCCGAGTGGGAAAAGGCCGCGCGCGGCACCGCCGGGCGCATCTTCCCGTGGGGCAACACTTGGAGCGACAAACGCCTCAACAATTCCGAAAAGCGCGGCGCGACCAGCCCCATTGGCAAATACTCGCCCCCCGGCGATAGCCCCTATGGCGTGACCGATATGCTAGGCAATGTCTGGGAATGGTGTCTGGACGGTTTCAATCCCAATGAATATCAGACACGCGGGCTACTGACTCACGACCCGCAAGGGCCAACCAGCGGTTTTCAATATCGCGTGATGAAAGGCGGCACCTGGCTGTCCTCGGCCCGCGCGCCCCGGTGCGCCCAACGCTCCAAATCCCAGCCCGAGCCGGGGCTGGATTTTTTGGGGTTTCGGGTGGTGATGGTGGGCTGAATTAAAAATAGTGACGGGTCTGAGACCCGCCACTACGAATTTACGGACTCTAATCCCCGAACTTAATTCCCTGTGCCAACGGCAATTCCCGCGACCAGTTAATCACGTTGGATTGTCGCCGCATATAACCCTTCCACGCATCCGAGCCAGATTCGCGCCCGCCGCCGGTTTCCTTTTCCCCACCAAAGCCTAAACCGATTTCCGCGCCGCTGGTGCCGACGTTGACATTGGCCAAGCCGCAATCGGACCCGGCGGCCGAGAGGAACTGCTCGGCGGTGAGCAGGTTGGTGGTAAAGATGGCCGAGGACAAACCTTGGGGTACTGCATTATGCAGGGCCACGGCTTCTTCCAGGGTTTCATATTCCATCAAGTACAAAATCGGCGCAAAAGTTTCGTCGCAGACGATGGGCATTTGCTGGGGCATCTGCACGATGGTTGGCTCCACATAGCACGCACCCTTATCGGTCAGCCGCCGCCCGCCCGCCAGGATGGTGCCGCCCTGCTCTTTGGCGCGCTCCAACGCGGCAAACATATTGTTCACCGCAGTTTCATTCGACAATGGCCCCATGAGAATGCCGTCGGCCATCGGGTCGCCAATGGGCACTTGTTTATAGGCTTTGACCAGTCGTTGGGTCAGGTCGGCGGCGATGCTTTTGTGCATGATGATGCGCCGGGTCGAGGTGCATCTTTGCCCGGCGGTGCCCGCCGCGCCGAACACAATCGCGCGCGTGGCGAGGGTGAGGTCGGCATCGGCGGTGACGATGATGCCATTGTTGCCGCCCAGTTCGAGAATGGTGCGCCCCAACCGACGGGCCACGGCTTCCGCCACATGGCGGCCCGTGCGCACTGAGCCCGTGAACGACACCAGCGGGAGACGCGGGTCATTAATGAGTCGTTCGCCGACTTCGTCGTTACTCCCGATGACCAGATTGAAAATGCCGGTCAGACCGTGGTCGGCCATGACCCGGTTGGCAAGATGCTGAGTGGCAATGGCGGTGAGAGGGGCCAGCGGCGAGGGTTTCCAGATCACGGTGTCGCCGCAGATGGCCGCGAGGGCCGCGTTCCATGACCACACCGCCACCGGAAAGTTGAACGCGGTGATGATGCCAACCGGGCCGAGGGGATGCCACTGTTCGTACATGCGGTGGCCGGGGCGCTCGGAGTGCGTGGTTAGACCGTAGAGCATCCGCGATTGCCCCACGGCGAAATCGCAAATATCAATCATCTCCTGCACTTCCCCCAAGCCTTCCGCGCGGATTTTGCCCATCTCCCAAGTGACCAGTTCACCGAGGGGGTCTTTGAATTCGCGCAAGACGTTGCCCAGATCGCGCACGACCTCGCCGCGTTTGGGGGCGGGCACGGTGCGCCAGGTCTTGAATTGCTCCGCCGCCTGATTGGCGATGGCCTCATACGTGGCCGCGGTCGCTTGAATCACCTTGGCGATGGCCGCGCCCGTGGCGGGGTTATACGAGACCAGTTCGGTTCCTTTGGGGTCGGTCACCCAACCAGCGGGGCCACTACACGCGCCGGGGTTCACCTCGTGCAATTGCAATTTATCCAACAAAGCTTTCATGAGTAGGCTCCTGTGAGTGTTAGTGGGAAGGGGTTTGGGTAGTGGTAACTTTGCAAGTGATGAATTTGAGGCTCTTTGGGAATCTCCGTGAAACGGGCATATATGGGTCACGCAAAGAGTCGG
>CAYUFY010000440.1:0-4227 GCA_964443795.1 uncultured Anaerolineales bacterium | reverse complement strand
CCGAAGCCGCGCAAAATGAGATTGAGCGGCCCGTACAGCGGGTTGAAAATCCACAACCAGATGAGGGCATAGGCCACATCGGGGATGATGGTGGGGAGGTAGATGGCGGCGCGGTAGAGGCCCACGCCCCGGCGCGGGCGATTGAGTAACAGCGCGAGGCCCAGCGCGGCGAGCATCCGCAATGGCACAGCGAGCGCGATGAAGTAGAGCGTGTTGCTCACCGCCACCGCGAAGAGCGGGTCGGCGGGGTTGTTGAGGACTTCGGTGAAATTAAACAGGCCCGCCCACTGCGCCGGGTTGATGGCGTCGTAATGGAGGAAAGCGAGCCCCAACGTGACCAACGCGGGCAGACCGATTAGCCCGGCCACGCCCACGAGGTAGGGCGCGAGCATGAGCATGAGTTCGGCGCGGTAAGGGAGGCGCATAAAAGAGGTGGGGTATTCCGTAGGGGCGTTCAATTGAACGCCCCTACGGATGAAGGCCCCTTATTCATCCTCGGAAAAGAATGGCCGGGTGCGCAGGTAAGCAGACTCCATCGCTTCGCTCACTGAGACCTGCCCATAAAACGCGCGCTCAATTTCCGAGTCGGCGACTTCTTCGATGTCGGCCCAGGTGGGGAGGCGCGGGAAGGTGCGAATGACAGGGATGGTGTCGAGGAAGACCTGGCTGTGCGCGGGTTTGGCCGCCGGGTCAAGAAACGCCGGAGACTCGGCCACCGCGCGGAGAGAAGGCACGGTGCGCCCGGTGGCGGCGACGAGAGTCTGCCCCTCGACCGAGTTGGCAAATTCGATGAAGGCCCAGGCCGCGTCTTTAACGCGACTCGCGGCAGGCAGGCAATAACCGTCGGCGTGCAGGATGTTCGCCGGGGCCTGCTGGCGCGGCAGGGCCGCCACATCCCAATCAAACGCGGTGATCGCGCGCAGGGTGGGCACCACCCGGCGGCTGTTGAAATACATCGCCGCGCGCCCGTTGAGGAAGCGGCTCTCGCTGTCTTCGGATTGTTCCTCTTCGGCGTTGGGAACAACATGATGCGCCACTTGCAAATCCACAAACCACTGCACGGCCTGCAATGACCGCGGCGCGATGAGGCCCAGCCGGTCGGCGGAGACCGGGTAGCCGCCGTTCTGCCACAGGAACGGCGCGAGGCGCATGAGCGTGGGTTCGAGACCCGCGCCAAATTCATCCATCCGCCCGTCGCCATCGCGGTCGCGGGTGAGGGCCAGCGCGGTTTGCAGAAAATCGTCCCACGTCCACTCGGGCGCGGGGTACGGCACGCGCGCCGCGTCGAACAGATTTTTGTTGTAGTACACCACGAGGCTGGAGATGTTCTGCGGCACACACATCGGCTGGCCTTCCCAAAAGAAGGCTTTGTAGGCGATGGGGTAAAAATCGTCGGGGTGGATCACGGTGCTTTTGGCGAGGTATTTATCGAGCGGGGTGAGCGCGCCTTTGGCGGCCAAGCCCGCCACCCGACGGTAATTGATGAGTACCACATCGGCGGGGGTGCCAGCGGCGAGGTCGGCGGTGAGGCGCTGACGATAATCGCCTTGACCGGGGATGTGAATGAGTTCCACGCGGATACCCGTTTGCCGGGCGTGGAACCGCTCGACGAGCGTTTGGTAGGCGGCCAACTCGCCGGGGTCGCCGAACACCATGAAGGTGATAGTGACCAACGGGGTGGGCGAAGGCACGGAGGGCGCGATTTGACAAGCCGTTAGGGCAAGGAGCAGAAGCCAGGCGAACCAGCGCTGATGTTCGAAAGATAGTCGCATAAGATAGCCGGGTAATTTGTCAAAAATTGGATGTGAGGGCATTATAGTTGAGGAACGCACAAGATTATTTCATGGAGACGCTATGAAACTTCGCACCGGCGACCCCTTTATGCCCGCCCCCGACTACGGACATTCATTGCAAGGCTTATCCATCAACCTGCTGGTGCGCGAGGTCGCGGCGGCAGTCACGTTTCAACGCGAGGTGCTGGGCGTGGAGGTGGTGTATAGCGACCCGGACTTCGCGGTTCTGCGCGGCTACGGCGGCGAGTGGATGATCCACGCCGACCACACTTATCAGGGCCACCCCATGCAAGGCGGGCTGGCCGGAGATGTGCCGCGCGGCGCGGGGGTTGAATTGCGCCTGCACGGGTGCGACCCCGATAAAGCGGCGACCAATGCCCAACGCCTGGGCTTTGCCCTGCTCGCGCCCCCCACCGACAAGCCGCATGGCCTGCGCGAGGCGTTCATCATGGATGCCGATGGCTATGTGTGGGTTCCCGATGTGCATAGTGCGGCTTAACTCCTCTACCTCCCCACGCGCTGTCATTTCGAGCGAAGCGAGAAATCGCTACGCAAATGACGTAGCGACTCCTCGCTCTGCTCGGAGTGACAATCTCAAACAGATGTTAATCTGAGCCAAGCAAGTCAGTCACATCGCCCCATGCCCAACGACCCCCTTCTCAAATTTGGCTTACTGGCCTTCGTGTCCATCTTTACCATGGTGAACCCGGTCGGCGTGTTGCCCGTGTATGCGGCGATGACCGGCGCGCTCTCGGGCCAGCAATCGCGGCAAGTGGCGGTGCGCGCCACCCTCACGGCCCTGCTCATCCTGGGCGGGTTCGCGCTCACCGGGCAGTTCGTCTTTCAATTCTTCGGCATCTCGGTGAACAGCCTGCGGGTGGTCGGCGGCATCATCTTCTTCCTCATGGGCTATGAAATGTTACAAGCCCGCCTGTCGCGCACGCGCATTGAAGATGAAAACGTCCACGAGTATATGGAAGATGTGTCCATCACTCCGCTGGGCATCCCGGTCATCGCCGGGCCGGGGGCCATCACCACCGTGATTTTGTTGATGAATGAAACGCAATCGGTCGCGCAAGCCCTGGCGCTATTCGCGGCCCTATTCGCTGTCCTGCTCATCACCCTCATCTTCCTCATCGGCGCCCAAAAGGTCATGGGCATCCTCGGGAGCAGTGGCAACAAAGTGCTGATGCGCCTGATGGGCTTGATCGTGATGGTGATTGCGGTGGAGTTTTTCTTCGCCGGGTTGCGCCCGTTAGTGCCGGGGCTGTTCAAATGAGCGGAGGCGCTCAGGGGGCCGGAGCCGCTTGAAAAAAATCGGTCATCGGCAGTGTACAGGCACAATCCGCCTTGCCCAAAAGCGGTAACCCCCAGGCCACCTCAATCGTACGCAACAGCGAGTAATGACTGTAAGCCACATCCGACTTGAAACCGGGCGGGACATACGGCGAAATAACCAGGGTCACGACTCGCCCGCCGGCCGCGTAGGTGCAACAACCTTCCGTGTTGTCACTTTTCCCCTCATCAAAAGTGATAAAGAGTACGCTATCCTGTTGCCAGGCCTTCGAAGCTAAAATCTGAGAGACCCACAACTTCAGCCAGGCATCGCCGGTTTCGACCGGACAATCATGCATGTCGTTGCACATATCTGGCGTGATCCAGACAAAGTCCGGCACCTGATCGCTGTTCAGGTCGTTAGCCAACTGGTCCAAAGGCACTGTCTGGCCACACCGCTTGGGGTCGGTTCGGATTGAGTCGTAATATATGAACGGATTATGCTTCTGCTTATAGAGTGGGTTGGCGTTCCCCAAAAAACACGGGCTTGGCATTGCCTCCAGATAAGCCTTCCACGAACGCCCACTGGCTTCGATCTGGTCGGCAAGATTATCTTCATTCACAAAACAATCGGTGCAATCACTGGCGATACCAAAGGTATCCCCGCCAGTTAGCGCCAGATAGTTGGGCAAACTGGGATGAGTCACACCATAATACTGCGTGGCACTGCCATATTGGCTGGCCAGTTCGTTGATATACGGGGCCGATGGGTTCCCCGCAACTTTGCGCGCATCTTTATTTTCCAGAATGATGAGAAAGATGTGGTCAAATGCTGGTAGCCCAGCTTGCGCCAGGGTGGAGGTCAGCGGAAGGGGGGTTGGCGGGAGCAGCGGTGTTGATGTTGGGGTTGACGTGGTAACGTGTGTGGTTGTTGTAGTCGGGGTGAATGTCGCCCGGCTTGTAATCGGCGCGCCGCATGCAACCAGGGCCAAGGTTAGTGTCAATCCGGCTAACATCCACGGCTGTCTATTGTTCATCAAGTAACGATGAATCATGGGTGCATCTCTGCAACTGAGAGTACATATGTTCGGAAAGTGCGTCAGTAAAGAAGAGATCATGTGAGCAAGCCATCGTCTTTGCATGCCACTTCAAAAAGGCC
>CAYUFY010000439.1:0-4255 GCA_964443795.1 uncultured Anaerolineales bacterium | reverse complement strand
GGCCTGGTTCCAGCACTGCGGCTATCCCGTCCACTGAACTGGAAATCGCTATAATCAAAAAATGTGTTGAACGCCACCGCTATCTGGAGATGCACTTTGATAAGCGGTATACCACCCGTTTGGAACGCCTTAAATTTGAACGTGACTTGCGAGAAAGTATTGCAGAGGCGTTTGGGGCGGTTGTAACCATTAGCCAGGATGATTCAATCGCATTGAAGGAGTTACAAGCCGTGGACTTTGTGGCTTGGGCAGCAGGCGAACGAGCCAAAGGCATAAATGAGTTTTGGCAGTTGATTCAACCGTCAGTAGTGGTAGATGAAATCGTCCATCAAGAGAAATGGTGAGCTTAAAGCAAAAAGCGGCCCACCCTGAGCGCCGATAACCACCGGGGCATAATGCCGGATTGGGCACCTTCTACGAAGGTCCAGCACTCTCAGGCTTTACAGGTCCGCTTTCTGCCCATTAGTATAGGCTGGCTATTAGCCAAAGTCAAGCATTTTCTAAAAAAGGAATCTCTATGCTCTACGAACTCCGCATCTACGAAGCTGTCCCCGGCAAACTCGCGGCGCTGAACGCGCGTTTCGAGAATCACACCCTCAAGTTCTTCGCCAAACACGGCATTCAAGTGATTGGTTTTTGGACCACACTGGTGGGCGAGTCGAATAACGAGTTGACCTACATCATCGCGTTTGAAGACTTGGCCGACCGCGAGAAAAAGTGGACCGCCTTTGCCACCGACCCCGACTGGCTGGCCGTGAAACAAGCCACCGAGACCGATGGGCCGCTCTCGCTCAAAATTCGCAACCAATTTCTCACGCCAACCAAATACTCGCCCCTCAAGTGAGGTGTTTATGCTTATCACCAATGCTACCCTCATCACGTGGGGCAACGACAATCAACTCTTGCCGAATCACGCGCTGAAGATTGAAGGCGACCGGATTACCGATCTCGGGCCGGATGCGGCGCTCCGGGCGCGGTACCCGGCCGAGGCGACGCTCGACGCTCGGGGCCAGTTGGTGATGCCGGGCAACATCTGCGCCCACACGCATTTCTATGGCGCGTTTGCGCGGGGGATGGCGATCCCCGGCGACCCGCCCAAGGACTTTCCCGAAATCCTCGAGCGGTTGTGGTGGAAATTGGATAAGGCCCTGACCCTCGATGATGTGCGGTATTCCGCGCTGGTCTGCTTGGTGGATGCGGTGAAGCATGGCACGACCACACTCATTGATCATCATGCCTCGCCCAATGCCATTGACGGCTCGCTCGACGTGATTGCCGAAGCGGTGGGGCAGGCGGGCTTGCGGGCTGGCCTGTGCTACGAAGTCACCGACCGCGACGGGCCGGAAAAAATGCAGGCGGGAATTGCGGAAAACGTTCGGTTTGCGAAATCCCAAATCTCAAATCCCGCTCCCCACCTCGCGGCCACCTTCGGCTTGCATGCGAGTTTGACTCTCTCGGATAAAACCCTGGAGGCCTGCCGAACGGCTTACGACGGTGGCTTTCATGTGCATGTGGCCGAGCATGAGTCAGATGAATACGATAGTGTTAAGAAAAGCGGCACGCGCGTGGTTGACCGCCTAGAAAAATTCGGCATTCTCGGCCCGCGCAGTATCGCCGCCCACTGTGTGCACATTGACCCACGCGAGGCCGAGAAGATCCGCGCCAGCGGCACGTGGGTGACGCACCAGCCGCGCTCTAACATGAATAACGCGGTGGGCGCGGCGGAGATCGAAGGCCTGCTCCGCGCGGGCGTGAAGGTCTGTCTGGGCAATGATGGCTTTTCCAACGCCATGTGGGAGGAGTGGAAGTTCGCTTATCTCTACCACAAGGCCGCGCACCGCGACCCCCGGCGGGCGGGGGGCTACACCATCAGCGAAATGGCAATAGCTAACAATGCGGCGCTCGCTCAGGTTTTCTTTCCACAAGCCCCGCTGGGTGTTTTATCCCCCGGCGCGCTGGCCGACCTCATCTTCGTGGATTATCATCCCATTACGCCGCTCACCGCTGGCAATCTACCGTGGCATATTATCTTTGGCTTTGAGTCGTCCATGGTCACTACCACCATCGCCAGTGGCAAAGTGCTGATGAAAGACCGACAACTATTGTTCTTAGACGAAGCCGAGATCACCGCTAAGAGCCGCGAGTTGGCGGCGAAGATGTGGGAGCGGTATAACGCTTGAATAGAAACCACGGATTACACGGATTTCTTTTTTGCTTTTAAAATCTGCGTAGTCCGTGTAATCCGTGGTTAAATTTTGTATAGGAGACTTGCCTTGACTACTCTCTCAATCCTCGGCGGTACTGGCAAAGAAGGTTCAGGCCTGGCTTTGCGCTGGGCCAAGGCGGGCCACACTGTCATCATTGGTTCGCGTTCGGCGGAACGCGCGCAGCAAGCCGCCGCCGAAATTAACGCGCAACTCGGCACGCAGAACGCGCAGGGCTTGGATAACGAAGCCGCGTGTCGGGCCGCCGACATTGTTGTGTTGACTGTCCCACCGGATGCGCAGTTGTCAACGCTTGAGGGTGTGAAAACGCTCCTCGGCGGCAAAATTTTGGTGGATGCCACCGCCCGGGTGGATGCCAAAGACCCCAAACCCCCGGCGGGGCGCGCATCCGCGCGGGAAGCGCAAGACCTGTTGGGCGCAGAAGTCCGCGTGGTCGCCGCGTTTCAAAATGTCCCCGCGCATGCGCTCAAAAAATTGGAAGTCGAACTCGCCAGCGATGTTATGGTGTGCAGTGACGATGCTGAAGCCCGCGCCGAAGTCATCAAACTCGCCGAGGCCGCCGGGATGCAAGCCTACGAAGCGGGCGGGCTGGATAACGGCATTGTGGTCGAGGGCCTCACCGCCCTCATCATCGCCATGAACAAACGCTACAAATCCAAAGCGGGCGGTATTCGCGTCAGTGGCATCAGCAAAGTGTAGTGGTCTGGCGACTCTATGCAACTGACCCTCACCGCTCTGCCGAATATCCCGCTGGTCAAGCCCGGCGATGACGTGGCCGCGCTTATCTCGGCTGGCCTGCAGGTCGCCGGCCTCACCCTGCAATCGGGCGATGTCATCGCCATTGCGCAAAAGATCATCTCCAAGGCCGAAGGGCGTTTGGTAAAACTCGATTCGGTCACGCCCTCGGCGCGGGCGCTGGAACTGGCGCAGGAGACGCAGAAAGACCCGCGCTTTATTGAAGTGGTGTTATCCGAATCCAAAGAAGTGCTCAAGACCCGGTTCAACACGCTTATTGTTGAACACCGCCTTGGCTTTGTGTGCGCCAACGCCGGGGTGGACCGCTCCAACGTCGGCCCCCACGGTGAGGGCCACGATGAATATTTGCTTTGCCTGCCCAGCGACCCCGATGGCGCGTGTCAGACCTTGCGGGAACGGTTTCAGAAAGAGACCGGGGCCGAGGTCGCCGTCATCATCAACGACTCGCATGGGCGCGCCTGGCGCAACGGCACGGTGGGGGTCGCCATTGGCGCGGCGGGGTTCCCCTCTCTGCTGGATATGCGCGGTCATCGCGATCTCTTCGATTACGCCCTGCAAGTCACGCAGATCGGTCTGGCTGATGAACTCGCCGCCGCCGCTTCACTGCTCATGGGGCAGGCCGATGAGGGCCGCCCGGTCATCCACCTTCGGGGGGTGCCGTACCCCTTTCGGGAAGGCAACGCGCAAGAATTAATTCGACCTAAAGAAATGGATTTATTTCGATAGCCATTATGCGTGAGGCGTAAACTTCCAATTACGCAATACGCATCACGCATTGCATTCTATACATTTCGTCACTGTGCTCACCATGTCTCTCATCCCCGACCGTCTCACTTACCTTCTTCAAAAAGAAACCCAAGCTTTTGCGGCGCTCGCCCTCACCCTGACCGATGGCTCACCGCAAGTCACGCCCATCTGGTTCGATTGGGATGGCACGCACATCCTCCTTAACACCGCGCGCGGGCGGGTCAAAGATAAAGTCATGCATCGCCAGGCCCAGGTCGCCCTCCTGATCGTTGACCCACGCGACCCGTACAAATATGTGCAACTGCGCGGCACGGTGGTCGAAGAAACCGAAGTCGGCGGCTACGACATGATCTGCCATCTCAACGAGAAATATCACGGCGACCGCAACTATCCCAAGCGTGACGAGATCCGCGTCACCTACAAAATTTTGCCCGAACAGGTTTTTCCCAAACAATAACCTCATCCCCTTTCTCCCCCTCTCCTGACCGCGCCCTGAGCGTAAGTCGAAGGGTCAGCGGTCAGGAGAG
>CAYUFY010000438.1:0-4272 GCA_964443795.1 uncultured Anaerolineales bacterium | reverse complement strand
TTATTTTGTCCAGAGCGCCGGTCAAATTGACCTAGCGAACTCTAAACTCAAGTCCTAAACATGTACTGAAAAACAAAAAGGTCGTAGCCATTCGGCCTAAACCGAAATACTACGACCTCCTGTGTATGTCACTTGTGCGCTCGAATGGATTTGAACCATCACAGCCTTTCGGCCACTAGGCCCTCAACCTAGCGCGTCTGCCAATTCCGCCACGAGCGCGTTTGGTGATACACTATCTGGCGACATTATACCCGGTAAAACAAAGCGTTGTCAATAAAATCTTGATTTAAACTGTCATGCGCTTGCCTCTTTTCCCCCTGCATGTGGTGCTTTTTCCCGGCATGGCTTTGCCCCTGCATATTTTCGAGCCCCGCTACCGGGAAATGATCAACCTGTGTATTCAGACCGGCCAACCGTTCGGGGTCGTGTTGATCCGCGCGGGCGCCGAAGTCGGCCAACCCGCCGAGCCGCACCGGGTCGGCACCTACGCCCACATCACCCGCGTCGAACGCCTGCCCGATGGCCAGCTCAATATCGAAACCGTGGGCGAAGATCGCTTCCGCATTTTGACTCTGCATCATGATGAAAGCTATTTGACCGGCACCGTGGAAAGATTTCCGCTCGCCGGGGCGGCGGCCCCCACCGCGCAGTCGGCGGCCCGCGCATTGTTGCCCCTCATGGAGCGCTATCTCAATTTGCTCGGGGAGGCCACAGCAGAACCCTTTGATCTCCGCCAATTACCGACTGACCCCCTGGCGATCGCCTACCTGGCCGCCATTGTCACGCAAGTTTCCACAACCGAAAAACAAGCCTTGCTGGCCACCGCCACTGTGACCGATTTACTCAATCACGAACGCGCGCTCTACCGCCGCGAAATTAGCCTCTTGCGCGAGATGCTCTTTAATCGCCAGGCGCAAAATCAAGCGCCCTTCCTCCCCAATTAGTTGAACAATCCCTCGCCTCCGAGTACAATTCCGTCGGCTGGCAAAAATCCATTTCGACAAAGGAAACCGTATGCGTATCGTTGTAGATGCGATGGGGAGTGATCAATTCCCGCACCCCGATGTGGCGGGGAGCGTGCAAGCCGCGCGCGAATATGGCGTGGAAATCATCCTGACCGGCGATGAGCAACGCCTGCGCCCCGCCCTCGCCGCCCAGCAACCCGGCGCCTTGCCCATCACCATCGTTCATGCGCCCGAACAATTAACGATGGAAGATAAGGGCATGGCCCTGGTGCTAAAAGCCAAACGCAAGCAAGCCAAAAATTCAATGGCGGTGGGTATTGATCTGGTATTGAACGGCCAGGCCGATGCGTTTGTAACCGCCGGCAACACCGGGGCCGCTTCGGTGACTGCCTATTTTCGGATGGGCACCATCCCGGGGGTGGATCGGCCGGGGCTGGCGGCCCCCTTCCCCACGCGCACCGGGATTTGCATCGTGCTCGATATCGGCGCCAATCCCGATTGCAAGCCCGACAATCTTCTACACTTTGCCATCATGGGCAGTCTCTACGCCGAGAAAGTGCGCGGGGTCCGCAACCCGCGCGTGGGCTTGCTGTCCAATGGCGAGGAAGCCGGCAAAGGCAATCAACTCGTCAAAGACACCTATCCGCTCCTGGCCGCCGCCGGGCTGAATTTTGTCGGCAATATCGAGGGCAAAGAACTGATCGGTGGCGAAGTGGATGTGGCCGTTACCGACGGGTTCACCGGCAATGTGATGCTCAAAACCTCCGAAGCCGTGGCCAAACTCATCCTCGAAACCGTGCGCGACAAAATCAAATCCGGCTCGCTGGCCGCCAAACTGGGCGGGTTGTTGGTGCGCCCGGCCTTGCAAAGCCTGCGCTCCATGCTCGACCCCAGTCAGGAAGGCGCGGCCCCCTTGCTCGGCGTCAATGGCCTGGTCTTCATCGGCCACGGACGCTCCGATGCGCTCGCCATCAAAAACGCCGTGCGCGTGGCCAACCAAGCCGCCCAAGCCAACATCCTCACCTCCATGCGCGCCGATATTGCGCGCCGCCTGACGACCCCCGCCCTCGAGACCCAACATGCCTAATCCCACCCGTCCTCGTGTTGTCATCACCGGCCTGGGGGCCATCACCCCACTGGGGCTGACCCTGAAAGAATTTTGGGACGGCCTGACCGCCGGACGCTCTGGCATCAGCCGCATCAGCCAGTTCGACCCGGGCGAGATGCCCTGCCAGGTGGCCGGTGAAATTAAAGGCTTTGAAGCCAGAAATTATATGGATGTCAAAGAGTCCCGTCGGATATCGCGCTCCTCGCAATTGGCGATTGCCACCTCACGCGAGGCCCTCACGGATGCGGGTTTCCCCAACGGGGTGCCCGAACCCGAACGGGCCGCCGTCATCTACGGGACCGCGATGGGTGGTCTGGAAAAATTCGACGAGGGCACCCAAGTCCTCCGTAAACAAGGTTATGCCCGAGTCAGCCCCTTCTCCGCCACGGCCTCCATTTGCAACATGCCCGCGCATCATCTGAGCCAGACCCACCACACCCTCGGGCCACTCACCACCATCGTCACTGCCTGCGCCGCCGGCACTCAAGCCATTGGCGAGGCCACCGAAGTCATCCGGCGCGGCACCGCCGATGTCGTCATCACGGGGGGGGTCGAAGCCAGTATTCAAGATTGGGCCATCGCCGGGTTCACCGCCATGCGCGCCCTGCCCACCAGCTTTAATGCCTGCCCCGAAAAAGCCTCCCGGCCCTTCAACCTGGACCGTGAGGGGTTTGTCTATTCCGAAGGGTGTGCGGTGGTGGTGTTGGAACGGCTGGAACACGCGCAGGCCCGGGGCGCGCGCATCTACGCCGAAGTGCTGGGGCAGGCCTCCTCATCGGATGCCTATCATGTGGCCGCGCCTGACCCCACGGCCGCAGGCGCCATCCGCGCCATGCGCTGGGCCTTGCAAGATGCGGGCATCTCGATCAATGATGTGGATTACATCAACGCCCACGGCACCTCCACCCCCGCCAACGATGCGGGCGAAACCCTGGCCATCAAAAAATTATTTGGCGAACGGGCCTATCAAATTCCCATCAGTTCCACCAAGTCCATGATCGGGCATCCCATGGGCGCGGCGGGCGCGCTGGAAGCCATTGCCTGTGCCCTGACCATCGAGACCGGGGTCATCCACCCCACCATCAATTACGAAAAGCCTGACCCCGAATGTGACTTGGATTATGTGCCCAACCAAGCTCGGGCCGCCAGCATCCGCACCACGCTCTCCAATTCCTTCGGTCTGGGCGGACAAAACGCCTGTCTGGTCTTGCGGAAATTTGAAGGTTAAAGAGAAATTTGGCTCTACCAGAATGCGTGTGAAGCACGCGCCTTTACGACTGTCATTCCGAGCGAAGCGAGGAATCTAACGCGCCTCGGAATGACAACCACCCAACGTCACAACAAAAGTTCAAATTCCCAGCCAGAAAACTCCAACTTCGGACTTCCGACATCCAATTTCCAACTTGAGACTTTCTTCATGCGCCTCATCACTCACACCAAACTTGTTCAACGCAATCTGGCTATTGGCAAATATGCCTTCACCGGCGGAATGATCACTTTGCTCTTGGCGCTCGGCGTCAATATCTACGCCATCAGCCGCCCCGAAGAAACCCAACTGGTGATTTATGCCTTTGGCGCGTTTATCATCGGCATCACCGCCACCAACCTCGGCACCACCTTCAATAACCGCTGGGGGCGTCGGTCGGATAAAACCCTGGCCGAGGCGCTCAAAGGCGTGGACGACAAATATACGCTTTACAACCACCGCCTGGGCGCGGGACATGTCCTGGTGGGGCCGGGCGGGGTGTTTGTGCTGGTTCCCAAATACCAGATGGGATTGATTGCCTATAAAGATGGCAAGTGGATTCACCCCTCAGCCCCGCGCGGGTTTCTCGGGGCCTTTGGGGCCCGCGACTCGCTCGGCAACCCGTCTGCCGAAGCTGAAGCCGAAGTCACCGCCTTCACCAATTTCTTCAAAAAGCATCTGCCCGATTTACAGATCAATCCCCAAGCCGTGATTGTCTTTATGAGCCCGCGCGCGGAAGTCTCGGCCAAAGACTCGCCCGTGCCCGTCTTGCACACCAAACAATTCAAGGATTACATTCGGCGGCAGTCCAAAGGCACCACCATTCCCCCGGCGACATTAACCGCGCTCGAGCAAAAGCTCGGCCTCGCCGAGTAGCGGTGATTTTAGGGGGTGGCAGCTGAAGTCAGGACACATTGGGTAAAGCGGCATCGAAGTCAAGAATAGTGTTGGGG
>CAYUFY010000437.1:0-4273 GCA_964443795.1 uncultured Anaerolineales bacterium | reverse complement strand
ACGGCTTATTCCTTCACCGCGCCCGCAGTTAACCCACCGGCGATTTGGTCTTGCACTAGCAGGTAGGTAATCATAATGGGCAGTGCGCCAATCAACGCGCCTGCGGCAAACACGCCCCACTTCTTATCGAACTGCCCGGCGGTGAAAATCTGCAAGCCAACCATGAGGGTGTATTGGTCAACATCTGTCAGCAGGACGCGGGCGAGGATGAAGTCGCCGTAGGTGCCGATGAACGACAAGATGCCGATGACGATGAGAATGGGGCGCAGTAACGGGAGCAGCAGCGTGGTGAAAATCTGCCAGTGGGAGGCTCCGTCAATCATGCCCGATTCGTCAATCTGGCGTGGGATGGTATCCATGAAACCTTTCATCAGCCAAATATTGCCGCCCATCGAGCCGCCCAGATAAACCATGATGAGCCCGGCGTGGGTGTTTAGGCCCAGCGCGGGGACAATTTGACCTATCTGAAACACGATGACGTAGAGGGCGACCAACGCCAATAGATTGGGGAAGACCTGCACCAGCAGGATGCCTTTAAGCATGGTGATGCGCCCGGTAAAGCGCAAGCGCGAAAACGCATAAGCCGCCATCGTGGTGAGCGATAGACTCAGGAGCGTGGTAATCCCGGAAACCTTGACCGAGTTAAACAGCCACGTCCAGAACTGGATGCCGCGAAATGTAAATTCCGGGTCGAGGTCGAACAACCGTTGATAGTTTTTTATCCCGGCTTGCGCTGGCATCAGGCTTTGGGTGGAGAGCGAGTTGGAGTTGTCAAACGAGGCCGAGACCATCCACAGCACCGGGAAGATGGAGAAGAAGATGAGCAACACCGCCAGCGCCAAACGGACGACGACCCCAAAACGTTTTTGAAATGAATACGACGAGCGCAAGTTCTGATAGGTCTGAGATAGACTAGACATTTTCGCTGACCTCCTCCCACATATTGGTGAAGCGGAATTGCGCTAAAGTGATAGCGCCGACGATGATGAAGACGATGATGGAGATGGCGGAGGCATAGCCGTATTGCACCCCGCGCCCGCCCGCCTCAAACGCCAGCTTATAGACGTAGCTTAGCAGAATATCGGTGTGGCCGGCCTGGGTCGTTGCCCCCACAATCGTCGGCCCCCCTCCAATGAAGAGATAAATGAGATTGAAGTTGTTGAAGTTGTAGACGAACGACGCTACCAGCAACGGGCCAACGGCCACGAGCAAGAGCGGCAGGGTAATATTGCGGAAACGTTGCCAGGGCGAGGCCCCATCCACAATCGCGGCCTCATACAAATCGGCCGAGATGGATTGCAGGGCGCCGCTCGTGATGAGCATGAAGTAGGGATAGCCCAGCCACAGGTTGACGAGCAGCACTGCGGTCTGCGCCCAAATCGGTTCAATCGTCCAGGGCGGGGCCCACCCAAACCAATCTTCCAGGGTGCGGTTGACCACGCCAAATTCCGGGTTCAACATCCCTTTCCAAATGAGGATGGTAATCAAGCCCGGGATGGTATAGGGAATCAACAGCAACGAGCGGATAATTTTTTTCAGCGGGAAATCTTTGTCGTTGAACAGGACGGCAATGGCGAGGCCCAACGAGAAGGTCGAGAGCACGCTGATGGTGGGGAAGATAAAGTTCCAGGTGAGAATCTGGACCAGCGGGCCGCGCAAGGCGGGGCTGGTGGCAAACTCCACATAGTTCGCTATCCCAATCACTTCACGGAAGCCGGGGATGATGGTCTTGCCATCTTTGGTGGTGAAGGTGCCCACGACATTGTGATACACATCCCCGTTGGATTGGTCGAGCACGGTATCGGTGGCGGCCTCATATTTGTATCGGAGGGCGAGTTGCGCCGCTTCTTTGGAGGAGCGGATTTGGACGGTCTCACCCCCTTCCTGCCCAAATTTGATGTTGGGCAATTCTTTGTCTTGAGCGACGATTAACGCATTGAGGCGCTGATAGCCATCCAGTGTTTTCGGAATGCCTTTACTATCGGCTTCGCCAATGCCCGGGTCGCCGGGCTGGGCTGGCACAATGGGTTCGCCGGGTTTGCCCAAAAAGGAATCGCCTGAGTCATTCACCAGCCACAAGGCATAAATGCCCGCGTCGGATTTGTACGCGGTCCAAGCATACGACGAGCTGGCTTCGGGCAGGTAGGTTGTTTTTTCAATGTTGGCGATGACCTGCGCTTTGTCTAGAAAGTGCCCATCTCCATAGTTCGTGAACGCGACGTAGATGGTAAAGAGGATGGGGTAGATGACCAAGAGGATGAGAAAGGCGAGGCCAATCGCCATCCACCGGAAGGGATAGGCCCCCGGCACAAGAAAAATCGCCGTGAGCAATACGGCGATAAGACCGAGAACGAGCGCCAGTTGTCCAAAGCCCAGCATATAGGCGTTGTAGATAAACCACGCCGCGCCCACATCAAACAGCCCCAAGAAGAGGATACGCAGGGAGAGGGACAGGGGTGATTCGGCGGGCATGTTTAAGCGAGAAAGAGGCTTGGGGGCAGTTACGGTCATCGGCTTCTCCTCCGGTTTTAGACCCTGAGGGTCTTTAAGACCCTCAGAGACTGTTTGAAAACGCTCAAAGCCCGCGTCCGCGCGGGCGCGCATTTATTAAACAGTCTCTTAAGGTCTAGCTGGCTGGACTTTATTTTGAGACGAGTCTCAAGATGAATGCTTATATCGAATTGCAATTTGCTATTGGTGGCTCACACCGAGCGGGTGGCGACTCGTCGGAGTGGAGGGAAAAGCAGGCCGAGGTTTTCACCTCGGCCTGCTGAAGGACTGTAAAACTATTCGATGGTCGCCGTCACCAGGTTGGTGGTCGGGTCGAAGACAAAGGACACGTTGCTGTCCTTGGTCAAGGTAATCTTGTAGTTCGGGCCATCTTGCTTGCCATCCGAACCATAGTTGGTCGTCCACGCGCCATCGAGCGCGACTTTGAATTCGTAATCACCGGCCTTCAGCGCGAAGGGCCCACTGGAGTAGGTGCCGTCGTCATTCTTCTTCATGGCGGTCACGGCGCACTCGGGTTGCCAATCACCGGGGCAACCGGCTTGGGCTTGGTATGCTCCCGGCACATTGACCATGCCGGTGAGCGGGTTCGCAATTAGAGCGCGGATTTTCGTGCCCGCATCCTTCATCGCGGCTTCGGCTTCTTGCGTGCCATCGCGGGCTGTTACCACTGCGCCATCCCAACTGCTCCACACCGAACCCATTGCAGGGATGGCGGGCATGAAGGTGGCGTCTTGACCGGCCTCGCCCATAGCGAGCAAATCGGGGTCGTCTGTCTTCTCAAGCACCGGAATGAAGGCCGACGGGCGCTTGCCGGCTTCATAGAGCCTCTGCATGGCTTCCTCGGTGGCGACGAACTCCGTCAGGAAGGCTTGGGCCAGCAGAACATTCTCGCTGGCGGCGTTGATGAAGATGCCTTGCGCGCCTGCAAACGGCACGCCGGCGCCGCCAGGGCCTTCGGGGAAGTTGGCGACGGCATACGGCACGCCGGATTCGCGGATGCGGTCCAGCGCCCACGGGCCAGCCATGATGAACGGGGCTTTGCCGGTCTCAAACAGGGCATGGTTACTGTCCCAGTTCCAGTCAGCGGGCAGGTTGCCGTTGGCCACGTTGTCGGCTAACCAAGTGGCGGCGGCAATCATGCCTTCGTTGTCCACGCCCAAGTCTTGTGGGTCGTAAGCGCCAGCACTGTCTTTGCCGAAGATATAACCACCAAAGGCAGTGAAGAGCGGGTAGATGTCGTAGGTGGAGCCGGTGACGGCCAAGATGTAATCCACCTTGCCCTCGGCCTTGAGTGCCGCACCAATCGCAAGGACATCATCCCACGTCGCGGGGGCTTCTGCCACTAGGTCGGTGTTGTAGAAGAAGCCGAGGTTTTCGGTAGCGTAGGGCATACAGTAGAGCGCGCCTTCGTAGGTGCAGGCATCGAGCGCGCCCGGCACAAACTCGGCGGCTTTGTCGCCCAAATCAATTTCGGCCACGAGGCCATTGGCGACGAGGGTGCCGCCCTGATCGTGCGCCACGCCAAAGAGGATATCGGGGCCTTCGCCCACGGGTGCGGCCACGAGGAAGTCATCGCGCAGGGCCGACTTCAATTCAACAATTAACTCGATGTTGTAGGTGGCCAGCAGTTCATCGGCCAGGTCTTGCAGAATCGGGGCGCGCGTACCATCGGCCCAGATGGTGAGCGAGCCAGCGGGGGCGGGCACGTCGGTGGGGGCTTCCGTGGCGGGCACAGCGGTGGGCGGCACGGCCGTTGGGGCTT
>CAYUFY010000436.1:0-4286 GCA_964443795.1 uncultured Anaerolineales bacterium | reverse complement strand
GTAATTAGGGATTGGAGGAGGGTCTGGGTGGCGCCGTAGAGTTCGGTGGCGGCGATGATGGTGGCGCCGGGTTTCGCGCCCGCCGCGAGAAGCGCGGCATGGAGCGCGGCCATGCCCGAGGCGAAGGAGGCCGCCCCCGCCCCCTGCTCCACCGCCGCCATCGCGGCTTCAAAGGCCTCCTGAGTCGGAGCGGCGTTGCGCGAATAGACGTAGCCCGCCGTTTCGTCGCCCAAAGCCGAGTCCAAGGCCTCCATGCTGTCATGCGTCCAACCAGAGGCCGTGACAATAGGCGGGTTGGAGGGCTGGCCGGGTTTGGGCGGGAGGTGGCCGGAATGGACAGCGAGGGTGGCGAGGGAGGGCATGGGGTAATTGGTAAAAGGGGATTGGTAATTTGGAGGATTAGCGGATGGAGAGTGAGGCTGAGGGATTATAGCACCCGGATTCTCTGGCTTACTCGCGTTACGCCCAGTCCTGCTTGCGTGCCTTAGAGAGTGTCTGAATATTCGCCCAGCACCCTGAGCGGAGGTTGGGGCGTGTTCCTTGACTACGCTTCGCTCCGCTCGGAATGCGCCCCAGCCGTAGTCGAAGGGCGCGGTGACCGAGCTGAAAGCAATTTTCAGACGCACTCTTAGGCGGGCATCCAGACTGGCAATTTGCACAAGCTACTGGATGCCCGCTACGAGCATGCGGGCAGGACAACAACAATCTGGATAAGGTGAATTAGCCTTATACCACCGTAGGTCTAGCGTAGGTTTGGCGTAGGGTATGGAGCAAGCGGGTTAAATCCCCTTATGCTATTGTATTCACCAGAAGGGTAAAACTCTTCTTCTCCTCCTTGAGAGAGCCGGGGTCGGCGTCCCCGGCTCTCGCGTTTAAAGTCCCCGGCGGGGTTGTATAATCCTCGCGTGACCCCCCAAAAACAAATCGCTAGAGCGGCTGGCACGGTGATGGCCGCATTTCTGCTCAGCAACCTCGTTGGCCTGTTACGGCAAATCCTCATCTCCCGCGCTTTCGGAACGGGCGGTGACCTCGACGCGTTCTACGTCGCCCAACGCTTCCCAGATATCCTTTTTAACCTTGCGGCCGGGGGGGCGCTGGCCTCGGCGTTTGTGCCGACCCTCACGGCGTTCATCACCCGCGACGACCGGGCGGGGGCCTGGCGGCTGGCCAGTGGGGTGATGAACCTGGTTTTTCTTATTCTGACGTTTACCAGTATCGTCGCCGCGTTCATCGCCCCTTTTCTTGTCCGCTATCTGCTCGGCCCCGGCTTCACTCCGGCGGGCCAAGCCCTCGCGGTTTCGCTCCTGCGAATTTTGCTCATCTCATCAGTCATCTTCGGGGTCAGCGGTTTGCTGATGGGCATTCTCAACGCCCATCAACGCTTCCTGCTTCCGGCCCTTGCGCCGACGTTCTACTGGCTCGGCATGATTTTCGGTCTGCTCGCGTGGGTTCCCCGCGCGGGGGTTCACGGTCTCGCGTGGGGCGCGGTGCTGGGCGCGGGGTTACATCTCGCCGTTCAACTGCCGGGTCTGCGCGGGCTGGGGGGGCGTTATGCGTTTGACCTCGGCCTCAACAATCCAGCGGTGCGCGAGGTCGTCCGCCTCATGGGGCCGCGCCTGCTCGGGGTCGCCGCTGTCCAACTCAATTTTCTCGTCAGCGCCAGTCTCGCCACCTTCATGCTAGCCGGGAGCGTGGCCGCGCTCAATTATGCCTGGCAAATTTTCACCATGCCGCAAGTCATCATCGCGCAGAGCATTGCCATCGCCGCCCTGCCCGCCTTCTCCGCCATGGTGGCCCGCGACGAACTCAGCGCCATGCGCGCCGCGCTGGCCGATACCCTGCGCGGCATTTTGTTCCTCGCGCTTCCGGCCACCGTCGGCTTGTTCACCCTCCGTACGCCCGTCATCGCCCTGCTCTATCAGGGGCGCAACTTCACGCCTGAGTCCACCGCGCTCGTCGCCACCGCGCTGGCGTGGTTCACGTTGGGGCTGGCGAGTCATTCAGTGGTTGAAATCATCTCGCGCGCCTACTACGCCCTGCGCGACACGCGCACGCCGGTCTTCATCGGCACGGCAGCGATGGGCTTGAATATCATTTTCAATTTCGCGTTGGCATGGCTGTTCGGGCAACTGGGCTGGCCCGCGCATGGCGGTCTGGCTTTAGCCAACACGTTGGCGACGACATTGGAGATGGTCGCATTGCTATGGCTTTTGCGCCGCCGCCTCGATGGACTCGCGTTTACGCGCATCCGCTTTGGATTGGGACAGACCGCGCTGGCCGCGGCGGTGATGGGCGTGGTGCTGGCCCTGTGGGTTCAGCGGACAACCGCGCTCCCCGCGTGGGCCGTGACCCTGGGCGGGGTGCCGCTGGGTGCGGGGTTATTTGGAGCGCTGGCCTATGCGTTGCGCGTGCCCGAAACCCGGTTATTGCTCAAGCTCATAAAGGAGAGAGTCCGTGGACCCACAACTTATTAACGACCTCGCCCAATTGTTGGGCGACCGCTTCACAACCAGCGCGCACGAACTGCAACAGCATGGCAAAGATGAATCCTCGCTCCGCCCCATGCCGCCCGATGCTGTGTGTTTTCCGCTCAGCACCGAAGAAGTAGCCGCCATCATCAAACTCGGCCAGCAATACCACACGCCGCTCATTCCCTTTGGGGCGGGCAGTTCGCTGGAAGGCCACGTTTTCGCCGCGCGCGGGGGAATTTCGGTGGACCTCTCGCGCATGAACCAAATCCTGCGCGTGAGTCCTGACGATTTGGATTGCACGGTGCAGGCGGGCGTGACCCGCCAACAACTCAACGAGCATCTCAAAACGCGCGGGATGTTCTTCCCCGTGGACCCCGGCGCGGAAGCCACGCTTGGCGGGATGGCCAGCACCCGCGCGAGCGGCACCAATGCGGTGCGCTATGGCACCATGCGCGAGAACGTACTGGCGCTCACGGTCGTCCTGCCCGATGGGCAAGTCATCGCCACAGGCACCCGCGCCCGCAAATCATCGGCGGGGTACGACCTCACCCGCCTGTTCGTGGGGGCCGAGGGCACGCTCGGGGTCATCACCGAAGTCACCCTGCGGTTGCAGGGTTTGCCCGAGGCCATCTCGGCGGCCGTCGTCAGCTTCGAGGTATTTGAATCGGCGGTGCAAGCAGTGACACAAGTGATGCAAACCGGCGTGGCCGTGGCGCGCATCGAATTTTTGGACGAGGTGATGGTGAAAGCCGTCAATCAGTTTGCGGGCCTCGGCCTTGCCGAACAACCGACGCTGTTTCTGGAGTTTCACGGCTCAACCGCCGCCGTGCGCGAGAACGCCGAACTGGCGGGTGAGATTATGCGTGAGTGGGGCGGGGGCGATTTTAAGTGGGCGACCAACACGGAAGAGCGCGCCGCACTGTGGAAGGCGCGGCACAACGCCTACTACGCCGGTCTGGCCTTTCGGCCGGGGTGTCGCGTGCTGAGCACCGATGTCTGTGTGCCCATCTCGCGGCTGGCCGAGTGCATCGCCGAAACCAAACGGGACTTGCGCGAGTCGTTCCTGACTGCCCCCATGGTCGGGCATGTGGGCGATGGCAATTTTCATCTGATATTGCTGGTGGATCCAAACAAGCCCGAAGATTATGCCGAAGCCCACCGTTTGAATGAGCGCCTCGTCCAACGCGCACTGGCGTTGGACGGGACGATTACGGGCGAGCACGGCGTGGGGTTGGGCAAGATGAAATTCATGGAGGCCGAGCATGGCCCCGCCGCCCTGGGGGTGATGCGCGCGATTAAGCGGGCGCTTGATCCCCAGAATTTACTGAACCCCGGAAAAATGTTACCCGACGAGAACGGACAACTCGCTTCGTAAAAAGCGCCTCCCCAATGGATTAGGAGGTATCCCCAAAACAGCGATACCTCCTAATCCATCGCTGGTTCTACATCGACATTGCTTCGTATACTCGTACGCTTGTAATCATTGGACAGCGTTGAGCAATTTTTTCTGCCTCATCCAGGTTGTCTGCATTAATAATTAAGTAGCCAGTTAATGACTCTAATCCCAAGGGCAATTCTTTGGTCCCAGAGCGTGAGATTTCTCTTCCAGGCCCGAGAGGGTTGCCCGGATCAACCATCTTGTCCCCGATTGACTCAAACCACTTGCCCCAGGCTTCCATTACTGCCTGGGTTGGCTCAGCATAGCCGTAGCAAAAAAGTACAAATTTCTTCATTTTTTCTCCTCTTTCTTGGTAGGGTCTACACCCAAATATAGGGCATAGTTTTCTAAAGTGGCTTCATCGCTCCCCCAGTAAG
>CAYUFY010000435.1:0-4293 GCA_964443795.1 uncultured Anaerolineales bacterium | reverse complement strand
CCACCGTCAGGCCGCGCACCCACGCCGTGACCCTCGCGCTCCCCACCGGCCCCGGCACCCTCGATCCCGCTCAAGCCACCGATGAATCCGCCCTCATCATCACCCGACATCTCTATGAAGGCCTAACCGCCTTTGCCCCCGGCACCACCCGGGTGGTCCCCGCCCTCGCGGACTCGTGGACGACGACCGACGCCATCACCTGGACATTTCACCTGCGCCCCGACGCGCGCTTCAGCGATGGCACCCCCCTCACCGCCCGCACGGTTGCGCTTAACTTCCAACGCTGGAACTTGCGTCAGCCGATCGGTGACTACGCCTTCTGGCGGCTGATCTTCGGCGGCTTCGCGGGCCAAGCCGATGCCAATGGCCAACCGCTCTCACATCTGGCCTCCGCCACCGCCCCCGACGACGCCACGCTAATCATCGCCCTCACCCAACCCGATGCCTCGCTCCCCAACACGCTCGCCCTGCCCAGCTTTGCCATCGTCAAACCCACCGCCCTGGCCGACCCATTCTTTGGCTCGCCCCGCACCAACTCGGCGGGCAGTGGCCCCTATATTCTCTTTGCGTGGGCCTCGGAAAACATCATCCACCTCACGCGCAACCCCAACTACTGGGGCACCGCGCCGCTCCCGGACGAACTCGTTTTCAAAATCATCCCCGACGACACCCAGCGCTTACTCGCCTTGCAAGTCGGTGAGGTAGAAGGTCTCTCCCACCTCAACCCGCAAGATTACGCCGCCGACGGCCAACACCACACGCGCGTGGTTTTTGACCCGGCCCTCACCACGCTCTACCTCGGCTTCAATCAAGTCCACGCCCCCTGGAACAACCTCGATTGCCGTCTCGCGGTGGCCTATGCCCTCGACCGCGAACGCTATCTGCAATACTTCCCCGGCGATGCCGACCTCGCCCAAGCCCTGCAACCCCCGGCCACCGCCGGCTATCCCGCCGCCGCGCCAACCTACCCCTACGATCCCGCGCTCGCCGCGCAACATTGGCAAGCCTGCCCCGCACGCGAAATCCCCGCGGTCATCACCCTCTACGTCCCTTCGCTCGCGCGCGCCTACCTGCCCAACCTCCAACTCGGCCAGGCCGTGCAAGCCGACCTGGTCAACACCCTGCACCTCAGCGTCACCCTGGCCTCCCCGGAGTGGTCGCTCTATCTCTCGGATATTCGCGCGGGCCGCGCCGATTTATTTTTATTGGGCTGGACGGGCGTGAACGGTGACCCGGACGCTTTTCTGTGCCCGCTCTTTTGTGGCTTCGAGAGCGCCTTTAACTCCGACCGCGCGGGCAACCCGCTTCCCCCGGACATTGATCTAGCCCAAACGTTACTCGCCGCCCACGCGACGCCTGACCCCGCGGCGCGCGCCGCCCTTTACGAACAAGCCCACGCCCGCATCTTTGCCTCGGTCCCGGCCATCCCCCTCACCCACCGCCGCACCGCCTGGGCCTTCCGTGATAACCTCATCGGCTACACCCCCAGCCCCATCGAAAACCTCTTCTTCAACCTCACCACCCTGCCCTGACGGAACTTCCAATCTCAAACATCCAATCTCCATTCCTTAATTACTAATTACCAATTACATCCTCCCAACAACCTCATGCCCCTCCAACCCCTCTCCGGCCTCCGCGTCCTCGACCTCTCCCGCCTCCTCCCCGGCCCTTATTGCACCATGCTCCTCGCCGACATGGGCGCTGAGGTCATCAAAGTCGAAACCCCGCGCATCGGCGACTACGCCCGCTTCCTCCCCGCCGAACTCGGGCTGAGCGGCATGTTCCCCGCCATCAACCGCAACAAAAAAAGTATCGGCCTCAACTACCGCAACCCGCGCGGCAAAGAAGTTTTTCTCCGCCTCGCCCAAACCGCCGATGTCATCCTCGAAGGTTTTCGACCGGGCATCATGAAAAAAATGGGGCTGGATTACGAAGCCGTGCGCGCTGTCAACTCAAAAATTATTTACTGCTCACTCTCAGGCTACGGACAGGCGGGGCCATACCGTGACCGCGCGGGCCACGACCCCAACTATCTTGCGCTGGCGGGTCTGCTCGGGTTAAATGGCGCGGCGGGTGGGCCGCCAGTCATCCCCGGTGTCCCCATCGCCGATCTCTCGGGGGGGATGCTGGCGGCGATCTCCATTCTCGGCGCGTTGGTGGGGCGCGGAGTCACCGGCGAGGGTGCATATCTCGATGTATCGCTGATTGATGCGCCCGTATCGTGGACTGCGCCCATCGCGGGCGGCTATTACTTCACCACCGGCACCCCGCCCGAGCGCGGACGGCTCGCCCTCAACGGTGAGTTCCCTTGCTATCAAATTTACGAAACCGCCGATGGGCAATATCTCACGCTTGCCGCTCTCGAACCCGACTTCTGGGCGGCGTTCATCAAAATCGTCGAGCGCCCCGATCTGGCACCCAAACAATTCGACCACGCCGCCATCCCGGAAGTCGCGGCGGTTTTCAAACACCACGCGCGCGCCGCCTGGTTGGAGAAATTCAAGGATACTGATGGTTGTGTTGAACCGATATATACTTATGAGGAAATGTTGGCCGACCCGCACCTGCGCCAGCGCGGGCTGGTGGTCACCGAAAACGGGCAAGCCACTGGCCTGGGTTCGCCGCTGGTTTCCTTAAGCGCGGGCGCCCGGGCTTCCGCTCCGGGGCTGGGAGAGCACACGCTGAAGATTATGCAGGAACTAAATTTCACCCCGGCGGTGATTGAGGAATTACACAGCAAAGGAATCATCAAAACCGAAGCCTCCACTTCGGAATATTAGTTTGGGAGACGTGCCATGCCGATTATGCCTCTTATAATAACCACTCTGCTCGGCTATTTATTTGGGTCTATCCCCTTCGGCTATCTGTTTGTCAGGCTCTTCACGGGGCAGGATGTCCGGCAAATGGGCAGTGGCCGCACGGGTAGCACGAATGTTATGCGCGCCGGAGGCAGTAAAGTGGCCTTACTGACCGGCTTATGCGATGGATTAAAAGGGGCCGTCGCCGTGTGGCTGGCCCAATGGCTTGTGCCGCAAACCCATTGGGCGGAGGTTCTGGCCGGTCTGGCGGCTATTTTTGGTCATAATTATTCAGTTTATATCGGCTTCAAGGGCGGGGCCGGCGGCGCGCCAACCGTGGGGGCCGCCGCGGGGTTATGGATTGGCAGTTTGTTTATCATCGCCCCCCTGGGGTTACTGATTTGGTATTTTGTGGGTTATGCGTCGGTGACGACCATTTCGTTTGGCGTGATGGCCATTGTCATCATGGCGGTGCGATGGGGGCTGGGCGCGGGGCCGGTGGAATATATTGGTTTCGGGGTGCTGGCTTTGGTGCTATGTTTATGGTCTTTGCGCCCCAACCTGAAGCGCTTGTTCGAAGGCACCGAGCGTTTGCATGGCTGGCGGGCCAAGCGAGCCAAGAATAACGCCAGTCAAGCGGATTAACCGGCCAGCTCAGTTGTCTGCCTCCCCTGGCCCCGGCTACTTTTATTTCATTTTTCTCGCGCGCCAGCCCACCAGGCGCTCTTCACCCCGAATGAGGCGTTGGATGTTGGGTCGCAGCGCCCAGGCCAGCAAAATAAACGCGCCAACCCCATACCAAATAAACTCGGCTTCGGCGCCCGGAGTCTGTGTATAAAACCGATAGGCAAATATGGCGGTGGCCATCAACGCGGCGGTCAGGGTCGTGACCGAGGCATAGCCGATGCCGAATAGCACCAACGCGCCAATAGGGACAATAATGACCAGGCTCGGCCACCACATGGCAAAGGCCCCCCCCACGCACGGCGCCCCGCCGGCCCCGCCTTTGAACTTAAGAAACACGGAATAATTGTGCCCCAGAATGGCCCCCAACCCGGCCAACGCCATGCCCCACGCGCGGAATTCAGGCCCGACGAAAGTCATCAGATATTGAGCCACCCAAACGCTCGCCGCGCCCTTCAAGCCATCTGAGATGGCAGTCATCAAGCCCGCGCCAAACCCAGCGGCGCGCATCACATTGGTGCCGCCAGTGCGCCCACTGCCCACCTCGCGCACATCTTTTCCCGCCGCCATCTTGACGATGAGAAATCCTGAAGGAATGGAACCCAACACGTAGCCAATCAGCATGACCACTGGCAATAACCACATCGCTCGTCTCCTCTATTGGGGGTGTGCAACGCGCCGCCACATTTCGTCACACAATCCGGTCTAAACCGCTTCAATCATCACCCGCACGGCCTGGGTCGCGCCCGCCTCAATCTTGAAGCCGCGCGCGTGCCACTCCCCGCGCTCATCCGGCGCGCAAATCAGATAA
>CAYUFY010000434.1:0-4295 GCA_964443795.1 uncultured Anaerolineales bacterium | reverse complement strand
AGTGTATCCGCTTTTGTCATGCCCCGTGCTCGTGGCGCGCATCCACACCGGGGGGGGCTGGATGCCCGCCAAAACCATGCGGGCACAACCAGGCAGGCTGAGGCGTTATAACCGCAGGCCGTCAGCCAAAGCGGGCCGAAGTTGAATTAAAACCCCGCGCCGCTCAGGATATCCAACGCCTTGCCGATGGCCAGGGTCAGGGTGGGATGGCTGACTTCAAACCGCTGGATGGCTTCGGCCAATTGGCGCGACAAAGGCAGATAAAGTGATTCATCGCCGGTTTTAGCCAGCACGGTTTGAATATCCCCCATCAAATTATGCAGGAGTTGTTTATCTGGCTCAGCCACGTCGTTCGCTTGTTGCAGTTCCGCGTGCAGTTGTTCGAGCAGGGTGTGGAGTTGTTGGGAGTCCATAAGGGTTCCTTGGTTTAACCGATGACTGGCGTTAGAGCAGTTAATCGCTCACCTAAAGTGTAACGCAAATTAGGCGGTGGCGCTTAATTCCGCGCGATCAAGCGCTTGGCTTTGGCGGTGTTCACGAGTTGTGCCAATCGCTGGGCTTCGGCGCGCGCGACTTGCTTCCCCAGGTCGGTGAGGCGGTAGTAGCGCCGCCGCTCGTCGTCCAGGGCGGGGTCGGGGCGCTCATCGCTTTCTTCAATCCAGCCATCGGCCAGCAGGCGTTTAATCGTGCCGTACAACGAACCGGGGCCAAGTTTAATTTGGCCGCCGGTCGTCTCCGTCACTTCGCGCATGATGGCGTAGCCGTGCTTCTCGCCATCGGCGAGGGCCAGCAAAATGTGAAACGCGGCGGGCGTGAGGGGGAGCAAGGAAGCCGGGTGGGCAGTCATTCCGCCTCCACCCAGGCCTGATCGCCTCCCAGCCGATAGGGTGCCTGTTGAATGGGCGTGGTCACGACTGCGCCAGTCGCGGTGATGAGCACATTCACTTCACTGCGGAGGCCGATGTGCCCCAGATAGATGCCCGGCTCGACGGTGACCGCCAGGCCCGGCAGGAGTTGCCGGGTGTCGTGCGTTTCCCAGTCGTCCAGGTTGACGCTCGGCCCGTGCGCGGCGTTGCGCCCGAGACTGTGCCCCAGCCGATGCCGGAAGGCCGCGCCATAACCGCGTTCGGTGATGAGATTGCGCGCCGCCCGATCAACTTCCCAACCGGCTTGCACGGCTTGGGTGGTGAGCAATTCCAAAGCCAGGTCGCGCGCCGCCCGCACCGTCTCCCACACCCGCAGATATTCGTCCGTCGGTTCACCCGCAAAGCCCACCCAGGTAATGTCGGCCATCGGGCGGTCTTTATAACCAGCCCATAAATCAATCAACACGCATTGGCCCATTTCTAACGCGCGGTCGGTTTGCGGGCTGGGGGCGTAATGTCCATCGCTGGCATGACTGCCAAAAGCCACAATCGGCGCATGGTCGGTCTCCAAGCCGCAGGCTTGCAAGTGTTGCACAAGGATGGCTTGCACTTCGAGTTCGGTCACGGGCTGGCCGGTTTTCAGCCGGTCATGTATCAATTGAAAGGCCAAGCCTTTGGCCTCAACCACGCCGCGCACAGCGGCTTCGTGCGCTATGCGGTCTTCACTGTTCCAAGTGAGAAAGTGTTGCAGTAAATCCGCGCTCGAAACAATCTCCACGCCGCAAGCGCGCACGCGCTCCAGCGTCCCGCCGTCAACGTAGCTCACATTGGGCACTTCCCCGCGCGGGCTGTATTCCATGGCGATACGGGTCGCGCTTTGTAAAGTTGCTTGCAACACGTCATCCAACTGTTCGTGGCTGGCGAAGACCTGGCGTGCCAGAGTTTCATCGGGCAAGACTTGTTGCCAACTGCCGGCTTCGATGCGATGGTGAATGAGCGTGGCCGGGCCATGCGCGGGCACATACAGAAACCAACGCCGGGTCAAAATGCCTTGCCCCAAATTGAGCAACTGCGCCGGGAAGGGATTGAGGCCGCGATAGTCGTACAGGAGCCAGCCGTCCAAACCGGCGGCGCGCACGGCCTCTTGCATACGAGCGATATTTGATGCGTTGGTCATGGCTGGGTGGCTCTTTCAATCTCGGCGAGATACCACTCGCGCAAACGGCGGGTCAACGCCCCGGGTCCGCCTCCCCCCAGCGGGCGGCCATCCACTTCCATCACCGGGGTCACGCCACCGAAAGTGCCAGTGACAAAGGCTTCGTCGGCGGAGTAAACGTCCACGAGCGAGAAATCCTTCTCGAAGACGGGGATGTTCTGGGCGCGGCACACTTCGATTATCTTGCGGCGCGTGATGCCGTTGAGACAATGCTGGCCGGTGGAAGTCAACACCTGCCCTTTGACCACGATAAAAAAATTCGTGGCGTTGCAGGTGCTGACCGCGCCATGCACATCCAGCATCAGCGCTTCGTCGGCCCCGGCGTGCAGGGCCTGATTGAGCGCCATGACTTCGTGCAGTTTGCTGTGACAGTTGAGTTTGGGGTCCAGCGTATCCGGCGGGGGGCGGCGGATGGTGGAGGTGAACAGGCGCACGCCGCGCTCGAAGACCTCGGGGTTGGCCTGTTTGTGTTCGGCGATGAACACGATGGTCGGGCCGCCTTTGGTGAGGCGTGGGTCTTGGGAAGGTGTCTTCTTTATGCCGCGCGTAATCATCAGCCGCACATGAACGCCATCGTGCATATTGTTGGCGCGCACCGTGCGGTAGAGCGCCTCGGTGAGTTCGGCGCGCGTCAGGCCAATCTCGAGCGCGATGGCCTTGGCCCCTTGATACAGTCGGTCCAAATGCTCGTCCAAGAAAACGAAAACGCCGTGATGCAAACGCAATCCCTCCCACACGCCATCGCCGATTAGAAAGCCGCTATCGAAGACCGAGATTTTGGCCTCGTTGCGCGGCATCAGTTCGCCGTTGAGATAAATCAAAACATTTGCGTTGCGTTCATCGGGTAGGGCTTCGTGGGTGCCTCGGTACATGGGGCGTGTCCTTGTGGGAGAGTAATCCCGTAGGGGCGACGCATGCGTCGCCCCTACGGATCGTCAAAATATATTATTAGGTCGCGGGCGTGAAGCCCACAGCCACCACAGGCCCGGGCTGAGGCTGACCATGCCTCCCACGCTCAGGCCAAGTATGCCGTGCGTTTGTCCATCAAGGCCGGGCACCCATGACTGATGGAGCAACCCGGTGTTATCCAAAATAGCAATCCCAAGCAACCAGCCCACGAACCAGCCCAGCCCATAGGCGGCTATCCACCCAGCGGCGGATGATAACTGCGGGCGCAGGAGCCGCCACTGAATGATGCCGACCAAGAGGCCGCTGAGAAACACGGCCAGCGACAGGTCGTGGGCGTTTTCAAATCCATCGGCGAGAAAGTGCATCAGCCCCATGCCTACCGAGACCGAGATAATCCACCAGCGTGAAAGCGACAAATGACGGCGCAGAATCAAACGCTGTAAAAAGCCAATCAACAGCGCTGGGATGAAGCCAAAGAAAAAGCCTGCGATAGCGGCCTCCAGGCGGAAACTCCCCAGCCGTGAGATGTTGGGCGGGAACGTGAAGGCCAGTGGGAAATTATGAAACATCGCCCCAACAAAGCCGAAGCCGAGGAGGTTGGCGATGAACCAGAGAGCGAGAGTCAGCCAGTTGGTTTTGAGCGAGGGAAGATTTGGTATCAACTTGTTCGCCCCCAAAGCATCGGTAGTGCCACCAACCCACCCGCCACGCTCACCCCAAACAGGAGGGGCGAGGCCACCCCTATCAACATCCCAACGCCCAGCGCCAGCCACATCAGCACAAGGCCACTGATCAGCCACGCCCGAACCGAGGGCGCGGCGATGACCGTGAAGGTCGCGGGCCGCCAACCCCATCGAAGCCAGAGCCAATAACCCAGTGCAAGCGGGACGCCCGCGAAGAGACTGTGATGCAAAATGTGGAAGCGGTCGGTGTCGCTGATGGGCGACCACCACAGAAAATGGGCCAGCAGACCATCCGTGCCTAGGAAGACGACGAGCGGGCCAATGAAGGCGGCGGCGCGAATCGAAGCCTGTTTCCAAAGGGCCTGTCTGACATCGGCCAAGGCCAACGGCAGATGGCAAAGGCTGATGAGAATGGCGAGCAAGTAGAGGCTGGATAGCGGCGCGCCCAAACGGTCTTCCACGCTCCCCATGTTGGGCACAACGTCATAGTACAGCGTGACCGCCGCCCCGGCGAAAACGCCGTAAGTGGTAGCCCCGAGCAAAAGGGCCACGGCAAGACGAGTCAGACGGTCTTCCCAAGCGAGGAGGGTTGAAGGATTCATTGATGACTTGATTGGGATA
>CAYUFY010000433.1:0-4305 GCA_964443795.1 uncultured Anaerolineales bacterium | reverse complement strand
GACACTTGGTCCATCGTCGTTAACGGGAAAACCCAACTTGTGGGTAATAGATAGCACGTTTGGGGGGGCGCATTTGTAGGGGCAGGTCTCAGACCTGCCCCTACAAATGCGCCCCTACACCATTATCCCATTCTTAAATTGCATTTTATACAACCGCGCATACAACCCCTCCCTCCCCATCAACTCGGCGTGGTTGCCTAAATCCACCAAGCGCCCGGCGTCCAGCACCGCGATGCGGTTGGCTTTGTGGACGGTTGACAGACGGTGCGCGATGATGACGGTGGTGCGATTTTGCATTAAACGCTCCAGCGCTTCCTGTACCAAACCTTCGGATTCAGAGTCGAGGCTGGAGGTGGCTTCATCTAATAGAAGCAGGCGCGGGTCTTTGAGCAGGGCGCGAGCAATGGCAATGCGTTGGCGTTGCCCGCCCGAGAGCTTCACGCCCTTCTCACCCACCAGCGTGTCGTACCTCTGTGGCAGGCGCAGGATAAATTCCTCGGCGTTGGCGGCGCGGGCGGCGGCGGTGAGTTCGGTCTCGGTGGCGTCGAGTTTGCCGTAGCGCAAGTTCTCCAGCACCGTGCCGGAGAACAGTTGCGTTTCCTGCGGCACCAGGCCAATTTGCCCGCGCAGGGAGGCCAGGGTCACGCCGCGCAAGTCGTGGTCATCCACGCGCACCGCGCCATGGGTGGGATCGTAAAAGCGCGGGATGAGGTTGAACAAGGTGGATTTGCCCGCGCCCGACGGGCCGACCAGCGCCAGCACCTCGCCGGGCTGAATCTCCAATTCGATGTCGTGCAGAACCCGGTCGGTGCCGGGGTAGTTAAAGGAAACGCGCTCAAACGTCACGCGCCCACTCACGCTCGGGAGCCGTGACGCGCCGGGCACATCTTTGATTTCGGGGTCTTCATCCAATAATTCAAAAATGCGCCGTGAGGCGCCGAGGGCTTCCTGAATTTGGGAATAGAGCGCGGTGAACGCGCCCAGCGAGGCGGCGATGTTGATGCCGTACACCAGAAAGGCGATGAGCGCCCCGCCGGTGAGGCGGTCCGCGAGGACTTCGCGCCCCCCGAACCACAGCACCCCCGCGAGCGCCCCGAACCCGAAGAACGACATCAGCGGCCCGAAGGCGGAGCGCACCACGGTGAGGCGCATCGTGGCCCCGAAGGCGCGCTCCATCTGCGCGGCGTAGCGATTGACCTCGTGCGGTTCGCGGGCAAAGGCTTTCACCACGCGCACGCCGCTGAGAGCTTCCTCGGCCAGGGCGGTGCCGTCGGCCAGTTGGTCTTGCACACTGGTCGAGAGCTTGCGAAGTTGCGCGCCGAGAATGGCGCCGCTCACAGCGATGAGGGGCGCGACCAATAAGATGAAGAGCGAGAGCCGCCAGTTGAGCGCCAGCATGAGCACGAGCGACCCGACAAAGGTGAGCGCCTGACTCAGCACCGTGGCGACATTGTTCGTCAACGCCGCGCGGACGAGCGTCACGTCGGAGGATAAGCGCGAGACCAGTTCGCCCACGCGCCGGTCGGCAAAAAAGCGCAGGCTGAGCCGATGCAGGTGTTCGTAAGTCTCGCGGCGCAAGTCCACCACAATGCGCTCGCCGATGTACGACAGGTTGTAGCCTTGAAAATAATAGAAGACCGAGCGGATGAGAAACGTGGCGATGAGGATGAACGTGATGCGGTTGAGTTCGGCCAGATTGTTTTGGGCCAGCACTGCATCCACCAGATTTTGCATGAGCCACGGAAAGATGAGGCCGGTGGCCGCGCCGAACAACAGCGCGATGACGGCGATGGTCATACGCCCGGTGTAAGGCCGGAGGTAGCGAAACAGCCGATAGATTTGTTCACGCGAGGGCGGGGTAAAGGGTTCGTTAGGACTAGAGCGGGCCGGGCGGCGGAAGGAGGAAAACATGAGGAAAGTGTGAAGGTATGGGGGCGTGGGAGTGTGGGGGAGATTATAACGCGAGGGCCTGCGTCAGTGCGCGGATACGCCCCCACCATCGGGAGCGGATTAGTTTGGAAACTCATAACTACCCCGCCCGTTTCTGTCATGCCCGCATGGTTTGGGCGGGAATGGATGCCCGCCACGCACACGCGGGCATGACCGGCAAGGTCGCGGATGCAATCCGCTCCCGCGTGATACAAGATGGGGTCTCCCCGGCTCCCGCGCCCCCGGCTTCTATCTCATATAGCCCTCAATCAACAAAAACTCCGCCGCCTCCCCCGCCAATTTCACCAAATTACCGATGGGGTGCATGCCGATGAATAACTTGCCCGCGCGGAAAGCCCGCGCCATGGCCATGCCCACGACCAGCCCAGTGTGCTGGCTGAAGATGGGCGAGCCGCTCATCATGCCCGGCTCAAAAGTTTCGTCCATCAACGCCCATACGCCGGTGTCTGTGATTTTGACGATGGTCCCTTCGAAGACGCGCCGCCCATTGTTCAGGTCGCCGACCCCGCTGTAAATCGTCACCCGCTCGCCGGGTTGCGGCACCCCGCGCGGGTCGGGCGCAACCGCGCGGGCCTCGTCAATCGCGCCAGGCACTTTGAGCAGAACATAGTCGCGGGTTAAGTCGCCGGCCCACAAGGGTTGGCCCGGTTTACCGTAGAGCGTGTCAAACTCGGTCACAAACGGGCGCGACCCGTCGGGCAGGGAGAAGGCTATTCGCTGGAGGTTATGGCCGGGGAGTCCCAGAGCCGCCATGCTGTGTGAGGTGGTCAGGCCAATGATTGTGCCTTCATTCAAGCGCAACAAAAAGCCACTGCCCACGAGTCCGTAATCGGCATCGCCATATTGTGTCCACTCTTTCAACCCGCCGGGGCCGGGCGGAATCTCGCCGCGCGGTGCGGTGATGACCGGGGGCTGGGGCGTCGGGCCGAGCGGTAGATCCACCATCAGGCCGGGGACCAGTAAATTGATGATTTGATTGGGGAACAGCACAAACAGCAGAAGCAGGCCGAGCGTGACAGACAGGCCGAGAATGGTGGCGCGAACGAGGAAACGAGAGTTGAGTGGGCTCATACCCGCCGGAGGGTTAATCGTCTTCCGGCGCCTCTGCGGCTTGCAACTCTCGCAACATTTGTGTCAACTGGCTTTGGAGCGTGGGCAAATCCTCATGAACTGTCTTCCAGACTACTTCCAAATCCACACCGAAATAAGCGTGAATCATCTTGTCTCTCATACCCGTGGCTTTATCCCATTGGATTTGAGCGTATTTGCGGCGCACAGTTTTAGGGATGTGGCGCGCGGCTTCACCGATGATTTCGAGCGCTCGCACAACGGCATAGCTTTTCTGGTCATCCTGCTGGAATGTTTCAAAACTGACGTTGCGCGTAAAACGTTGTGCGAGTTCCGCATTGGCCAACATATCATTCACATAATCAATCAGGGAACGCTGATGAGTCATATCATAACCACTTCAGATAGAATGCGTGCGCCAAGGACCGGCTTCAGGGCGCGTTTCATGACCAAATCCACTTTAACCCCCACGAGTTGGCTCAGATGTTGTTCAAGTTCAATATATCGGAATAATGATGGGGCTTCGATAAACTCCACCAGTACATCCAAATCACTGCGTTTACGCGCTTCGCCCCGCACATATGAGCCGAACAGCCACAGCGCTTGCACGCCATATGTCGCCTGCAACTCTGGCAGATGGCGCCGCAAAATGCGCCGGAAACGCGCCAGGGTTGGCCGGGGCGCTTTGGCCTGAACCGAACGAGTTGATTTACGACGGGTCATGGACATGAAGTAGCGTTCTCTGAATTAATTATACTGTGACTCAATCTCACCCGCCCTTCCTAATTTTTCATTTTTCATTTCTCATTCATTATCATTCCCGCCCCGTTCATTTTCCATTATAATCTCCTCACCGTCCCCCTAGCTCAATTGGCAGAGCACTCGGCTTACATCCGAGCGGTTACAGGTCCAAGTCCTGTGGGGGGCACTCTTAGTCGGCAGCAGGCGGTGACAATCTGCTTTTCGCCTGCTGCCTTCTGCTTTTCTCAAATGCCTCCTCACTTACGCACTTACACACTTATCCTTTTTCTTGCCCTCGCCTCGCTCGCCTGCCAGACGCTCTACAAAGCCATCGAACTGCCCGACCCCGAAGGTCTCGCCACCGACGCGGTGGGGGTGCCCACGCTCAAACCGCTGGCCACCGCCAAGCCCCAAAACACGCGCACGCCCGAGCCGTTCATTTCGCCCACCCCGGCTTCCGCCGGAACCCCCACCCTGCAACCCACCCTCGCGGTAGTTGAGAACGCCCCCTTTTCCGCGGCCATGCGCCCCGCCTTCGCCACCGAC
>CAYUFY010000432.1:0-4314 GCA_964443795.1 uncultured Anaerolineales bacterium | reverse complement strand
CTAGCATTAATTGATGACTGAAGCCGGCCGACCGACGACCACTGATTCACGCCTGACCACTGATGACTGAAAACAGGAGCTCCCCATGTCAACTTCCCCCACCCCCACCCCAATGCCCGTTCCCAAACGCCGCCGGCCCCTGAAGAAGCCCGATGACCCGCGCCTCCCCGCGACCGTGCCAGGTCGCCCGCCCCGCGCGCGCCAGTGGACCCCCGTCGAAGCGCGCGCCCAGGCCGAACTGCTCTTCCGCACCAACCGCTCCAACCTCCGCACCACCGTGCTGGATTTAGTCTATCAATTCCTGGCCCTGAGTCAGGAGCAGTTGTTCCGCCTATGCCAGGAGCGTGTGCAGATGAGCGAGGACTTCAACACCTTCACCCGCAATCTGAGCAACTACGCCACCGACGGAGTGGTGGGGCGCCTGCCCGACTCGGCCCTGCGGGAAGCCCACCGCGCGGGCTGGCACGCCCGTCTGCCGGCGCACGGCCCCCAGCGCGTCTATCGGCTCGAAGCGGTGGGGATGGAGCTAGCCAAGCTGGAGTTCAACACCGACCTGCCCCTGCTTCACGACGGCGGGTTGAATCACCAGGTGCATGACTTGTTGTGCGCCGAGGCCATGTTGCGGATGCGTGAGACCTGGGCGGCGCGCCGGGTGCGGGTTGAGGCGCGGGGCACGCAACGGGTGGCGATGTGGCAAACCAAAGATGAGGGCAAAGGCGGGGCGTTTGGGTTGGTGCCGGATGGGCTGTTGGTCAAATACCAGCCCGACCAGACCACGGTCGAGAAGGCTTATCTGGTGGAGTTGGACAACGAGGCCTGGGCGAGTTCCGCACCGAAGAAAATCAAGGCGTATGAAGCCGTGGGCAAACCGACCGAGGCCAATCAGGAGATTTGGCGCAAGGCGTGGGGCGTGCCGACGATGCCGTATGTGCTGGTGATTTATCGCCACGCCGAGGCCTTGCGGAACTACCAGAAGGTGTTCGCCCAGACCTACGCCGACCTCGAGCCGCACTGCAACTACTTGGCGCTGGCGCTGGACGACATCTGGGCGGGCAACGCGCTGAATGTGACTCCCCTGCGGGTGAAGAAGAAAAAGCCCGGCGGGGAACGTGCCCTAGCATAGGAGGCCCCTGAGGCGCTGGCCCCCGCGTTGTTAGAGGAACTCGATGTGATTGAGCATCTCCTGAGGTTCCAGGACTTCATGCGCCAACGCCAACACGCGGATTAAGTCCCCGATGGTGTATTTGCTGGCCGCGCAAAAGGCCAAACCGGTACACCGGCCACCAGCGTCAGGAAATCATCGTCAAACGTCACCAGCACCCGTTGCTCGGCGATGGCTCTGTGTAATTGCGCTTCATCGGAGCGCCCGCACAGCTCGCCTCCTGCGCCGTCAACACCTCAATGCCGCGCCGCCGCAAACTCAGCGCCACGGCCACGGGAACGTGCTGGTCGAAGTAAAACCGCAGGCGGTCAGCCATGGAGTTTGGCTTGGAGTTTGGCCGGGTAGCGGGGCTTGAGGCGGGTGAGGGTTTCCGCTTCGCGCTGCCACTCGGCCTCAATAGCTTCGCGGTGGTCAAAATAGTAGGCGAGGGCGGCATACACATCGCCGAGGGTCAGCCCCGGATACAGTTCCAGAATTTCATCGGGCGACAGGCCGCGTTTTTCGTGCCAGACCACAATGTCCAGCACGCGAATGCGATGCCCGGCGATGTGGGGTTTGCCATTAAACACATCGGGGCGGCGCGCAATATGCTCGGTGAGGCTGTTTAGCATGAGGTTTTTCCTGCGGTGAATCCCGGTCGGCGGTTACGCCCGGGTGTGGCTTACATCGTGGGCGGGGAGTCACCCGCATATTAACATTCTACCTGTGGGCCCCCTCAAAAGACAACCGATCCAATGGGTTGCCCTGGGCTTACACCATTGATGCCAGTGGCTGTCCCATCGGTGTCTGGTGGTTTACCAGTGGCTTTCTACCCACAGCCAGTTTACGCACGTCAACCTACCCCTGCGGGGTAGGTTTTCTCTTTCGACGAAGGTCTTTTTTCTCTCTTTTAACGCTCGCCGCTGGGCTGGGCCTGGCGCGGCTTGCAAAGACTTACCGCCACGGTCCGCCGGGTGGCCAGTTGGCGCGGAATGTTTGAGCCTGAGTTACGGCTTGCAAGGGAGGCTGGAGGAAAGACTCTGGTTCTTCCCCAACTCTTTCAAAAGTCTCCTGCTCAACGGCCAAGCGATTCTTATTGAGAAAAGCGCGCCACATGGTCTGCCGCCGCCGATCCTGATAAAACTCCGGGGTTAAAGCCAGCGGCGGTCGGGCCGTGAGCGAAGTTTGCCGGCGTTGCAGGGTGGCGTGAATAGCGTGGGTCAGCACGCGCCCGTCAAAACTAAATTGCGCCGCCATCAACCGCAGGTCGTAGAAGTCTTTGAGCCGACTGTTGACTGGCCCCAAGTGGAGCATCGCTTCCAGTTTCTCGGCGACCACGCTCTCGCGCGGGTAGGCCAGAATGTGCGGGGCGGGCAATTCCAACAGGGCCGGGAAGGTGAGCCAGGCCGGGGTCACGACATCGCCAAAGCCAATGTCAATTTGCAAATTAATTCGGGCGGCCCCCAGGGTCGCGCGCAATTGCACCCGTTGCCCAGCATACGGTTGTTCTTCACGGATGGCTTCCACGACGATGGTCTCCGGGTGAAAGACCAGGCCATCCGGCTCAACCACGGCCCCACACACGGTCGCCATGATTTTTTTCAGCTCGGCCCGGGTGGGGGTGCCCTGCCCCAACAGGTCCACATCGCGGGTGGGGCGCGGCGACCAGCCCGCCCAGGCCGTGAAGAGCATGGCCCCTTTGAGAATGAAGCGCTCGCGGTATGCCGATTGCCCCAGCCGGTAGAGGAAGCGTTCAATGGCATACCGGGTGAGGATGAGTTGGAAGTCGGCGTGGGCGTGCTGGCTGTGGTTGAACAGCCGGGCGCGCACCGAGGCCGCGAGGTCTTTGGGGGGCTCCCGTTTCATGTGAGCATCTCCAGATAGGGGCGCATGACATTGGCAACCCGGCACACCCGCGCGGCCTGCCACAGTTCGTCGAGCGTGAAGCGGCGCGCCCGCCAGCCCTCGCGCAAGGCCTCGAGCGCTACCTCCAGACCGATTTTATTGCGGTACTTGAAGCAATCCGCCACCGTTTTGGCAGGGGTGGTTACTTGCACCGTGACGCCTTCGACCTGATGCCGTGTATGCCCTTGCTGGAGGGCCGAGCCGGAAAAGCGGACAAGGCGCACCGGCAGGTCGGGGAGTTGGGGCCGCCGCGCTTTGGGGTCGAGGGCCACCCAGATTTCGGTGGGGGCTTGGGTCGTCAGGCCGTGAAATTGCAGCGCGCTGAGCAGGCAAATCACACCCTGTGGCAGGCGCTTGCCAACCAGCGCCAGGGTGTGCTGTTCGGTGATGGGGGTCGTGATCGCGCGATAGAGTCCCCGCCCGACGCGTTCCAGTTGGCCGGTTTGCTGAAGCCGCGCCAGGTATTCGCGCGGCAAGCCATGTGGCGCGAGGTCGCGTGGGCGCAGAAGGCCGTGCGTGGCGGCGAGGGCGAGAACCCGGTCACCATGCGACAATGATGAGGGGCGGCGCGCTTTGTTACTTTTAGTAGGCATTTGAGTTTATATACCTACTTTTTGTAACATAGATTTCTGGGAACGTCAAGCACCGCAACGTAGCATAAACTGGGTTGCCACGCGTAGGGACTGGTTTATTGAACCGGGTGGGATACCCCGGCATCAAGCATGACCCCAGCTATCCTTTGGATAGATTGAGAAAACAAGGTGAGGTTTCGTGGGTTGGATGGTTGGACTTTGGATGTTGCCCAGAGCAGGTAGTGGGGATAAAATGAAAAAACCGGGCAGTGCTACAACACTCCCGGCACGACCAGCGCAAGAAGGCGACTGGTGGCTTCATCGTAACATTAAAAAGCCGCCCCCGTCAATTTACAGCACAGGCGGCTTTTTATATGGTGAAGGCGATGACTATTAAATTTCTACATTTTCGAGAACTTATACATGTAGGGGAAGCAAGTCCCAAAGACGTAGAGCGCCAGATAAAGTATTTTTGGGGGAAGGATCGCGTAAAAAGCGACCTTATTGACGGATCTTTCGCTTAAATTTTTCGACTAATCCGAGATTCGAGCAAATGCCTTTAAAACAAGCGTTTTGTGATGTGCTAGCCAGGCTTCCTGAGAGTACAAAAAAGCACCAAGAAGACATAACGCGCACTGCCGCGCAAGTCGGCTTTATGAAATGCGGTAAAACAAGGTGAATCCGGTCGAATCTTGG
>CAYUFY010000431.1:0-4337 GCA_964443795.1 uncultured Anaerolineales bacterium | reverse complement strand
TGAAATGAAGAAGAGTTTTTGGCTGGTTCTCAACACGCTGTTGATTGCCGCCTTTATCCTGACGGCGTGCGGTGCCCCCGCCGCCACCGAAGCGCCGAAAGCCACTGATGTGCCGGCCACCGCCGTGCCCGCCACCAAAGCCCCAACGGCGGTGCCGCCCACCGCCGTGCCGGCCACCGCGGCCCCGACCGATGTGCCCGCTCCCGCTGGCACCCTCCGCATTTGGGCTGATGACACTCGCGCACCCATCCTGCAAGAATTGGCAGCGGATGTGTTGGAGAAATACAACCTCGAGCTCGTGGTTGAATTGAAAGCCTCCATGCGCGATGATTTCCTCATCGCCGCGCCCGCTGGCGAAGGCCCCGACATTCTCTTCGGTGTGCCGCACGACCAAGGGGCCGCGCTGTACGTCAATGGTGTGATTGCCCCCGTTGACTTGGGCGACATGGCCGACCAATTTGTACCCGCCGCGCTGGAGACCTGCACGTTTGAAGGCACGTTGTATTGCATGCCCTACGCCACCGAGAACATTGCCTTCTTCTACAACACCGATTTGGTGACGGAAGTGCCCACGACTTGGGACGAAATGCTGGCCATGGGCGAAGCCTTGAAGGCCGATGGCAAAGTAGACTATGTCATGGCCGTCTCTGGTTCGGGTTACGACATTTATCCGCTCTGGACTTCCTTTGGCGGTTACATCTTCGGCAAGGATGCCAACAGCGCGTTCAACGCGCAAGACTTAGGCATTGACAACGACGGCATGATTGCCGCCGGTAACTGGATAGCGGAAAACGTGACCAACGGCAACCTGCCCGCCGACTGGGATTGGGGCAATAACCATGCCTTGTTCGAGACCGGCAAAGCGCCCTTCCTCATGGCAGGCCCGTGGGCCCTCAGCCGCATCCGCGAGTCGGGCGTTGCTTACGCCATCGCCAACTTCCCCAGCGGCCCCGCTGGCGAAGGCTACCCCTTCATGGGCGTTCAAAATATCTATATCAACTCGTACAGCGAAAATGCTTTGCTGGCGCAAGCCTTCCTCACGGAACTGGTCGCCACCGAAGACTTCATGCTGACGCTGGCGGCCTCCGGCACGCGCCTCCCCGCCTACATCCCTGCGCTGGAAAAAATTGACGACCCCGATTTGGCAGCGTTGGCCGAAGCCGGCCATGCGGCTGACCCCATGCCCAATATCCCCGAAATGGGTTCGGTGTGGGGGGCTTGGGGCGATGCCGCCACCAACCTCCGCGATGGCAAGCAAACCGCCGAAGAAGCGTTGACGGATGCGGGCACGAAAATCCGCGACCTCATCGCCAACCCGCTGACCGGCATGGTCAACGTGCCCGGCGCGTACCAAGCCCAAGCGGGTTGCCCCGGCGATTGGCAACCGGAATGCAAAGTCACTGCGATGACCAAAGGCGACGACGGCATGTACAAGAGTGGCCCGTTCGCGCTGACGGCCGGTGACTACGAATTCAAAGTCGCGCTGGATGGCGCGTGGACGACCAACTATGGTTCGGATGGCGCGCAAGACGGCCCGAACTACAAAGTGACGTTGGCCGCCAATGGCACCATCGAGTTCGTGTACGACCCCGAAACGCACCTGTTGACGGTGACCACCAAATAGCACTTGAACAAATTCTGGGCCGAGGCATTGTCCTCGGCCCAGAACCTTTTTTGACATGCACTGGGCGATGCTCATCGCTGTAGGGGCTGACCGATGTGTCAGCCCCAGCAGCATAGAGACCTTCACGCCCAGCGGGGCGCACACATAGGTGCGCCCCTACAAAAACACAAAAGCCCCGCTCAATCCACCACAGGAGAAGGCTATGACCATCCCCACCCCGCAACGCGCCGCTAAAATCCAGATGCCCACCGAGCCGCCGCTGACCGCGTTACTGCGCGGCCTGTTCGTGGTGTTGTTTGATGTGGGCGCGGCTTGGTTCCTCTACAGCACCATCACCTTAGGCTACTACCAATTGGCGGTGGTGCTGGGCATTATTACGGTGCTCATCAACCTCATCTTTATCTTGCCGCAAGCATACCCCTTCCGTTGGATGGCCATTGGCTTCGCCTTTCTCATCCTGTTTGTCATTTACCCCATTCTCTTCACCGTTTACGTTGCCTTTACCAACTATGGCGATGGGCACTTTTTGACCAAAGACCAAGTCATTGCCCAAATCGAAAAAGTGACGTACCTGCCCGCCTCGGGCACTTCCTATTCATGGACGGCTTACAAATCGGAGGCGGGGGTCTACGCGCTGTGGTTGGTAGATACGGAAGGCAATTCTTTTTTGGCGAAACCGGGCGAGGCGATTGTGCCCGCCAAACCGGGCGACCCCGGCATTGGTGAAGCCGACAGCAAAGGCCTGCCGAAAACGCTCACCGGGTATCAAAAAATTGGCATTCTCCAAGCCACCATTGATAAAGAACTGCCAAATATCATCTTCGGTCTTGAAGGCAAAGAGACCGTGCAAATTCGCTCGCCCAAAGAAGCGGCCTTTTTGGCGCTCCGCTACAAGTATGACTCTGTGGCGGATACGGTGACCGACCAACAAAATGGCGATATTTATTTGAGCGTGGCCGGCACCTATACCACCAAAGACGGCAAAACCATCACCCCCGGTTTCCGCGAGGTGATTGGGTTGGGCAACTACATTGAATTTGCCACGAGCCCAGCTTTGCGCGGCCCGCTGGTACAAATTTTTACTTGGAACCTTATCTTCCCGGCCCTCAGCGTCGCTTCTTCGTTTGGCTTAGGGTTGGCGATTGCGGTGTTATTCAACGACAAAGATTTTCCGTTGAAGCGCGTCATCCGCTCGTTCCTGCTCATCCCGTACACCATCCCGGCGGTCATTACCATTTTGATTTGGAAAGGGATGTTGAACACCGAGTTTGGCGTGGTCAATCGCTTTATAGAAGGCTGGTTTGGCTGGGCCCCGCCCTGGACCAGTGAGCCGATTTGGGCGCAAACGGCGGTGGTGCTGGTGAATTTATGGTTGAGCTATCCCTACTTCATGCTCATCAGCAGTGGCGCACTCCAATCTATCTCGAGTGAACTCTATGAAGCGGCGGTGGTGGATGGAGCCTCGCCGTGGCAACGCTTCCGCAGTATCACCTTCCCGTTGTTGTTGGTGGCGGTTGGCCCCTTGTTAGTGGCTTCATATGTGTTCAACTTCAACAACTTCAACATCATCTATCTCTTCATTGGTGGCGGGCCATCTATTACGGACACGACCACCGTGGCAGGTCATACGGACCTGCTCATCAGCTATGTTTACAAACTGGCGTTTGCCAGCGGCGGGCGCGGCGTGCAATACGGCTACGCCTCCGCCATTTCCATCATCGTGTTCCTCATCGTTGGCACCATTACCCTGATGCAATTCCGCTTCACGAACATGTGGGAAGAGGTTGGCGAAAATGTCTAGTATCTCGAAAACTTATCAAGGCTTGCGCGCGTCGTACACGTTTCAAAAACAAATCGGGGTGGCGGTGCGGTTGGTCGTCGCCGTCATTTTGATTTTCTTCGCTATCTTCCCGGTGCTGTGGATTATCTCGGCCTCGTTTGACAATGCCAACTCGTTATCGGGGCAAAGCCTCATCCCGGCCCAAACGGGCATCAAGAATTACGAGCGGCTCTTTAACCTCGACCCCAATTTTTCGTTTGGCGACATCAACTACTGGGTGTGGCTGTTTAACTCGGTCAAAATCGCTGGCCTCACGACGGTGTTGAGTCTATCGTTGACGACGATGGCGGCCTATGCCTTCTCGCGCCTGCGTTTTGCGGGGCGCATCACCCTGCTCAAAGCCATTCTGCTCATTCAAGTCTTTCCCAGTTTGCTCACCATCGTGGCCGTCTTTACCATCGTGAAGCAAATGGGCGACATCATTCCCGTGTTGGGCTTGAACAGTCATGCGGGCCTCATCATGGTCTACCTCGGCGGCTCGATGGGCGGCAACATTTGGTTGATGAAAGGCTTCATGGATACCATCCCGCGCCAGATTGATGAATCGGGGATGATTGACGGGGCTTCGCACTGGCAGATTTTCACCACCCTGCTCCTCCCGTTATTGCGCCCCATCCTCGTCGTCATTAGTTTGTTGTCCTTCATCGGCACGTACAGCGATTTTATCCTCGCCCGCATTTTGCTGAACGATGCCAATCAATACACGCTCATGGTCGGCCTGCAAATTTTCACCGCCGGCCAGTTCGACAAAAAATGGGGCGTGTTCGCGGCAGGCGCGCTCATTGGCGCTCTGCCCATCATGATTATCTACTTGCTTTTGCAAGACCAAATCGCCGGTGGGTTAACTGCGGGCGCGGTGAAGGAATAAGCCGT
>CAYUFY010000430.1:0-4337 GCA_964443795.1 uncultured Anaerolineales bacterium | reverse complement strand
CCGCCGAAGTCAATGTGGTGAAAAATACGCGACACACGTTACAGGGACACTACCCGATAATTTCCCCCTGCTATAATCGCGTTGCCCACAAGGAAATTCATGTCCCCCCTCATCGGCATTACGCAACACCCTATCACCTCACCCGACCGCGCCGAACTTGATGAACTCGTGGACGACATTGTCCACGCGGTTGAGCGGGCGGGCGGCGCGCCGGTGCTCATCCCCCTGGGTTTGGCCGATGCCACCTTGCGCGGCCTCTATGCCCGGCTCGATGGCGTGCTGTTCTCGGGCGGGGGCGATATTGACCCGGCGCATTACGGCGCAGACCCTCACCCCGCCGTCAGTGGCGTGGACCCCGAACGGGATCGCACCGAACTGGCCCTGGCCCGGTGGGCCGTGGCCGACCCCAAACCGTTCTTCGGCATTTGTCGGGGCACACAACTGCTCAACGTGGCCCTCGGGGGCACGCTCTACCGTGACCTCAACAACGAACATCCCGCCGCGCCCCAACACGTCCACTATCCCAATGACTTGCGCCCACACCCGATCCAAGTGACCGAAGACTCGCGGCTCGCGCGCATTGTGGGTGAGCCGATCCTCACCGTGAACACCCTGCACCATCAAGCCTGCAAAGACATCGCGCCGGGGTTGCGCGTCACCGGGCGGGCCGCCGATGGCGTGGTCGAAGCCCTCGAACTCCCGCACCACCCCTTCGCCCTCGCCGTGCAGTGGCACCCCGAATGTCTGCCCGACGCGCCCGAGATGCGGCGCTTGTTCGAAGCCTTTGTGCAGGCGGCGCAGGGCGATTAGAGAATCAGTAGTTCACGAAAGCACCCTGAGCTTGTCGAAGGGGGCGGGCTTCGACAGGCTCTGCCCGCGCTTTTCGTGAAGGACTGAGAATTGGAGAATTACAAAGTGCGCTACGCTTGTCGGAATTTTGAAATTTGGGATTTGAACTTTGGGGTTTGGAAAAAGTTTGGGCTTTGGCTGTTGGGATTTGGGATTTTTTTCCTCGCCGCCTGCGCCGCGCCCACGCCGACTCCCCCGACCCTCCCCGACACTTCCGGCCCCACGTCCATTCAGGCGCTCCTCGCCACCGGCGACCTGCTCCCCGGCGCGCCGCGCCTGCCGCTGGTGCTGTACGATGGCCCGCAACCCGTGAACGATGCGCTGGCCGTGCAAGTCACGGTCTTCGACCTCACCGACCCCGACGCCCCGCAAATTGGCTGGAGCGGCCCGGCCACCAGCTACACCGACTACCCCACGCCCTACTGGGTGGTCTACCCGGACTTGCCGCGCGCGGGCCTGTGGGGCCTAGGCCTCGACATGACCCGCGCCGATGGGCAAGTGGCGCAAACCCAGCTCACCGTGCAAGTTCTGGATGACATCACCTCGCCCAAAGTGGGTGAGACCCCGCCCGCCTCGCACAATCGCACCCTCGCCACCGAGCCCGATATCCACCAACTCACTTCTGGCCTCGAGCCGGTTCCGGCGCTCTACCAAATGACCGTGGCCGAGGCCCTCACCTCGGGGTGGCCCAGCCTCATCGTGTTTGCCACCCCCGGCTTCTGCACCAGCAAACTCTGCGCGCCCGTGGTGCAAAGCGTCGAACAAGTCCAGGCCGTGCAACCCACGGGCGTCAACTACCTGCATCTCGAAATCTACCAATCCTTCAACCCGCTCGTCCCCGCCGGGGAGCCGGAAGAATGGCACCTGACCAGTGAACCGTGGATTTTTATCCTCGATAAAACTGGCCGGGTGGCCGCCCGGCTCGGCGGCCCGGTTTCACCCCAGGAACTCATTGAACAACTCAGCCCACTCCTTGCGCCATGACTAACAAAATCACCCTGACCCACATCACCCTTCTTATTTTAGGCCTGGGACTCTTATTTGTGCCGCTGGTAGCCCTGGCCCATGCCGGGCTAATCTCCGCCGACCCCCTGCCCGGTTCCACCGTCCCCGGCCCGGTGACGGTCATTCGCGCGCAGTTCGATGACCGGCTGGAACCGGGCAGTACTTTCACGCTGACCACTGGCTTTTTTCAAACCGTGATGGGGGTCAACCCCATTCTCGAAGAGGACACGCTCCGCGCGAGTTTGGCCACGCCGCTCCCACCGGGCCGCTACACCGTCCAGTGGCGCGCGGTCACCGAGGATGGCGGCGGCACCACGGGTAGCTACCAGTTCGGGGTCGGGCAGACCCTGGGGGCGGAAATCTGGGTGGGGGGCTTCATCATTTTGGCGGGTCTCGCCGCCGGGGGAGGTTTCATCTACTATCGGCGGCGCGTCCGGCGCTAAAACAAGCCCGCTTCTCCCTCCAACGCCCGCCGGGTTGGGGGGAATTTTTTTTGACGGTACATTTGTCTATTAACTTTGCCACCAAACTGATGTAAAAAGATGTGCAGTCGGGGGGCAACGGGGATGGGGGACTGGGGGGAGTTTTTTTGACTATTTGAGTTGGGAAGTTGAGGGGAAAGCTTCCCAGCCACCGCCCTTTGGGGTGCGGTTTCCCCTCACAAACCCGTCGCCACAAGCGGCGGGTTTGTGCTTAAAATGGTGTCATGCAAACTCGTCATCTCGGCTGGTGGCTCGCCCTGTGGCTTGTAGCGTGCGCCACCCCCACCCAACTGCCCCACACCCCGGCCCCCACTTGGACCGTGCCCTTTGTAACGATGACCGCGCCCGCGCCGGAGCTTTCGCCCCCCGCGTCTCGCGTTCCCCCCAGCGCCATCCCGCTCCCCACGGTGACCGCCGCGCTCGCGCCGAGCGCCACCCCCAGCGGCTGGCTCGGCCCGGCCAACTTTCCGCCCAATATCAACCCGCTCACCGGCCAAACGGTGGCCGACCCGGCCAGTCTGGAACATCGGCCACTGGCCGTGAAGGTGGTCAACGCCCCGCCCTGCGCCCGCCCGCAATTTGGCCTCAACCGCGCCGCGTTGGTTTTTGAACATTACGTGGAAGCATGGAGCACCCGCTTCACCGCCATTTTCTATGGGGACGACCCGCCCAAAATTGGCGCGGTGCGCTCGGCGCGGCTGGTTGACCTGGAGCTCCCGGCCATCTTCGAGGCCATGCTGGTCACCTCCGGCTCCAGTGGCGGAGTCAAGGCGCGCCTGCTGGCCTCCGACTTCGCCCCGCGCATCATCTCCGCCGAGTTCGGCGCCGATTGCCCGCCCCTGTGCCGGGTGCCGATCGAGTCGGTGGCCTGCAAGGATGCCGAGCACACCATGTTCACCACCGCGCCCGATTTGCACGCCGCCGCCGCCGAGGCCGGGCAGGATGCGCGCCCCGCGCTTTCGGGCTGGGCCTTCAGCGAGGCCCCCGCCCCCGGCGGCCTCCCCGCCGACAAACTGCATGTGGGCTACCTCAACGCCCCGGTGGATTGGACGTATGACCCGGCCAGCGGGCGTTACCTGCGCTCACAAAATGGCACGCGCCAGGTGGACGCCCTGGACAAACAACGGCTCACCGCCAGCAATGTGGTGGTGGTCTTCGCGCACCACCTCTACAGCGATATCCGCGAGAGCAGTAATTTTTATTCGCTGGAGATTCAATTTTGGGGACAAGGCCCGGTGCGCGTCTTCCGCGACGGGCAGATGTTGGAGGGGTTATGGCTCCGCCCGCAACGCGCCGGGCTGTTCGGGTTGGTGGACGCGACGGGCGCGGTTCTGCCACTCAAACCGGGGCGCACCTGGTTTGAGTTCGCCCCGCTCGATTCGGTGATTGAAATGAGCGAAGGGCACTGGGCCATCGAGGCGACCATCTTGCCGCAACAAACCCCGCCGAAGCCGTAGATTTTCTTGCTTGACGCTCCCTCGCGCTCCCGCTAAAATCGCTTTCATCCGGCGGGTGTCGCCAAGTGGTAAGGCAGTAGCCTTCCAAGCTACTATTCGTGGGTCCGAATCCCATCACCCGCTCTCCACAACCAATGGCAGATGGCGAATGGCTTTTGATCAGCCATCGGCTATCTGCCATTTGCATTGTCCCCCAATCGCATCTGGTTTTGCGGCCCAAAAGTTTGAATTGATTGACTCTCATACTCATGGTTCGCTCATTTGGGGAGCGGGAAAACTAGATTCGCGCCAAACCACTCAAAAATGGCCGGAATTTCGATGTATACGCCTCAAATTTCCTGACGTGCGGTAGCCGGCGCACGAAACTTTATGTCGCTAATCCGACGGTATAAAACGTTGTTGTCAGAAAACCCTTGTTTTCTCGGCAAAACCGCAGATTTTCAATTTGCGTTTCTGCCTTATAAAATGAGCGAACCGTCTGCTCATATACTGGACTTTAGCCATTTGAAGGGTTGGGAACGGTGCGGTTTTCGGGCTACACTTT
>CAYUFY010000429.1:0-4342 GCA_964443795.1 uncultured Anaerolineales bacterium | reverse complement strand
GGCCTCGCCATCAGCCGGAGCTTGGCGCGCTTGCTCGGTGGCGATTTGACCGTCACCAGCGAACCCCATGTCGGCTCGACCTTTACGTTGACGTTGCCGGTGCGCTACTCACCTAAAATTTAAAACCTGACCGGTTTGCATTCATCCTTCGAGAGAACCCCAATGGCTAACCCCAAAACTACGCTCACCAACCCCGCAAAGAAAAACACGCCCGCCCTCGCCCAAGCCCGCGAACTCGCGTGGACGGGCCAACACGCCCAAGCGATTGACCTCGCCACGCAAGCCTTAGCGCTTAGAACTCCGAGTTCTTTAAGCACTCGGAGTTCTGAAACCCCGGAGCAAATGGACTTGCTCGACCTGCGCGCCGAGTCTTACATCGCCCTCGGCCAGTTGGAGTTGGCGGCGCAAGATGCGGCGGCGATGATGGCTCTCGCCAAAACCGCCGCGCACAGGGCCCAAGCCCTCAATCGCCAAACCATCATTCAAATTCGCTTCGGCGATTATCACCCCGCTATTCAATCGGCGACGGCGGCGCTTAAGGCGGCGCAGACTTCCAAGCAACCGGCGTTGGTGGCGCACAGTTACTATCGCTTAGGTGAAGCGCAATGGCGCGCGCAAAATAATCAAGCCGGGCTTGAAGCGGCGCAACACGCGGTTCGGCTGTATGAGGCGTTGAACGATGATGCCGGCACCGGGCGCGCCTATTGGTCGGTGGCCTCGGCGATGCTAAACGCGAATGATGTCACCGCCTCGCGGCGGGCCGCGCAACAGGCATTGGCCCTCGGCCAGCGCGCGGGTGACCACTATGGCATTGGCAATGCGCTCAACGCCTTGTTTTTATCCGACCTCGACATCGCCGAATCCATCCAACATCTGCAACAAGCCTTGCCCGCCTTCGAAGCGGCGGGTTATGTGGAACGCCAAGCAGTGGTGCTGGGAAATCTGGCGAATCCCTATGGCGAATTGGGCCTGTACTCGCATGGGTTGCGGATGTACGCTGAAGTGACGGCAATATCCAGCGCCATGGGTGCCAAGCATAATCTGGCTGTTGCGTTGGGGAATACGATTAATACCGAAACAGTGCTGGGGATGATTCAGTCGGCGCGCGCGCGTTTGCCCGAATATGTCGAACTGGTTCAAACGCTGAACACCGTTGAGCAAAAGTCAACCCTCGCGGGCTTGGAGGGCGAGTTGCATCTGGCCGAGGGAGATGCCCCCGCCGCCGTGCGGTTCTATCAAACGGCGACCGAGATTGACCGGCAAGCCAACCTGCAACGAAGACCCGATAATCTGGCCCAGTTAGGCTTGATGTATCTCGCCAACCGCGAACCGGGGGCCGCTCTCCAAGCCACCACCGAGGCGACCAACCTGCACCTCGCCGAAGCCTTTACGAGTCAACCGAACCTGCTGTGGTGGATTCACACGAAGGCGTTGCTGGCGAACAAAAAGACCCGCGAAGCGCGCCCGGCGCTAGAAAAGGCGTATGCGTTTTTGCTGGAGCGCATCGCCAATGTGCGCGATGAAGGCTATCGCCGCAATTTCCTCAACAAAGTTGAACACAACCGCGACCTGCTGAAGTTCTGGGTTAAGGAGGGGGCCAAACGCAAACTACCCCCAGAAAAACGCTACGCCCATCTGGCCATTGAAACCAATCTCCGCGAGCCGTTTAAGCGGTTGGCCGACACTGGCTTGCGGCTGAATGCCTTGCACACAGTGGCCGACCTCCAAACCTTTTTGGTGGAGGAAGCGACGGAGTTGTTGGGGGGCGAGCGCGTGATGCTGGTTTTAGAAAAGGGCGGTCAGCGCGCGGTGGCGCACGCCATTCTCCCTATCCCTTCCTATCTCTCCGGCAAAGGCCTGGGCCGCGCCGAAGACCCGCAAGCCGTGTTGGCGGCGATTGAACCCCTCCTCGACCAAGCCCGCCGCACCCGCACCGTGCAGTTGTTGAACGACGGCAGACGAAAGACGGTGGACGGAAAACCCGCCGCCGTCAACCGTCCATCGTCCTCCGTCATTGTCGCGCCCCTCATCGCCCAAAACCAACTGCTCGGCTACCTGTATGTGGATATGGATTCGCTTTACGGCTCCTTCGATGCCACCGACCGCGATATGCTCGGCATGTTGGCGAATCAGGGCGCGGTCGCATTGGACAATGCGGGTCTGCTCGCAGGACTCGAGCGCAAGGTCGAAGAACGCACCGAAGAACTCAACGCCCGCGTGGACGAACTCGCCATCCTCAACAGCGTGGGCGAAGCAATGGCGAAAACGCTCGATGTTAAGACCGTCGCAAAAATCGTCGGCGATAAGGTGCAAAACATCTTTGCGTCGGATGTCGTGAATATCCGCTTATATGATCCCGCGACTAAACTCATCCACCGTGCTTATGATTACGACAAAGGCTATGAAGACCTATCGCATACATCGTTCCCATTAGGCACGGGACTCACTACGCAGGTCATCGAGTCGGGTAAGCCGCTATTGTTTGGTACTACGGAAGAATCGGCTGCTGCTGGGGCAATCATAGCCCCAGGCGCAAACACCGCAGAAAAAACCCAATCCTATTTAGGCGTGCCCATTATTGTGAACGATAAAGTGATCGGCACGGTCAGTATTCAAAGTTACAAGCGACACGCTTACAACGAAAACAGTTTGCGTTTATTACAAACCCTCTCCGCCAACATGGGCGTCGCCATCCAGAACGCGCGTCTGTTTGAAGCCGAGCAAGAGCGCGTCGCCGAGTTGCAAATCATCAACTCCATTCAGCAGGGCCTCGCCGCCGAATTGGACTTCCAAGCCATCGTGGATTTGGTGGGCAATAAGTTAAGTGAAGTGTTGAAGTGCAAAGACGTTGGCATCCGCTGGTACGACCCCAAGGCCAGGCTCATTCATTTTCTATATGTAATCGAACACGGTCAGCGCCTAACCATCCCCCCCTTTACACTTTCAGAGGAACATTTCGTCCGCCAAGCACCTAGGGTACTCAACAATGTCGCTGAACAAATCGCCGCTGACAATGCCGCCATGCCCGGTACTGACCAGTGCATTTCTTCAATCAAAGTCCAAATCATCGGCAGTGACCGGGTGCTAGGTGAGCTGATGCTGGAAGACCATGAACGCGAAAACGCTTATGGTGAATCTGAAATCCGTCTGCTGACCACCATCGCCGCGTCGTTGGGAACCGCCCTCGAAAACGCGCGGCTGTTCGATGAAACCCAACGCCTGCTCAAAATCACCGAGGAGCGCAATGCCGAATTGGCCGTCATCAATAGCATTCAACAGGGCATTGCTGGCTCGTTGGACTTTCAAGGCATTGTGGAACTGGTCGGCGATAAACTGGGCGATGTCCTGCAAAGCGGCAATATCGGCATCACCTGGGTTGAGCACCACACCCGAACCATCAAACACGTCTACGAAACCGAGCACGGGCGAAGGTTAAACCTGCCCCCTGAAGTCGTCGCAGACGATGAGCGCTGGCAACGTTTCATCGCCCGGCGCGAACCCCAAGTGTTCAATTCCCTTGAGCAACAAAAAGCCGCCAATATCACCGTCATCGCCGGCACCGACCAAGCGCCGAGTTTTGTCCAACTCCCCATGATTGCCAGTGACCGCCGGGTAGGCGGAATCCTAGTCGAGAACCATGAGCGCGAGAACGCCTTTGGCGAATCGGAAGTGCGCTTGCTCCAAACCATCGCCGCTAGTTTGGGCGTGGCGCTCCAGAGTGCGCTCAATTTCGCTGAGACCCAACGCCTGCTCAAAGAATCCGCCACCCTCGCGGAGGTGGGCCGCGATATTTCCGCCAGCCTCGATACGCAAGTACTGTTGGAAAACATCGCCACCTACGCCAAGAACCTGATGAACGGCGACCTCAGCGCGCTCTTCATCCCCGAGGCCGAGGGGCGCATCTTCCGCGCCATCGCCGCCGTCGGCCTCAACGCGGAGGAATTGCGGAACGAAACCATCGAAGTGGGGCGGGGTCTCTTGGGCAGTGTCGCCCGCAACAAAATCGGCGAAATCGTCAACGATGCGGGCAATGACCCGCGCACCGTCACTGTCACTGGCACCGAATCTCTGCCCGATGAACATTTGCTGGCTGTGCCGTTGCTGGCCAAAGATGAACTCAAGGGCCTCATGGCCGTGTGGCGCACCGGCAAAAACCAAGACTTCACCCAAGCTGAATTGACCTTCCTCACCAATCTCTCGCGGCAGGCGGTCATCGCCCTGCAAAACTCGGAGTTGTTCGCCCAAGCGCAAGAAGCGCGCGCGGGGGCCGAAACGGCGAATAAGGCGAAGAGCACCTTCCTCGCCAACATGAGCCACGAACTCCGCACGCCGCTCAACGCCA
>CAYUFY010000428.1:0-4349 GCA_964443795.1 uncultured Anaerolineales bacterium | reverse complement strand
CAAACGCGAGACGTTGGGTTTGCCGACCCTGAAATTCAGCATGGGCCTAAACTCCGGCGAAGTGGTGGCAGGCGCAACCGGCAGTGAAGAACGCCAAGAGTACACCGTCATCGGCGATGCAATGAACGTGGGCGCGCGCGTGCTGGCGCTCAAGAACGTTTTCCCTGACCACGATATTTTGCTGAGCGAGTTTACGGTGAGCGCATTGCAGACACAATACCCACTCGTTGACCTCGGCCCGGTGGAACTGCGCGGCAAGAGTGAGCTGGTGCGGGTGTTTGGGGTAAAGCAACCATGAAAATCGTCATCTTCACGATTGGCTCGCGCGGCGATGTGCAGCCCTTTCTGGCGCTGGCCGTGGGCCTGCAACAGGCGGGACATCAGGTAACGCTGGTGGCACCGAGCGATTTTACCGAGTGGATTCAGTCGCAGGGCGTAAGCGCGCATCCAGTGCGCTTTAATGTGCAGGAATGGCTGAAACAACCGGAGACCCAGGCGGTCATCAAGAGTGGGAATCCCGTGCGCGGGTTTCGGATGGTGCGCGAGTTTATGCGTACGGGCATGACGGAAGCACTGAACGAATTCTGGCAGGCGGCGCAGACAGCGGATTTTGTGGTGCAAACGCTCGGCGGGCAAGGCGGGGTGGAAGTCGCCAGCCAGCGGGGCATCCCCATGGCCTTTGCCTTTTTACAGCCCTTTGTGCCCACCCGCGCTTTTCCCTCGTTCTTCATCAATGCGCTTGGCCCACTGCGCTTGCCGTTGAGCGGCGGGTACAACTATCTGACGCACGTACTGATGGACCGCGTGATGTGGCTCACCTACGGCAACGCGACGAACCAATGGCGGGCCGCGCGCTGGGGGTTGCCGCCCTGGGGTTCCTTCGCCGCGATGCGCCACGCCCGCCGCCGTTTTGGCACGCCCTGGCTGTTTGGGTATAGCCCCCACGTGTTGCCCAAACCGCCCGAATGGGATAAGACCGACCACCTCACGGGCTATTGGTTTTTGGAGTCTCCCTCCGAGTGGCAACCCCCGGCTGACCTGGTGCGCTTTTTAGAGAGCGGCCCGCCGCCCATTTACATCGGCTTTGGCAGTATGAGCGATGACGACCCCGAACGCCTCACGCGCTTGACCGTGCACGCGCTGGAACTGACCGGGCAACGTGGCGTGTTGGCGACCGGCTGGGGTGGTGTCGCGCAGCTCACCACCTCAGCCAGCGTGTTTTGTCTAGAGGCCGCGCCGCACGCCTGGCTGTTCCCGCGCATGGCGGCGGTGGTGCATCATGGCGGGGCGGGCACCACGGGCGCGGGTTTGCGCGCGGGCGTGCCGAACCTCATCACTCCGTTTGCGCTTGACCAATACGCCTGGGCGGACGTGGTGGTGAAATTGGGGGTCGGCCCGCGCGCCGCCGAAGTGAAGAAGCTGACCGCCGAAAAACTAGCGGGCGCGATTAACATCGTGGTCAACGACGCGTCCCTGCGGGCGCGCGCCGCCGCGCTGGGCGAAAAAATCCGCGCCGAGAATGGCGTGACCAGGGCAGTGGAAATCATCGAGCGGCACGCGGCGGAGTTCAATAGCCGCAAGCTCATTGCGCTTTGATTTGAAATTTGAATCTTGAAATTGGGAATTTGACTTATGTTTCTCCTCGCCCTCCGCAACCTCCGCGCCCGCCCCGGGCGCACGCTCTTCACCGCCTTTGCCATCGCCCTCGGGGTGGCGCTGGTGTTTGCCACGCGCATGGTGGGCGTGGCCGTGGAACAACAAGCCGTGGCCGCGCGCGCCGGCCGTTTGGCCGGGGCCGACCTCGAAGTGGTCAGCGCCAACGGGGCCATCTTAAACGATAGCCTCGCTGACCAACTCGCCGCGCGTCCTGAAGTCGCCCTCGCCGCGCCCATCTACCGCAACACGGAAGGCCAGCCCACCGTCAATGGTTCAGCAGTGACCTATGTCGGCACGGGTCTCAGTTTATTGGGGGTTGACCCGGCGCGCACGCTCACGCCTTACGAACTCACCGCTGGAAATTTTTTCTCCGCGCCCGAAGCCGACGAAGTGCTCCTGCCGTTGGTGTGGGCCGCGTTGAACGGCGTGGGCATCGGGGATAAAGTTTCGCTGACCACTGGCCTCACGCCTCGCGATTACCTTGTCATCGGCCTCATTAAAGAAAAGAGTCTGCCCGGCAGTCCGCCCACCGCGTGGCTCCCGCTCCAAACCCTGCAAGCCGCTTTCGGCGTGCCCGGCGCGGCCTCCTCGGTCTACCTGCAACTTAACCCCAATCAATCGCTCCCCGCCGCGCGCGAAGCCATCCAAGATTCCCTCGGGGCGCAATACTTCATCCTCAGCGCCGCCGACAAGCCGCCCTCCGGCAATCTCCTCACGCAAGCGCTTCAATTGGCGAGCGTCGCCCTGCTGTTCTCCGCCAGTTTTTTTGTGTTCAACGCTTACGCCATCACGCTCACCGAGCGCCGCCGCGCCATCGGCCAACTGCGCGCGCTGGGGATGACCCGCGCGCAAGTGTTGACGCAGACTCTCACCGAGTCTGGCCTCACCGCGCTCATCGGATGTTTCATCGGCTTGCCGCTGGGTTGGATTTTGGGGTGGGGCCTGTTGGGAACGTCCGTCACCGAATACCCCTTCCCGCTCGATGGGGCGGTACTGGGCGTGGCGGTTGGTCTGCTGATGACTCTGGTCGTGACATTCAACATCGCGTGGACGGCCTCGCGCATCAGCCCCTTGGAGGCCATCGGCGTGGTTGGGTCTCCGGCTCGCCCCGGCCTCTACGAACGCTGGGGCTGGCTGGCCGCGCTCATTGGCTTCGGCCTGTACCTCGTCGCTCACTTCCAATTTGTGAACGCGATGAAGGACAAGCTCGATTACAACGCCATCTTGAATCGCGCGGCCGGGTTGCCGCTGGCGTTGGTCTTGATTGCTCTGCTGACCATACCCAGCGGCGTGCGTGGGGTGCTGTGGGTGTTTGAACGCTTCGCGCCGCGCCTCGGCGTTGGCCCGCAGTTGGCCGTCGGGAATTTGCTCCGTAACCCTTCGCGCACCATGCTCACCACCGCCACGCTGGTTGTGGGCATGATGGTTGTAGTCGGTCTGGCCGGGGGTGTACTGGCGTTCAAGGATTTGATTTCGTTATCCGAGAACGACTTCTTGGATATGCTCAACAAGGACTTTATCCTTTCCAATCCAGCTCCGAGCGAACTTCTGGCGGAGCGAAATACCGGGGTGGCGAACTCGCCGCCACCGCCGCCGGGGTTTGAGGCCCGCCTGAACGCGCTGGAACAACAAGGCCAAGCGGAGGCATATGCGTTTGGCGCGTTCGACTTGCCGGGTTACACCTCGCTCGGTTGGGGCTTCGTCGCCGACCTCGACCTCATGCGCGGCACCAACACCTTCCGCCCGCTGGTGGGTTCGTGGGCGGCGGCCGACCGCTACTTCGCCGCCGGGCCCGCCGTCGTCCTGCCCGAGGTCATCGCCCGCCGCCAAGGCTTGAAACCCGGCGATATGATTCAAGTGGACACCCTCCAAGGCCCAGTGTCATTCACGCTGGCCATGGTAGGCGGCTTCACGGCCCTCATCTCCAGCACCGTTGGCGCCGAATACTTTAACGCTTATCCCACCGCTTTCCTCGTCAACGCGCGCCCCGGCGCGGACACGGCGGCGCTCAAGCAGGAATTGCAATCCATTTCGCGCGACTATGGCTGGCCTTTAGGCGACAATCCCGTCTTGGCGACCGACATCGCTGGGACGTTCGATGCCGCGGCCAACCTCTTGGCGGGCCTCACCTCGCTCTCCGGCATCGTCGCGGCCCTCGCGCTCATCAACACGCTCATCGCCTCGGTGCTGGAACGGCAACGCGAGTTGGGCACGCTTCGCGCGATTGGAATGCGGCAGGGACAAGTGCGCGGGATGGTGGTGATTGAGGCGGGCTTGCTCGGTCTCACGGGCAGTTTCATCGGCGTGGTGGGGGGCCTCGCCCTCGGTTTCGCCCTCGGCCAAATGTGGAACGTCTTCCTCGGTGTGCAATTGGGGAGGCCCCTCACTCAAATCGCGCCCCTCCCGTGGACGACGGCCCTCGCCGCGCTCATCACCGGCCCAGCCGTCTCCATGCTCGCCGCGCTCTGGCCCGCCGACCGCGCGGCCTCGGTGAACCCAGCGGATGCGATGCGCGCTGAGGGTGCAACGGGCTTCTTGAAGCCGGCCCAACATCTCGGCCCGACGGGGGTGCGCGGCTTCCTCGCGCGGTTGCCGCTCGCCGCCAAGCTCTCGTTCACGCTGGGGCTGGTCTTTGTCATCACCATGACCGTCACCACCTACTTCCGCGTCACCGCCGAGCGCCGCCTCGTCGA
>CAYUFY010000427.1:0-4356 GCA_964443795.1 uncultured Anaerolineales bacterium | reverse complement strand
CGAACTCGCGATCTCGGCCTTGACAGGGCCGCATGTTTGGCCGCTACACCACGGGACCAGTGCTTACGCTGGCGAAATATACCATACGGCTAAAGACGCGTCAATGGCAAAATAAATTTTTGATTTATCCAAGTGGTTAAATCGTTGAGCTTCGAGTAAACAATTACCTGTTGAGATTGAGATTCATCGAAACCGGCTTACCTTGCTTATTCCAGAGGCATTCAGGCGGGTATCATTTTGACATCCCCCGCCCGCAACACTACAATCATGATGACGTATTAATCAGTGTGCCGGATGGTTCAATTCATCCGGTTAATCAGTTTCAGTTGTAACCCAAGACTCTGGAGGTCTCCCATGAACTTCAACCCCACCCAACCCATGCCGCGCGCCGCCGACGAATTGCCCAAAGAGAGCGTGACTGTGATGGCCCTCAAAGCCCTCGACTTCGTCGTGCCAGGCCAATGGCAAAACACTGTCGGCTTCGACGAAACCATCCGCACGGTCACTGGTCAGACCAGCGGGGTGATGGTGCAAAAAATCCGTGACAATGCTTTGAAACTCTACAACGACCCAGCGCAAAGTTACCAACGCGCTTTATGGTTATACCAAACCGTGGATGTGATGGATATGGCTCTAGGTACCGCCGCCCTTGCTCAAAAAGCCGGGGAAGCCATCCCCTTTCTTTCTTTTCTCAGCAAAGTCACCCCCAAAGCTGACACCTCGCAATCCATTGACCTCGCGTTGAAACTGGTTACGGAGGCAGTCGGTTTCTTCTCGCTGAAAAACCAGCCCACCACCAATCTGGGCGAATTCGCGGGCGCACTCCAAAGCTATGGGGGCGAATCCATCATGCGCCTAGCCGCGCTTCTGTGCGTGGATGGCCTGGTCCCATTGGGCCCCGATTTTGTTCAAGGCACCGAAGCGGTCATCAAAAAACTCACCCCCGGCGAGCTAGAAAGCAACCCGATGTTCCAACGCATCAGCGCGATCATCCCCGGTGGCACTTCAGGCGCTAAACTCGGCTTCATCGGTGAGAGCTTTGGCGCGGCGCAAAGTTGGATGAATAACTTCATTACCTCGCGCGGCCTGACCCCGCAAAGCATCATGGGCAGTCTGCGCCAATTCATCACCATCGCCGATGACAAACTCGACTACGTCGGCGCTTTCCTCGATCTCACGACCAACTACTACACCCACACTGGCACGCAGACCGTCGCCCGGCGGCTGATTGAACGCGCCGCGCAGGACGTGTAAACCCGCCTCATCTCTACGCAATACGCAACACGAAATAACGTGTGTTGCGTATTGCGTAACTCTCACGCATGAGTCCCGACTTCCTCTGGTGGCGCGACGGCGTCATCTACCAAATTTATCCGCGTTCGTTTGCCGACTCCAATGGCGATGGCGTTGGCGACCTGAATGGCCTGACCGCCAAACTCGACTACCTCCAAACGCTTGGCGTGGATGCGCTTTGGCTCTCACCCATCTACCCCTCGCCCATGCACGACTTTGGCTACGACGTGAGCGATTACGAAAACATTGACCCGGCCTTTGGCACGCTCGCCGAGTTCGACCGCTTCGTGCACGAAGCCCACGCCCGGAACATCCGCGTCGTCATGGATTTCGTGGTCAACCACACCTCGCACGAACACGCTTGGTTCCGCGAAGCCCGCGCGAGCCGCGACAATCCCAAACGGGACTGGTATCTCTGGCGGGACGCGAAACCCGACGAGGCCCGGCCCGCGCGTGGCCACGTCCCCAACAACTGGCAAGCCGTCTTCGGCGGCGAAGCCTGGGAATGGGATGAATACACCCGCCAGTATTACTATCACATGTTCCTCAAGGAACAGCCCGACCTCAACTGGCGCAACCCCGCCGCGCGCGCCGCCGTCCTCAACAGTTTTAAATTCTGGCTCGACCGGGGCGTGGATGGCTTCCGGCTCGACGTGGTCAACGGTTACTTCAAAGACGCGCGCTATCGCGACAACCCGCCCAAACTGGGCCTGCGCGCCTATGACCAACAACAGCACTTGCACGACCGCGACCAACCCGAACTCATCGGCGTTTATCAAGAACTCCGCCGCCTGCTCGACGCCTACCCCGAACGCATGGCCGTCGGCGAGATCATGGACGCTAACCCCGACCTAATTGAACGCTACTGCGGCGATGACAAATTGCACCTGGCCTTTGACTTTAATTTGACCGACCAACCCTGGCGCCCCCGCGCGATTCAAGCCGCGCTCGCGCGGGCCGCGGCCACCCCACGCGCTGACCAGCACCCGTGCTATGCCCTCAGCAACCACGACCGTGACCGACATGCCACACGCTATGGCGGCGGGCCGCACTCCGATGCGCGCGCCAAAGTCGCCGCCATGTTGTTGCTTACCACCCGCGCCACGCCGTTCATGTATTACGGCGAAGAACTTGGCCTGCAAAACACCCGCATCCCCCGCGCCGAAATCCAGGACCCGCCCGGCCAAAAATATTGGCCGTTCTATGCGGGCCGCGACCCCGAACGCACCCCCATGCCCTGGAATACCGAGGCTAACGCCGGCTTCACCACCGACCACCCCTGGCTCCGCCTCAACGCCGATTATCGAACGCGCAACGTCGCCGCCCAACAAGCCGATCCTCATTCGGTGCTCAATTTCTATACCCAGCTTCTGCAATTCCGGCGCGCGTCTTCGGCTTTGCGACGGGGCAGTTATCAGGCCTTGCTCCAGCGGCCAGTTAACGCGCTCGCTTATTGGCGGCAAACGCCGGAGCAAACCCTGCTCATCGCGCTCAATTTTTATGCGTGGGAAACCTCGGTTATACTCGACGAAGTCTTACCCACCACCCACTGGCAACTGCGCCTCACCAGCACCCCCGGTGAGCGCGAACGTCTGCGTGGTCGCCAACTCACCCTCGCACCTTTTGAAGCATGCATTTTGGAGGCCTACTAATGCAAACCCGTCGCTTTGGCCGCACCGGCCATCACAGCACCCTCGCCATCTTTGGCGCCGCCGCCTTTTGGGACTCAACCCAAGCCGAGGCCGACGCCACCATGGCGCAAGTCATCGCCGCCGGCATCAATCACATTGATGTCGCGCCCTCCTACGGCAAAGCCGAAGAATGCCTGGGCCCCATCCTCGCCACCGAACGCCAGCGTTTCTTCATCGGGTGCAAAACGCAGGAACGCACCGAGGCCGGAGCCGCCGCCGAATTGCGCCGCTCGCTGGAGCGCCTGCAAATTGATTCGTTTGACTTGTACCAACTCCACGCGGTGACCACCCTCGCCGAGCTGGATGCCGCCACCCAACCGGGCGGCGCGCTCGACGCGATTCTCGCGGCCCGCGCAGAGGGGTTGACAAAATACATCGGCATCACCGGTCACGGGGTGGATGCCCCCGCCATCTATCTCGAAGCCTTGCGCCGGTTCGATTTCGACTCGGTGCTTTTCCCCATCAACTACGTGCAATATGCCAATCCCGAATATCGGCGCACCGCTGAGGCCCTCCTGCGCGAATGCCGCACCCGCGATGTGGGCACCATGATCATCAAATCCATCACCCGCTCCCCGTGGGGCGACCTGCCCAAAACCGCCAACACCTGGTATCGCCCGTTCGACACCGCCGAACAAATTCAAACCGCCGTAAACTTCGCCCTCTCGCAAGACGTGACCGGCATTTGCACCGCTGGCGACACCAAAATCCTGCCGCTCGTCCTCGATGCCTGCGAACACTTCACCCCGCTGACTGCCGAGCAACAAGAAGTGCTCATCGCCGAGGGCGCGGCCCAGCACCAGCCATTATTTGCGTAATCTGTGCCGCTTCCTCTCGTCCTGCTCTCGCGCCCCCTGCCCGCTCATTGGTTAACTCAACTGGACGGGCAGTGTGAGTTAATCATCGGCACGAGCGGGATCGCCACCCTGCCCGAACATTTTGCGCGGGCCGAAGCGATCTTCACCCTGCTCACCGACCGCGTGGATGACCGCTTGCTCGAACAGTTACCGCGCCTGAAGGTGGTGAGCAACATGGCCGTGGGCGTGGATAATATTGATATTCCCGCTTGCACGCGCCGCAAAATTCCCGTGGGCCACACGCCCGGGGTGTTGGAAGATAATCTGTACACTCAATTTAAGGTGAGTGTAGTGTGTACAAATAGATAAAACCTTTCCCGTATCTAGCGCATCACTCATCGCCAGATGGACATTTGCGCGTCGCAATTTTCGCCTGAGTTATCGGCTAGTCACGACCACGCGCCCATGAGTCGCGCAACTAAGTTAAATAAAAAAATCCCCCGGTCATCTGGGGGATGTTTGTTTTATTAGCGGGGAGTATATGGCACATGAATTATACCAATGGCTTTTCTTTT
>CAYUFY010000426.1:0-4364 GCA_964443795.1 uncultured Anaerolineales bacterium | reverse complement strand
ACCGCCCCGCCAAGCTATGCTCGGCAATAGAAAACCGGGTTTCCCGAGTTCCTGTAAATACGTCTGCGCCTGAACGTAATCGCCAATTTCGCTGACGGTCAAAGCCAGATTGCGCAGACTGCTCCCCTGCCCAGTGCGGTCACCAATCTGGCGGCGCAAATCCAGGGCTTGGCGATGAAAATTTAGGGCTTCCTGAAAGTGGCTTTGTTGTGTCGCGGCCAGACCCAGATTATTTAGGGACTGCGCCTCACCCCGCTGATCACCACTCTGACGATAAAACGCCAACGCCTGATTGAAACACTCCAGGGCTTGCGCCAACTGACCGGTTTGTAAATGGGCTAGTCCGACGCCATTGGAAGCCTGCGCCAACAACCGCGCTTCGTCGGGGGGATGTTTGGCGCGGGGGGCGAAGACCGCGCGGGTCTGCTCGAACCACACTCGCGCGGGTTCGTAGCGCCCGCGGCGATATTCAATCAAACCCAACTGGTTCAGGCTGGCGGCTTCGTTCACGCGATGGAAGCGCTCGCGAGCGATGGTCCGCGCCCGCTCTAAATTCTCCTGCGCCTGTGGGTAGTCGCTCACACTCTCGTAATACTGGCCCCACAAAAACGCGGTCTCAAAGGCTGGGACGCCGGGCGTTTGGGCCAGTGCGCTCAGCGCCGTTTGTTCCTCATCGCGGCGACCCAAAATGTGCAGAACTTCCACCTGCGCCTTGCGCCACTCCCAGCGCGTCTCCAACGCCAGCGCCTGTTCATAGTATTTCAGCGCCGTCTCATTGACGTACTCGCGTTTGGCTTTGTCGGCGGCCAGCCCCAGATAGCGCAGGGCCTTTTCACGGACCGGCGTGCGGCTGAAATGATGCGCCAGTTGTTCCACCGCCTCGCGGCGCACGTCCTCCAAGGCGGTCCCCACGGTGGCGTGCAGTTCGGCGCGCAGGTCGGTGAGCAGGTTGGAGTACACGCCTTCCTGAATCAAGTTGTGCTCAAAAATATAAGTGGGTTCGGCGGCCTCGGCCACTGCGCGCACCAGCCCACGCCGCCGCAGGTCGGTCACCTGGGCTTCGAGCGCGTCGCGCCCCGGGTAACGGGGATGCGCCAGACTCAAAATCTCCAGCTCGAACACCGGGCCAATGACGCTGGCGGTCTTCAACGTTAGCTGAGTCTCGGGCGGCAGTTGGTCCACCCGCGCGGTGATGGCGCGTTGCAGGGAGTCGGGCAGGCCCAGCGCCTCGGCGGAAAAGGTGGCGGCGGGGGCCAGTGTCCACCAGCCTTGGTGTGGGTCGCGCATCAGGCAGTGCTGGTCTTGCAATAACTGAAACAGCGCGGGCGAGAGGAACCACTCGCCATCCTCACGCTGGACCAGATGCCCGGCCTCGCGCATGGCCTGCACCAGTTCACCCGCGTAGAAGGCGTTGCCCTGCGCCTGTCGTTGGATGAGAGCCAGCGCCAACGGGCGCACCGGGCCGCGCAGGTGGTTGGTCACCAGCGCCGTCAGGTCCGCCGGGAGCAGGGGGTCGAGGGTCACCGGTTGGTAGCCGGGCAGGCTCTCCAAATCGGCGAGCAGATCAACCGCGTCATGCTCGGTGGGGCGTTGGGTGCAGAGCAACAACACCGGGGCGCGCTCCACCGCCTGGGCCACGGCCAGGGTCAAGGCCTGTGAGGCCTCATCCATCCAATGCACATCGTCCAGCCAGAAGAGTAACGGTTGACTCTGGGCGACGTGGCGCACCAGTTCCACGACCAAAGCCCACAAAGCTTCCTGGCGTTGTTTGCCTTCGAGCGCGGCGGTGGCTGGGTTGTCGGGGAGGGGCAGGGCCAGCACATCACCCAGCAGGGGGAGACGGACTTCCCACGCCGGAGTTGAGGGCCAGCAGGGCGGTCTGCGCCGCGCGGGCCTGGTCTTCGGGGAGTTGGTCGGTCTCAGGTAGATTAAGCAAGCGCCACAACAGTGCGCGCTAGGGCCGGTAGGGAATGGCCTGCTCGGTGCTGTGACACGCGCCCACCCCCACCCATGCGCCCGCGTTGGCGGCCTCCAGCGCGAGCTCTTGCGCCAGATGACTCTTGCCCACGCCCGGCGCGCCCACCAACCGCATGGTGCGCCCCGCGCCGCCTTGCGCCTGCCGCCAGTTTTCATTAAGCAACGCCAGTTCTGCGGCGCGCCCCACCAGTGGTTGGGCCAGCGCCCCACGCCGCAAGGTCGCCGTGTCAGCGCGTTTTTTCAGGACGCGGAACACCAGCTGGGGTTCTCTCTTCCCTTTGAGGGTGGGCGTCCCCGCTGGTTCGAGATCGTAATCGGCTTGCACCGCATCGGCCAGGTTTTGGCTGACGATGGTCTCGCCGGTGGCGGCGTAGGTCATCAGGCGCGCGGCCACGTTCACCGCATCGCCCAGCACGCCATAGGTGTGCCGGGTGCGGCCGCCATACGCGCCGCACCACACGCGGCCCATGTTCAGGCCCACGCGCACATCGCGCAGGTAGGGGAAAGCGCGGCTGGCCGCATGCAGTTCCAGCGCGGCGGCCGCGGCCCGCGCCGGGTCATCGTCGTGGGCCATGGGCGCGCCAAACGCAGCGTAGAAGTATGAGCCTTTGTCGCCGAGCGTGAGTTGCAACAGATAGGCCTCATGCCGATTCAGAATCTGTTGCGCGCGACAGATAAAGGCATCCAATTGTTCAGCGGCGGCGGGGTCGGCGTCGTAATCGAGGCCGGTGAAACTGAGGAACAGCGCGACCAGTGGGCGGATCTCGGCGAGGAACTGCGCCTGCCCCTCGCGCAGGCGCGCGTAGACCGGGGGGAGCAACCACGGACGGCTGACGTCGGGAACGAGGCCCGCCGGGGGGAGCGCGTCCCACGGCGATTGCCGCGCCCGGCGCGGGAGACGCGTGACCGCGCGGAAGGCCTCATCCGGCGGGGAGTCAGTGTCTTCCTCGAGTTGCGCGAGCGTCTCGGCATCCACCATCACCTGCCCGCGTTGGGCGTGTTTCTCCACGGCGGCCATGCGGTCGAGCGTGGCCCCGGCCAGCACATCAATGCGCTGGATGGCCGGGTCGCCGACCACAAAGCGCCGGGCGGGGCCGGTGGCAATAGCGACTTTCATGGCCAGCGAGATGGTGAGGCCGGGGGCCGGGGTGAGCGCCGCAAACTGCGCCATGGCCGCTTGCATGGCCAGACCGCAGGTTACCGCGCGATGGGGGGCCACCGGGTCTTCAAACCAGCAAGTGATCGCGTCGCCGCTGAAGACCAGGACACTGCCGCGATAGCGGTCCACTTCGGCGATGAGGGCATCATAGACGCGATTGAGTTGGCGGGAGAGTTCTTCCGCGCCACGTTGCGGGCCGAGCGTGGTGAGCAGGGCTTCGGTGAGGGGGGTGAAGCCGGAGATGTCGGCGAAGAGGGCCGCGCCGCTGGTCTGCGCGGGCAAATCCGCGCCGCGCGCGAGGGCGTGGCGGCGGTCGGTGGGGAGGTAGGCGGCTAAAAGTTCCATAAAGGCCGCATCGGTTTTTTAGGTTGTGGCAACATCTGGAGGTGGTGGGTTATCTGAGGTGAGGAATTTCTCAGTGGCGGCAATGAAATCTTCCGACCATTGCAAGGCTTGTTCAACCTGTTCGCGGGTTACAACTGGGCCGCCGCCATAATCCCCGGAATGTCGCAAGCTTTCAGCATCAATCAGGTGACGATGAAAACGCGGGTCCAGTGCCTGCGTTTTGGCAAACTCACGCCCATAAGCCGCGACCACGGCGGCATGACTGGAGAAAACCAGGTTGCGTTCCAATAACAAAGCTTCCGCCACATAAAACATGGTGTAATAGGCGCGGGAGGCGGCAATTTCAGTGAACTCATTTTGCAACAACAAGCGGGCGGCGTTTAGATTCTCGATGGCTTTATCGAGCAAAGCGCGAACTTCGCTTTTCATACTGGCACACCCTCCCGGCGCACGTTGATGAGAAAAGGCGTGTGCGCGGTCTGCCAGTGCATGGCCGAGGTGAACGTGCGCGAGATAACGATATCGTGGCGCAAGGAAAGTTCAGCCACCAATTCCGAGGTGCGTTGCATCACCTCCTGAAAATTCACCTGGCCCGCCATGACAATTAGCACATCAATGTCCGAGTCGGGGCGGGCTTCACCGCGGGCTTGCGACCCGTATACAATCACCTGGGCCAATTGTTCACCGAGGGCTTGCGTTAAACGGAGACGCAAGGTTTGCAAAATTTCCTGGAGCTGGGGGGGAAGTGACGTTTCACTCATGGTCGGAGGCCTCCGGCTATTAAGTTTACCCTAATCCCGGTTTTTGGTCAGTTCCCAGCAACGACTGACAGCAATTCCAAATTTGAAAATCATCGGTCGCTGGCCCCCTATACAAACGGGCG
>CAYUFY010000425.1:0-4364 GCA_964443795.1 uncultured Anaerolineales bacterium | reverse complement strand
TTGGAACCGCGGCGCGGAGCAAACATACGGCTGGCCGAATGCCGAGGCATTCGGCAATGTGTCTCATGATCTCCTACACACTGTTTTCCCTGCATCGCTCGAAACGGTAGATCAGGCACTGTTAAGGGAAAATATATGGGAGGGCGAACTCACTCACACGCGGCGCAGCGGGGAACAGATCATCGTCACCAGCCGACAGGTGCTGCAACGTGACGAACACGGTCAACCGATCAGAATCCTTGAAATCAACCGCGACATCACCGAGCGCAAACAGGTCGAGGCCGCCCTCGTCCAAAGCGAAACCCGCTTCCGGCGCATCGCCGAAAACATCCGCGAGGTGTTCTGGCTGGACGATTTGCAAAACCCGGCGGCCAGTTACCTCAGCCCGGCCTACGAACTCATCTGGGGCCACCCGCCCGCGCCGCTGGGCCAGTCCGAGCCAGGCCCGGCCAGCGCGGTGCTGATGCGCGGAGTGCACCCCGCCGACCAGGCGACGCTGGCCGAGGCCCGCGCCGCCTGCCGCCAGGGCGTGCTCACCGATATGGAATTCCGGGTGGTGCGGCCCAACGGCGACCTGCGCTGGGTGCGCGATCACGGCGCGCCCATCCGGGACGCCCGGGGCGCGGTGGTGGCCATCTGCGGCGTCACCGAGGACATCACGGCGCGCAAACGGGCCGAAGAGGCCCTGCGGGCGCGCGAAACCCTCACTCAAACCATCCTGGATTCACTGCCCGCCCACATCGCCGTGGTGGATGGCGAGGGGCAAATTCTCGTCGTGAATCAGGCCTGGCGTCAGTTTGCCAAAAATAACGGCGAGCCGGACTTCAAACGCTCCGGCCCGGGCGTCAATTATTTCGAAATCTGCCGTCAGGCTGTGGCCAGCGGCGATGAGGCGGCGCAAGCCGCGCTGACCGGGCTGGAGGCGGTGCTGGCCGGGACCCACCCCGACTTTACGCTGGAATATCCATGCCATTCCCCGACCGAGGAGCGCTGGTTCACGCTCAGCGCGGTGCCGCTCACCGGCCCGCGCGCTGGCCTGGTGATTACCCACTGGAACATCACCGAGCGCAAGCAGGCCGAAATCCAGGTGCGTACCAGCGAACTGCGCTACCGCGCCATTGTGGAAGACCAGACCGACATGATTTGCCGCAGTACCCCCGATGGGCAATTGACCTTTGTGAATGGCGCGTTCTGCGCCTATGTGGGGCAACCCGCCCCCGCCCTACTGGGCCACCCGCGCGCGATCATCATCCACCCCGACGACCGTACCACCGTCACCCACAAACGGAGTATGCTCACCCCCGGGCACCCGCTGGTCACCTACTGGCATCGCATCGTGGCCCCCAGCGGCGAAATCCGCTGGCACCAATGGACTGACCGCGCCCTGTTTGATGGGGGCGGCAACCTGCTTGAAGTCCAATCGGTGGGGCAGGATATCACCGACCGCAAACGCGCCGAGGAATCGCTCAAGCAACGCAATGAAGAGCTGACCGCGCTGAACACCATCGCCAACCTGCTGGGGCACGGGTTCGACCTGGAACGCCTGGCGCACGACACGCTCGAAAAAGTGGTGGAGATGTTGCAGATGGACGGCGGCTGGATGTATCTGGTGAACGAAACGCCCCCCCTGCCCCGCCTGGAGTTGGTGGCGCAACACAACGCCGCGTTCATCCTCTCGCCGGCCTGGCACAACCTGCCCCTGCCCCCGGCCCTGGCCGAGGCCAGTTCGCCGCAAGACCAACTCGAAGCCATCTCGATCTTCCTGCAAATGCTGGCGCACGACCTCGGGCTGGATGCGCATATGGAACTGCCCATTGTGACGGGCGTGCCCATCCAAGTGCGCGACAAAACCATCGGCATCCTGTGCGTTTACCTGCAACAACTGCCCACCATCGTCCCCATCACCCCGCTGGCGCGGAAACAGCAATTGCTGGCCACCATCGGCTATCAACTGGGCGTGGCGGTCGAAAATGCGCGCCTGGTGCGCGAGACCGCCGACCTGGAGATTCTGCGCGAGGTGGACCGCCTGCGCTCGGAGTTGGTGGCCAATGTATCACACGAACTCCGCACTCCGCTCGGGCTGATTTTGGTCTCGGCCACCACCCTGTTGCGCACCGACGTAAACTTCGACGCCGCCACGCACCGCGATTTTCTACAGGATATCGCCAGCGAGGCCGACAAGCTGGAGAAGATCGTGAATAATCTGTTGGATGTGTCGCGGCTACAACGCGGCGGGGTGCGGCTCGATCGGCAACCCACCCACCTGGGCCAGTTGGTTCAGCAAACCCTGACGGCCTTGCACCCCCAGGCCGAACAGCACACCCTGATGAGCGATCTGTCCCCCGAGTCGGTGCTGGCCGAGGTGGATGTCCGGCGGCTCGAACAAGTTTTACGCAACCTGGTGAGCAACGCCATCAAATACTCCCCGGCCGGCACCGAGGTGCTGGTGCGCGTGGGCTACACGCCCACCGAGGCGGTGGTGTCGGTCACCGACCACGGGCTGGGCATCCCGGCCAAAGACCTGAGCCACATCTTCGAAAGTTTCTATCGGGTGGATAATGAGGCCACCATGCACATCCCCGGCGCCGGGCTGGGGTTGGCCATTTGCCGGGGCATTGTCGAGGCCCACGGCGGGCGCATCTGGGCCGAGAGCGCCCTCGGTGTGGGGAGCACGTTTTACTTTACACTACCGTTGATGGAGCCGGCCTAAATTTTCACGCTAGACCTGTCAGGTGGGCGCATTCGGCACTCGAAAAAAACAGCGTTTTGCGGCGCCCACCTGACAGGTCTCAAATTCAAATTTTCATACCCCGCACGCCTCTCGGAAACATGGCGCGCCGGAAAAAAGGACTGCCTTATGACTTTGCTCAAAACGCGCGTCCTGGTGGTGGACGACGAGCCCCGCTATGTGCGGGCCATTAAAGTGAACCTCGAGGCCAGCGGCTACGAGGTCATCACCGGCCAGGACGGCCAAATGGCGGTGGAACTGGCCGCCGATGAAAACCCTGACCTCATCCTGCTCGATGCGCGCATGCCGCGCCTCGATGGGTTCGAAGCCTGCCGCCGCATCCGCGAATTTTCCAACGTGCCCATCATCCTCGTCACCGCCAAAGCCGAGGACGCCGACAAAGTGCAGGGGCTGGATGCCGGCGCCGATGATTATGTGACCAAACCCTTCAGCGCCGATGAACTCCTGGCGCGCGTCCGCGCCGCCCTGCGCCGGAGCCGGGTGCACGACCACACCGACGGCAAATCGGTCTTCGAACTTGATCAACTCCGCATTGACTACGCCCGCCAGCGCGTGTATGTGGGCGAGCGCGATGTGGGGCTGACCCCCACCGAATATCGGTTGCTCTGCGAATTGGCGCGCGAACTGGGGCGGGTGCTGGTGCCCGAATATCTACTGGAACGAGTCTGGAGCGACACCTACGCGGGCGAAATCCGGCTGGTGTGGCAGGCCATCCACCGCCTGCGCCAAAAAATTGAAACCGACCCCCACCACCCGCGCTACATTCAGAACAAACCCGGCATCGGCTACTACCTGTCACGGACAGGCGACGACTGAGTAACTAACCATAAAGATATACTACGCGCCAAATGGGGTGAGTTGGTCTGGTTTTACTGTGCAAATCACCCCGGTTTTTAGACCCAACGGCCCGGAAATCAGCCACCGGCCCAATTTTGGAAGGCTTTTGGAAGGCTGTGTTTAGATTTGGTGAGGCCTACACAAGGTGACCTTGGCATAATAGGCGTAAGTTACGATAGCACGCCCTGGAGAGTCCATGTTTACTGCCGAGATCAAGCCCACCTGGCTATTTTTGGTAAGCGGTGGCGAGGCCTTGCCCGAAAAAAGAATCTTGCTGTTCAGCGATAATGCCATGCTCACCCACGCCATCGAACGCAACCTGCAAAACCACTGGGTGCTCATCGCCCCCGGCGCCGACACCCCAACGCGGCCCTTCGATATGATTATTTTGGCGTTGGGCGTGTACGACAACGAACCGCTCATTGCCCTGGCCCAAATCGGCGAGGGTCAAAGTCTGGGCCAGGTGCCCATTCTGGTCATCTCCGACCGGCCCTTCCGCCCGAACCCGAGCCTGCATATCTACCATCTCGATCTGGCGCGCATCTCCCAATGGCTCGAAGCCCGCGTGGAGACGCTCCTGCAACCCGCCCGGCGGGCGACCAGCCTCGTCTAGCCGCCCGTGGTGTGCCTACCATGACTTTCCCGTCCCCCACCCCCAGCACCTCCGCCGCCATCCCCTTTGAGGCTTTCATGTGGAACATCAATGAGGGCCTGCTCCTGTTCGACCCCGGCGGCGCGTTCGTGCCGGTGAATGTTGCCGGCCTTGACGAGAACTCAT
>CAYUFY010000424.1:0-4376 GCA_964443795.1 uncultured Anaerolineales bacterium | reverse complement strand
AGTCACCGCTGGCCTGGCTCAAATCCAGCGCCCGCTGGAAATGCTGGCGGGCTAGGTCGAACTCGCCCATCTGCCGGTGGACAATCCCCAGCCCGTTCAACATCTGTGCCAGCACACGCTCGGCCTCGGGGGTGCGGGTGGCTTCGGCCAGCGCCAGCGCCAGCGCCTCGGCGTACCACGCTTGGGCATTGGGATAATTGCCACGCTTGCGCTCGATCAACCCCAGCAAAATGAGACACTGCATCTGGCCCACCGGGTTATCGCGGTTGCGGTAAGTCGCCAGCGCCAGTTCGGCCGCATCGAGCGCCGCCGGGTATTCGCCGATGGCCTCGTAATAGCGGCCATAGCGATAATCGGTCTCATGCACTGGCGCGCTCGGCGCCCCGGCCAGATTCTCCAGGGCCGCGAATTCCTCGGCGCGCCGCCCCAAGCTGTGCAGAAGGTCAATCACGGCCTGCCGCCAGCGCCAGTGTTGCGGGTCAAGCGTCAGCGCCTTCTGGAAATAATCGAGCGCCGACTCGTAGGCATAGTGCTGTTGGGCCTCGCGCGCGGCCTGTTCCAGATAGAACAGCGCCTTGTCGCGCTGTTCGCCGCGCGTGAAGTGATAGGCCAGTTCGGCATAGGCTTGAGGCCGCAGTTGTTCCAGCGCCCGGCCAATATCGCCATGCAGGCCATGTTGTTGCGCCAGCGGCAGGGTGCTGTAAATGGCCTCGCGGGCAATCTCGTGATAAAAGGCATACACGGCCGGGGACCAGGCCTCGGTGAAGTTCTGGCGGGTGAGCATTTCCAGTTGGTCATGCAAATCCCCTTCGGGCGGGCGCGCCGGGTGCACGGGCGCGAGCAATCCCAAATCGAAACTCGGCCCGATGACGCTGGCGACTTTGAGCGTGACTTTGTGCCGCTCTTGCAGGCGGTCAAAGCGTTCGGTGACCACTTTTTGCGCGGCATCGCGTAGGCCGAGGGCGGCATCGGAGAGCGGGGCGTGCGAGGCCAGGGCCCACTCGCCGAGCAGGGGGTCGCGCGAGGGCACCAGGCAGTTGGCGGCCCGCAGGGCTTCCACCAGTTCGCGCGAGAGCATCCACAAGCCATCGTCGCGGCGATAGAGCCGCCCGGTTTCGCGCAGGGAGCCAATCAGTTCTTCAATAAAGAGCGCGTTGCCGCGCGTCCAGGTCTGGATGAGGGCCAGCACCAGCGCCGAGGCGCGGTTGTCCAACCGGCTGGCGATGAGCGCGGTCGCGCCCTCCGGGGCTAGCTCGCCCAGATGCATGACCTGGTGATACGGCAACTCATCGAGCTTCGCCAGCGGCGGCGGGGCGGCCGGCCGGGGTGGGCGTTGCGTGAGGGTCAGCATCACCCGCGCGGATGCGAGGCCGTGCGCCAGTTTCAGGGTCAGAGTCTGCGAGTCGCCATCCAGCCACTGAATATCTTCGATCAAAATAAACAGCGGCTGGACGCTCGCCCACTGCCGGAGCAGGTCGGTGATGAAATCGAACAAGGCGATTTGGCGCGCCTCCGGCTCGCGCGCGGCGGTGGTGGCGTTCTGCGCCAGGGGCAGACCCAGCACGTCGGCGAGGAGCGGCAGGCGCACCAGCCAGTCGGGGTCGGCGGCCTGCACGACCTGCTCCACCCGCGCGAATTGCGGCTCGCCTTCGGGGACCTCGTCCAGCCCTAACAGCGACCACAGGATTTCGCGCCACGGCCCATAGGCGGTGGTCTGGGTGAGGGGGTGGCACGCGCCGCAGACGACCCGCAAGCCGCGCGTCTGCGCGCGTTGCGCCAGCGCCGCGCTGAAGTGACTCTTGCCCACGCCGGGTTGCCCTTCGATCCGCAGAATTTGTCCTTGGCCGGCGAGGACCGAATCGAGCCGGGGCCGCAAGCGCGCCAGCTCGGCGTCGCGCCCGACCAGCCGCGCGGTGAACCGGGCGGCGGCCCCGCCCGTCGGGGTCACGGCCCCCACGACTTCCAACGCCGCCAGGGGGGCGGTTTTGCCCTTGAGGTCCAGCGCTCCCACCGAGCGGAAGTGGAACTGGGGCGCGACGGTCGCGGCGATTTTTTCGCTGACCAGAATCTGTCCGGGCGCGGCTTTCGCCATCAACCGCGCGGCCACGTTGACTTCATCGCCCAGCACGCCATAGGTGCGGCGGGTGGCGCCGCCATACGCGCCCGCCCACAAGCGCCCCTGGCTGAGGCCGAGATGTGAGTCGCGGATAAAACTTAGAGTGGCGGGGGGTTGCCGGAGTTCGAGCGCGGCCGCCACCGCCCGCGCCGGGTCGTCGGGGTGCGCGACCGGCGCGCCAAAGGTGGCGTACAGATACGCGCCTTTGTCGCCGAGGATGAATTGCAGTAGATAGCCTTCGTATTGGGCGAGCGTGGCCTGCACCCAGCGCAGGTAGGCATCGAGTTTGGCCCCGGCGGCTTCATCGGCGTCGTAGTCCAGCCCGCCGAAGCTGAGGAACAGCACCACGGTGGAGCGGATTTCGCTGAGGAACTGGCTTTAAAGTTGGCGAGGTTTTCGCCGTAGCGCAGACGCTCGTACACCGGGGCGAGGAACCACGGGCGCAGGTCGGCTGAGGGGATGGGTTCGGTCCAGTCGCCGCCGGTGGGGACGGCTAAGGTAGGCCAGCGCGCGGTGTTGACGGGTTGCTTAAGCCCCGCGACCAGCGCAAAGTTTTCGTCGGCGCGCCATTCTTGGATGTCGAGTTTGTCCGCAAGTTGCCGGGCGGTCGCGGCGGTGAGCACCACTTCGCCCTTGTGGGCGTGTTTCTCCGCCGCCGCCATCTGGTCCAGCGTGGCCCCGGCCAGCACATCAATGTAATGCAAGTTGGGGTCGCCTACGCGCCAGCGCCGGGCCGCTGGCGATGGCGGCTTTCATGGCGAGCGGGACGGCCGGGCCGCCAGCGAGCGATTGGGTGGAGGCGGCCAGGCGGCCGGTCATGGCTTTTTGCATCGCCAACGCGCAGGCCACCGCACGTAAGGCCGCTGAGCCTGCCGAAGCGGAGCCAGTCGCAGGGCCATCGTCAAACCAGCACGTCAGCGCGTCGCCGCCGAAGGTGGTCACGCTCCCGCCGTAGTCGTCCACCTTGGCGACCAAGCCATCGAAGATGCGATTGAGCCGCCAGGTGAGTTTTTCCGCGCCGCCCTGTTCGCCATATTCTTTGAGTAACGTTTCGGTGAGGGCGGTGAAGCCGGAGAGGTCCGCGAACAGCGCCGCGCCGGTGGTGCGCTCGGGCAGGTCAGCGCCGCGCGCCAGCGCCTGCCGGCGGTCCATGGGGAGGTAGGTGTGGAGTTGGCCCATTTTGCTGTTGATACCCGCCGAATGAAGTGGTCGAAAAGATTATACTCCCGAATGATGACGGCTTACTGGGCTTCGGCGCGCGTCACCTATCTGGGCGCGTTCCAACTCATATGGAACGATGTATAATCTCCGAGAGAAAGGTCGCCTGCTGATGAAGCCCACCATTACCCTTTCCGAAGATACTTTCAAATTACTGTCCCAGCGCGCCGCGCAAGTTAAACGCTCGCCAACGGAACTGGTGGAGGCGGTGCTAAAAGAACATCTCTTTCCGCCGCATCCGTATGTGGAGCGGGTCCAAACCCTGGCCGGGGAACGGCCCATGATTAAAGGCTCGCAGATTCCGGTCAGCCTTGTCATCGGTTGTCTGCAGGCGGGCGAGACCCCCGACAGCCTGGCGAATGAGGTGATGCCCCATCTCCCCCTGGCCGCCATCCACGATGCGTTGAGCTATTATCACGAACATCAGGCCGAGATTGACCAGGAGCGTTTGGAGAACAGCGAAGCCGCCACCCGGCAGTATTTGCGGGACCGGTTGGGCGAAGCGGCTTATCAAAAACTGGTGGGGCCGGGCCGGTGATGGGCGCGCCGGTTAAACTTTTTCTGGACGAACATATTTGGCGGGGACTCACCCGCGCCCTGCGCGACGCGGGTTACGATGTCTTGCATGTTCACGACGCTGACCGGGCCGGGCTGAAAGATGCCGAGCAACTGGCTTTTGCCACCGAACAGGGACGCGCCATCCTGACGTATAACGCCAAACATTTCGCGCCCCTGGCCACCCTCTGGTATGAAGCCGGGCGCGACCATGCGGGGATCAGCCTCTCCGAGGAATTGGAGCATGGCGAATTGTTGCGCCGGGTCAGTAATTTCCTGGCCGCGGTCTCGGCTGACGAGATGACCAACGTCATCCGTTTTCTTCAGGAATTCAAGTAAGCGCCGCGCGCCAGCGCCTGCCGGCGGTCCATGGGGAGGTAGGCGTGGAGTTGGCCCATTGGGGATGGGTGTAAGTCTGAAATAGTGAGCCTAGGCCGCCAGCGGCAGCGCTGAATAGCCGCTGGTTGGTACTGCCTCAACCGGAATT
>CAYUFY010000423.1:0-4380 GCA_964443795.1 uncultured Anaerolineales bacterium | reverse complement strand
CCCCGCACTTTCGTGCGCCCCTCCTCCCCCCTCTGGCCCGCACGAACACCGGCCGCCCCTCAGCACGCCACTCCCCGTACAGTAACAGCCAATCTCACATTGGAGGCCACTATGACCGCTACCCCCCTCATTGCCACACAACTGTTTCACCTCACCCGCACCCACTTCTCGCGCCGAGGCCGGGCGGTCGGCGGGATTCTTGTTCAACAACCACAGGATCAGCGCATCCAACCCGCGGGGCAGGTCGGGCCGTAAGGCGCGCGCCGGCCGCCGGGGCGGCAACATAGGGTTTCAGGTCGTAACGGGTTAGCTAATTCACTGCCACTAATTATTTGGCTCGGTCTGTTTCAGCGCCTGCAACTCGGCTTCAATCTCGCGTTCCAGATCCAACTGGGCGAGTTGTTGTGAAACCCCATCGCCTGCCACCCACCCCGGCAGGCTGACAGAAGTCTCGGCCAGCAAAGAGTCCAGGGCCAGGGCGCGGGCCTGCATTTGTTCGGCGCGGTGTTCGGCCTGATCGAGACTGGGGCCGAGGTCAGTCAATTCATCTGAAAAATTAAACAGGGCTTCGTGAACGCGGACCTGCGCTTCGGCGGCGGTGTAGCGCGCGGCGGTCAACACTTGTTGCGAGCGCCAGACTTCGAGGCGAGCCACCAACCGTTGTTCCACTTCCGCCAGACGTTGTTCATCACGGTGCAGGTCGGCCACCTGGGTCTCGAGCGCCTGCGCTTCGCGGAGGGTGATTTGCCGTTGTTGCAAAGCGAGCCGGGCCGCGTCGTCGTGGTGGGCCGCCACCGCCCGGCGGGCCTGGGTTTCCAGCCCGGGCAAGCGGGCCTGCAATTCCGCGAGGCGGGTGCCCAACCGGGCGCGGGCGGTCGCCTGATCCAGCCGGGCTTGTTGCACCCGCGCCAATAACCGCTGGTGCTGAAGCGCCGGGTCAGCGGGCGACATGGCGCGCGGGTCATCCGCGGAGACGAGCAACGCGCGGGTGCCCTCTTTGAGAGCGGAGGTGAGGCGATGTAGCCAGCTGGTCATGGTCGGTCTTCCTCGAAGCTAAGGCGTATGCGATGTCGTGTCGTTAAGAAAAGTCGCGGGGCGAGCCATCGCTCGCCCCGCATAGCAGAAATTTTTAGCGGGCCGCCAACGCGCCGGGGCCTAGCGCGGCGCGCCGCAAGTTGCGCTGGGTGCGCCAGTAATAGGTGCCGAGGCCGCCCATCGCCGCGAGGGTGATGAGGCGCGTGAGCAACGAGACGAAATCGTGCGTCGTGCCCTCGGCCAGAATAGACGGTTGCGCGAACAAGCACACACTCAGGTACGCTACCAGCACCAGACTGGTGTAGCCGATGGTCACGGGCGGGGTGAAGACCAGCGCAAAGGCAAACACCAACGGGTAGTAAAAGATGAAATAGGGGCTTTGCAAACCGCCCTGCCCCTGCCAGTTCCAGACAAAGAGCGTGGTCAGCCCGAGATCGAGCAGGCTCAGCGCCAGCAAGAGCAACCGATTGGCGGGCTTTTCGAGCAAGTAGCGCCCGTGCACAAAGAAGTTCATCGCCATCAAGCCGATGACCACGAGAATGGTGGCGGTGAGTTCACCCACCGAGCGCGCCGACCACAAGGCCAGGATGGCCCCGGCGGCGATGAAGAACCAGCGCGCCCAGATGAGCACGATTTGACCGAAGAAGATATCTTGCGCGGCTTCGTGAGCAAGCAAAGTTTTTTGGGACATGGGAGGCTCCTGTGAAAGATGAGGGATTGGAGATTAGAGATTGGGGACGGCGGCGGTTTGCGGGCGAGGCGCGGACACGGGTTCCGGCGCGGGACTGGCGACCGCGCGGGGGCGCGTCTCCTCGAGGAGGCCCGCGCGCCGGGCGCGTTCCATCCGCCAATAGTTGTTGCCACACACCGCCACGGCGGCCAGCATCAGCAAGCGGATAATCAGCACTGGCAAGTCCGCATCCCACGCGGCCAGCGTGACCACGCCGATAAAGCCATAGCTCATCAAAATGCCGCTGGCAAAGACGACTAACATCGGCGTGGAGAAGGCCACCGAGAGTGCCAACAGCGCGGGGAAGTAGAAGACGTAGGTGTTCGAGGCAAAGCCACCTTGGGACAGCACAATGAGCGTAATGACGATGAGGTCCGCCAAACTGGCGCAGTAAACCACTTCTTTCAGCGTGGGTTGGCGCGTGAACACTTGCGCGCACAGATAGAAGTTGGCGACCGCCAGCACGAGCAGGACCACGATTTGAAAGCGCACGGCATTCAGGCTCCCCGGCGCAAGAAGCGTGAGCAACAAACCGGTCAGCACCAAAATCCAGCGCGCGGTGAGGATGACAATTTGGCCTTGGGTTAATTCATCGGACGGGGAGTGACGACGAGAGGGTGACATGGGATGGCTCCTGTGAGGGTGAAAGGTGAGTTAAATTATTGCGGCGGCTCTACCATTTTTGATGGGATTGGCGTAGGTCGCGCTTGCAGCGCGACGGCTTTTGCCGCATCAGATGTCGGACTACAAGCCCGACCTACATCGGTTTCCCGTTAAATCTGGTAAAGCCATTATTGCGGCAACACCGTGGCCGCCTTCAACGCGGCAAGTTCGGCCTCCACCGCTTGGGTGGCGGCCAGCTCGCGCAGTTCACGTTCCAGCGGGTCTTCGCCGCTCACGGGGGTGAGCGCGCCGTTGTCAATCAGCGCGTCCAACGCCGAGGCGCGGGCTTGCATCCGTCCAATGCGTTCTTCGGCGCGCGTGAGCGCCATGCCCAGCACGCCCGACTCCGCCGAGACGCCGCTGAGCGTTTCGCTGATGCCGACTTGCGCTTGAGCGGCGGTGTAGCGGGCCGCGAGCGTTTCGCGCCGGGTGCGGAAGGCATCCACGCGAAGCGCGAATTGCTGTTCGGCAATGGTCAGCTTGCGCTCATCTTCGGCCACTTCCGCCATTTGCGGTTCGAGGTGCGCGAGTTCGGAGAGGCACGTTTGCTTGCGCTGAAGGGCGAGCCGGGCCAGGTCTTCGCGCCCGGCGGCCAGGGCGCGTTGGGCCTGCTCGTCCAACAGCGGGAGGCGCTCGCGCAGTTTCTTGGTCTGCGCGGCCAATTGGTGGCGCGAGGTGGAGACTTCGATCAGGCCATGCTTCACCTGTCGGAGCATCTCCAACTGGCGCACATAGCCATACTCCAGGGTCTGGCGCGGGTCTTCGGCGGCATCGAGGGCGGCTTGCGTTTTGACATTGAAAAACATTTGGATGCGAGAAAATAGGTTCATGGGTCAGCTCCGTTTCTAAGACAGTAGTTTGGAAGCCGTGCCTGGTCGAGAGGCCAAAGGTGCATTCGGACAGGGACGGCCATCTGCCCGAACGTGCGGCGAACTGTCTCTCGGTTTTGTTGTATCCACTTTAAACAAAAAGAGCCTTGTGCGAAACAAGGCTCTCCCCTGAATTTGATGGGGGGGAAACCCCCTATTTAAATTCCCAAACTTCGATGTCCGTCATTTTGCACCAGGTGCCCGAATCTTTATTGGTGCCCGAAAGCAAAGTGAGCGCCAGCGAGCCGGTGTCAAACATTCCATCCGTCTTGCTATAGACGCGCTTCTCGTTAACGAAGAAAGTAAATTTATTATCTTCCACGATGAGCATGAGCCGCGCTTCACCGGTGGGCACCTCCACTTTGCCGTAACTGTTTCCACCCAGGTCTACAAACTGGCCATTGCGAAACGCCGAGTAATACACCCAGCCATCCAACCCCAGATACGCCAGGTAATGATTATCTTCACTCTCTTCGCGAAAGACGAAGCCGCAACCGGAGTTCCACCAGTCGGCGGTCTTGCTGGCCGACGACCACCAGGCGTCCGCGCGGATGACGAAATTGGTGGGTTCAAGGCCGGTTTCCCAAAAGCGGTACCAACCCAGTTGCGCCCAATTCTCTTCAAAGCGGTCGAGGTAATAATAGTCGCCGGCCGTTTGGGAGACATAGCCGTCGTCCGATAGTTTTTGCACCACCTCGGCCATGGGTTGCGCTTGCGCGGTGGCGGCGACGAGCGCCTGCGCGGTGGCCGCCTGCCGGGTGGCTTGCCGGATGGCGGCCACTTCGGTGGCCCGCGCCGGGGTGGCCGTCAATGCCATCACTGCGGTGGCCGTAGTCTCAGCGGCTTGGGTTTCGGCGCTGGCCTTAGCCTGCTGGGTGGCCGCCGCCTCCGTCACCGCTTCGGCCTGAGCGTGTGCGGTGGCGGTCACTAATTGAGCGGTGGCCGCCAGGTCCGGGGTGGCCGTGTTCGGGGGCGGGGTGGCGCCGAGGGAACACCCCAACCCGGCGAACACGAGGACAATGAGAACAACTGACCGATTGAAACCCGCCGCAAGCCACAGGGCTTCCAGCCCTGGTGGATAAG
>CAYUFY010000422.1:0-4393 GCA_964443795.1 uncultured Anaerolineales bacterium | reverse complement strand
CTCCACCTTTGCCAAGCACTGGAAAAAACTGCGCGGCGCATAGGTGGCCTTAGCGAGGAAAAGGCTATGTTCATTGGCGTCTTACTGTCCATTTTTTTAGGGGTGGTGCCCATGGCGCTCTACGCGCTGGTGCTGACGTGGTTTGACCGCTACGAAAAGGAGCCGCCGCTGTTGCTGTTCGGCGTGTTCATGTGGGGCGCAATTGTCGCCGCCGGGTCGGCGCTCATCATCAATACCGTGTTCGATTTAGGATTGATGTTTGTGGTGGGCGACACTTTGGCGAGCATCGGCACGGCGGTGTTTGTAGCACCGTTAGTGGAGGAGACGGTGAAGGGCCTGGCGGTGTTCGGGGTGTTTCTGTATTTCCGTCACGAGTTTGATTCGACACTGGATGGGATTTTATATGGGAGCATGGTGGGGTTTGGGTTCGCGGCAACCGAGAACGTGAATTATATTTTTACGGGTTACGGCGAGGGCGGGCTGGCCGGGTTGGCCTTTACTACTTTTGTGCGCGCCATCGTCATTGCGTTTTTGCATGCCACGCTCACGTCGTTCACCGGGATGGGGTTCGCGGCGGCGCGGCTCAACCGGGGGTGGGTGCGGTGGGTGGCACCGTTCTTAGGCTATCTGGTCGCCATCTTCGCCCATGGGTTTCATAACGCGCTGGCCAGCACGGGCAATTTACTCATCTGTTTTCTGGGCAGTGTGATTGATTGGCTCGGGTTCTTTGGCTTGTTCGCGTTTATTCTGTATCTGGTGTGGCGCGAGGGGCAGATTATGCGCGAGCAACTGCGCGAGGAAGTCGGGTTGGGGCATTTGTCGGAGGCACAGTACCGCACGGCCTGTTCTGTGCTGGGGCAAATGGCGACCCGCTGGGGCGCGCTGGCTGGCGGGCGGTGGCGGCAAACCACGCAACTGTACGACAAGTGCGGTGAGTTGGCGTTTAAGAAATATCAACGGGTGCGGGTGGGCGCGGAGGCTGGGGCCGAAACGCGCATTGCCAAATTACGCAGTGACATTGCCGCGTTGAGTACGCAAGCGTGAATATGGTAAAATCGCGTCAGTTGCCCCTGTAGCGCAGTGGATAGCGCGTCACCCTCCGGAGGTGAAAGCCCGTGTTCGAGTCACGGCAGGGGCACACTCCCACCAAACCCTGTGCCTAGCGAGCGCGGGGTTTTGTTTTATCGCTCAAAATCACCACTGACCGCGCCGCCACCCGATAGCTTTTCCCCGTGACCAGCGGCGCCTGATCGGGATCACAGTAATCGTCGGGCGCGGGGCGCGCGGTGTCCACCACCCGCCGCCAGTCCGCGCCTGGGGGCAGATCAAATTCCAGGGGCTCCCAGTACACGTTTAGCATGAGATGCAAATGTTCGCCATACGTGAGATGCATGAGTTCAACGGCGAGGCTGTGCGAGTCGGGGCCCCAATCGGGTTGATGTAAGTGAATACCATGCCAGATCACATCGGCGCCGCCTTCGGCCGCCCAGAAATGCTCGTCCTGGAAAATCTGGTGGGTGCGGTTGAAGTGGATCAGCCCGCGCGTGAAACGGAACAGGTCAGCCTGCCGGGGCAGGTCATCCCAGTTGAACCAACTGACTTCCGTGTCCTGACAAAAACCGTTGTTGTTGCCACCTTGCGTGCGCCCCACTTCGTCACCCATCAAGAGCATGGGCGTGCCTTGCGACACAAACAAGAGCACGAGTAAATTCTTCATCTGTTGCTGGCGCAAAACCAGCACCCGGGGGTCCGAGGTGGGGCCTTCCACGCCGCAGTTCCAGCTAAAGTTGGCATTCGCGCCATCGGTGCTATCGAGCCGATTGGCTTCATTGTGCTTGGTGTTATAGGTCACCAAATCGGCGAGGGTGAAGCCATCGTGACAGGTGACGAAGTTGATGCTCCGGTTGGGTTCGCGGTCGGGTTGTGGGTACAGGTCGGGGCTGGCCATTAGGCGGCGCGACATTTTCCAGACTGTGTCGGCATCGCCTTTGACAAACCGGCGCGTGTCATCCCGATATTGGCCGTTCCATTCGGCCCATTTGTGACCAACGAAGGAGCCAACTTGATACAGCCCCGCGGCGTCCCACGCCTCAGCCACAATTTTAGTGCCCGCCAGCACCGGGTCTGATTCGATATCCCACAAAATGGGCGGGCTGGGCATAGGCTCGCCCCACTCGTCGCGCGCCATGGCCGAGGCCAGATCAAACCGAAAGCCGTCCACGTGCATATCTTGCGACCAATAGCGCAGACAATCCAGAATTAACCGGCGCGGGATGGAATGGTTGGCGTTGAAGGTGTTGCCACAGCCCGAGTAATTGGCATATTGCGTCCGGTCGGATTGCAAGATGTAATAGGCGCGATTTTCCAAACCTTTAAACGAGAGCGTGGGGCCAGTGGCATCCCCTTCGGCGGTGTGATTGAAAACCACGTCGAGGATGACCTCGAGGCCGGCGCGATGGAGGGCTTTCACGAGATCGCGGAACTCGTCCACCGGGGCCAGCGCTTCCGCGCGGGAAGCGTACCCCCGGTGGGGCGCGAAAAATCCAATCGAACTGTAACCCCAATAGTTACCCAAACCTGCCGGGCCATCCTGCTCATCAAATTGTTGCACGGGCAATAGTTCCACCGTGGTCACGCCCAGGTCTTGGAGGTAGGGGATTTTCTCAATTAACCCGGCGTAGGTGCCACGCTGGTGCGGCGGGAGGTCCGCCGACGCGTGGCGCGTGAAACCGCCCACATGCATTTCGTAAATCACCGACCCGGCAAACGGGCGCTGGAGCGGTACATCGCCCTCCCAATCATAGCCACGCGCATTGACCACCACGCTCTTGAGGGCGTGGGCGCAGTTATCGCCCGGGTGTTGCGCGGCCTCACGGGAATAATTGTCGCCATACATCACCGCGCGGGCGTAGGGGTCGAGCAAAACCTTGGTCGCGTCGAAACGGTGCCCCTGGGCCGGGGCAAACGGCCCCTCCACCCGATAGCCGTAGAGCTGACCCGCGCCGAGATTGGGAACAAAAACGTGCCAGTAGTAAAATGTTTTGTGGCGCGCCGGGTCAAGCGCGATGACGCGCGCCGGGCGGGGCGAGTCGTAATGGTCGAACAACAGCAGTTGCACCGCCACGCCGTTTTTGGAAAAGATGGAGAAGTTCACGCCCCCGTGGCGCATGGTTGCGCCGAGGGGATAACAAGTGCCAGGTTGGAGGTCGGTAGTCATGGCCTATATAGTAGTGCGGATATGGGAGAGGTCAAGTGAAGGCAAAGCCGTCCGGCAAATAAATTCGTGGGAACCCAGAACGCTCAGCCCATCTGCGCGGGCTGGGTCTGTGGTACATTCCAGTCATGCTTGCAGATGATTCCGCCGCCGCCCGGGTGGCCCGCCAGTTATTCCAACGCGCCTATCAGTTACATCAGCGGGGCGCCTGGGCCGATGCCATCCGGCTCTACAAAGAATCCATTGCCCATTATCCCACGGCGGAGGCCCACACTTTCCTCGGCTGGGTGTACGCCATGCTTAACCGCCACGAAGACGCCATCGAAGAATGCCACCGGGCCATCGCCTGTGACCCAACTTTCGGCAATCCTTATAACGACATTGGCGCGTATTTTATTGAATTGGGCTGGTGGCAGGAAGCCAGTGCTTGGCTGGGGAAAGCCCTAGCCGCGCCGCGCTATGCCAATCCCGAATTCGCCCACCTCAATCTTGGGCGCGTTCACGAACATTTCGGGCGCTGGGATAAAGCCCGGGATTGCTATGTCCAAGCGCTGGCACTCAACCCCGACTACGCCTCGGCCCGGCAGGCTTATAGGTTGTTGCTGGGAAAGATGAATTGACTCGCCAAGGCCACGGGCCTATATTATGTGCATTGGCGTTCCGCAATTAACATCACGCGCACGGGAGAAATTACGGAAAAGCCGTTCCGTAATTAACGCCCGTGCGGGATATTATACGGAAAGTTTCCGCAATTAACCCCCGTGCTGGATATTTTAATGTGACTTCATTCCGCATTTTGTCCGGGGTCTTATACGGAAAGTTTCCGCTCACTTAACGGTTGGGCGGCTATTAGCATTATCCTGTCCTGTAATCATGGCGAAACTCCAAACAACCACGGCTTTTTTTTCTCGCGGATACGTCGCGTTTGAGTTAACGCCAAACCCACCAACAAAACCCGAGTTGATTGACACCTATCAACTTAGACTATGGGTACACGACCAACTCATTTATGACAGAGTTCACACTGTTCGCAATTGGCAAATGCGCCATTTTTACGTTAAGGAAATCGCACGGGCGTTTTGTTGTGTCCGTGAACTTATCAGAAAAGAAATTAAATGCATCTCTGACAGGACCTCAGGAAATGGGCGTCATAATTGCTTAACACAGTGTTTGAAGGGT
>CAYUFY010000421.1:0-4416 GCA_964443795.1 uncultured Anaerolineales bacterium | reverse complement strand
TTCGCACCAGCCCGCCGCCGGTCGTCGCCGGCCTCGCCATTAGTTACACGCTGGTGGTCACCAACAGCGGCCCCAGCGCCGCGCCGGGCGTGACCGTGTTTGACCCACCCCCACCGCAACTCATCAGCGCCACCTGGACTTGTTCGGCGAGCGCCGGGTCCAGTTGCGGCCAGTGGAAGCGGCAACGTCAATGTGCTTGTCAATCTGGCTCCCGCTGGAGTCGTCACCATCCTGCTCAACGCCATCGTTGCCCCAAATAGTTAATCGTCGAGGAGATGCTCATGTCTAAATTGCTCACACGCCTGTTCGGTCTCGGAATCGCCGGTGGGCTGGCGCTGGTGTGCGCCGCGCTATTCACCGCGCCCGCTTCGGCGGCCGGTCTGGCCGCGCCGTCCCTGAGCGCCGTTGAAGCGCCGGTTGCACAGAGTGTCATCACCAACACCGTGACGCTCACCATGCCGGTGGGCGTGGTAGACCCGGTGCCCGGCGACAACACGGCGACCGACTCCAGCACCGTCACGCGCCAGTCCGACCTCGCGGTGGGCAAGACCGTGGCGACCAGCGGCATCGCTGGCACGCCCATCACCTACACGCTGGTCATCTCCAATGCTGGCCCCTCCGCCGCGACTGGTGCGCTGATTACGGACACGCTCCCCACGCAAGTTATCAATGCCACGGCACGGTGATTACTTTGACAATGTCAGAATGTCGAATTAACCCATTAACCCCAATATCATCCCGGCCTTAAACCCAACATAGGAGCGTTTTAATGTTGTCAATGAAATCCGTACGTATTCATGCTTATGGTGACAAAACCGTACTTGTTCATGAAGATGCGCCACGCCCCAAGCCTGGCGAGGGTGAAGTGCTCATCCGTATCCTAGCTTCAACCGTCAATCCGTTCGATTGCGCTGTGCGCGCGGGTTATAGGGCAGCTTATTTCAACCCCACCTTTCCTGTCATTTTGGGAACCGATGCTTCCGGTATCATTGAAGAAGTCGGGGCTGGGGTGACTGCCTTTAAGCCAGGCGACAGCGTATATTCCCGGGTAGGTGTCACCCGTGATGGCGGCTATGCCGAATATGTTGTTGTACCGGCTTCGGATGTAGCCGCTAAACCTCGGTCGCTGGATCATGTCCATGCGGCGGCTATCCCGCATATCACCCTTACGGCCTGGCAAGCGCTCATTGAGCTGGCTCAACTGACAAGCAACTGACAAGCGGACAAACGGTTCTTATTCATGGGGCCGCCGGTGGGGTCGGGCATATGGCCGCACAACTCGCCAAGGCGCGGGGCGCCAAAGTGATTGGCACGGCCTCCTCTAATCTCGATTTTCTTAAAGAATTGAACGTTGATCAGGCCATAGATTATTCCACCACTCCGTTTGAAGATGTCGTCAGCCAGGTGGATGTTGTTCTGGACACAGTGGGTGGTGATGTTCAGCAACGCTCCTGGAAAGTGCTGAAGCCCGGCGGGATGCTTGTTTCTACGATTCAAGCGCCCTCACCGGAAACGGCCACCGCGCCTGGCGTGCGCCAGGCGATGGTCTTCTCATCGCCCCCCATCGGGGAAGTTCTAACGGAAGTAGCGGCGATGGTTGATGCGGGGCAGATCAAACCCCATGTTTCCGCCGTGCTACCGCTCGCCGAAACCGCCAAGGCCCACGAAATGATGGAGGGGCGGCACACGCGCGGCAAGATTGTGCTACAAGTTGCTGAATAATACCCTGAGCCTTTGACGAATGGCAGGGGGGGCAGTTTTTGTATTGATGCACAATTGAAAACTCCCCGCAACAACCCTTGAAATCTGATGGGTTGCTGTGGGGAGTTCGTTTTGCTAAAACCCGCCAATCAACGGGGCGCAGGCTGATCCATAGTTGGGCCGTTATTCAATATCACGTGCGCTCCAGGGCCTGTTCTAAGTCGGCGATCAGGTCATCGGTGTCCTCCACGCCCAGCGCCAACCGGACCAGATTATCTTTGATGCCAACGGCCAGGCGCTCCTCCGTTGATAATTCATAATAGGACATCAACGCGGGCTGTTCGATCAGCGTCTCACAGCCGCCGAGCGAGGGCGCGATGATGGGAATTTCCACCGAGTCAATAAAACGACTGGTGTCTTCCAGTGACCCGGCAATTTCAAAACTGACCACCCCGCCGAATCCGAGCATTTGTGCGCGTGCCACTCCATGGTCGGGATGCGAGGCGAGACCGGGATACCAGACGCGGCTCACGCGGGGATGCGCTTCCAAAAATTCGGCCACGGCCTGAGCACTAGCGTTTTGCTGGGCGACGCGCAACCCGAGCGTTTTTGTGCCCCGCAGGAGGAGCGCGGCGTTGTGCGGGTCGCTGACCCCCCCGAGCACGCCCAGCGACTGACGGAGCGAATCGATCAGACCGGCTTTGCCAACCACCACCCCCGCCAGCAAATCATTGTGACCGCTCAGATATTTGGTGGCCGAGTGCGCCACCAAGTCGACCCCGAAATCCAGTGGGCATTGATTGACCGGGGTGGCGAAGGTCGAGTCAATGAGCGTCTTTACGCCGTGGCGTTGGGTAATTTCAACCAGGCGCACCAAATCCACCACGCGCAAGTAGGGGTTGGTTGGGGATTCAGAAACGATGAGGCGGGTATTGGGTTGAATGGCGGCTTCGAGCGCGGCGAAATCGCCCATGGGCACGACCGTGGTGGTGATGCCAAACCGCTTGAGGAAGGTGAGGCAGAACTGGCGGGTGCGGCGGTAACAGTCGTCGCCGATGACGAGATGCGCGCCCGCCGGGAGCAGGGACAGCAACGTGGTGGTGATGGCCGACATGCCCGAGGCAAATAACACGGCGTCATCGCCGTGGTCGAGCGCGGCCAGTTTGGTTTCGCAGGCGGCGACGGTGGGGTTGCCATAGCGCCCATATTCGGTGCGATCCCGCCCGCCACCCCACATCCGCGCATCTTGAAAGGCACACAGGTCGGCGGTGTTCTCGAAGGTATAGGTCGCTGTTTGGACCACGGGCATCGCGAGGGCGTGGTAAGCGCGCGGGCGCGCATCCCCCGCGTGGACGGCGTCCGTCGAGGGGCCGCGTTTAATCCGCGTGGGCGGCGGGGTTTTGGTTTGGGTCACCGGTAACTGATAGTTGGTCATGGTCTCTCTCCGCAAAGTGGAATCATCTTATCGAGAGAGACCAGAGGGGCCCTCACCCTACCCTCTCCCGTCGAAAAGCATGACGAGAGAGGGAGAATGAGAAAACCCCATCTGGGATGAGATGGGGTCAGAAATGGCGTTCTGCCGTTCTCTCATCTTCCAGAAGCGGATAACCGATAAGGTTATCCCTACACTGCCGGATTTGGCACCTTGCTAAAGCAGGTTGCCGAGGCATCATCGGGCCGGTCCCTCCGCCTCTCTGGATAAGAGTGTGCTATTTGATTGTGAGCGAGAATATCACAAGCGCAAAGTGAAAGTCAAGGGGCAATTTGCACAAAAGACACGGGGTGCGTTTTTAGGGTGACCAGGCCGGGCCAGAGTCATTACCAGCCACCTCGGTGAGTTGGGTGGCGCCGGTGCCGTCGGCGTTCATGATGAAAATTTCGTTTTGGTCTTGGTTATAGATATTGGTGTCGGTGGCGCTGTCGGAGACATAGACGATGCGCGTGCCATCGGCTGACCAGACCGGGTCGGTGGCGTGGGCCGGATAAGTGGTTAAGCGGTCGAGCACAAAGCCGCTGGTGGTCATCACAAAAACTTCGATTTTTACGCCCCGTTTGGCATAGTAGAGAATGCGCGTGCCATCGGGCGACCAGGCCGGGCCTTGTCCGCCACTCTTGGTTAAGCGAGTTTGCTCCGAGCCGTCGGCGTTCATCACATAGATGTCGCTGTTGCTAAAGCGGTTGGAGACAAAGGCAATCTTTTTCCCATCCGGCGACCAAATCGGGTCAAAGTCGTCGCCAGCTTTATCGGTCAGACGCGTTTGGTTGGAGCCATCGGTGTTCATCACGTAAATTTCGCCATTGCTGGCGGTGTTCGTGCCGTCGCGGCCCGAAGCGAAAACGATGAGCGTGCCATCCGGCGACCAGGCCGGGCTAAAGTCGGCGGCGGGATTGTTGGTGAGGCGGGTTTGCCGGGTGCCATTGGCATTCATCACATAGATTTCGCTGTTGCCATCGCGCTTGGAGACAAACACGATTTGCGATCCATCTGGCGACCAGGCGGGGGACGAATCGCTGACGGTGTTGTCGGTGAGGCGGGTTAGGCCAGTGCCGTCCGGATTCATCAGATAGATTTCACTGGTGCCGTCCCGCATGGACGTAAAGGCGATTTTGCCATGGCCGCCGCCCGCCGGGGTGAGGGTGATGGTTGGAGTCTCGGTGGGGGGTGAGGTCGGGGTTTCGGTGGGGGCGGGGCTAGTCGGCGTGGGCGGAGGGGTT
>CAYUFY010000420.1:0-4420 GCA_964443795.1 uncultured Anaerolineales bacterium | reverse complement strand
GCGGTGACTTGGCCGGTTTGCCGGAGCCGTGGAACGAAGACGCGCAGGCGGCGCTGAGGTTGGCGCAGAAAGCCTGTGCGGTACAGAACGTCTGATGCGCGAAGAAATGGGCGCGGGCACGGTGACAACTTTAGAAGATTTTTGGCAGGCGGCGTAAAAGACGGATTTGGTGATTCAAACTACTACCGAACGCGGCATCGTGGAGCGCCTCATCGGCGGCGTGTTGAAAGCGGTCAGTGGCAGAAGCGGACATGGGGAGACTCCAATCATTGCTGGGCATTACGCGGTATTATAGTGGCTCTTATTTGCAGAAGGTTGAGTGCTGGCGTTTGACACTTCTCCCGCACCCCTTAGACTTCACTTGACTCAATCCACTTGCCCGAGCATGAGCTGACGTGGTTTTTCGGCTGTATCGGCTAAAGTTGGAAAGGGGAAGCCCATGTCAACTCCCATTCGCCTTAATCGCTTGTCTATTTGTCTCAGCATTGTCGTGCTGGTTGGCTTGAGTTTGGCTTTTACCTTCGCCCCCGACACCTCGTCAACAGCGGGGGGGGCTTATGCGGGAGGTCAAGCTGTTTGTTTTGCCACCCCCGACAATGGCACAACCGTGTTTTCCAGCACCGATGCCAGCGCCGTGCGAAGCGCTTTAGGCACGGCGAGCGCCAATGCGGTGGTGAAGTTGGCGGGCTATTGCGCTGGGGTGGTCACCGAGGATGGCACCGCGCAAGTGGCGCTCATTACGCAAACGCTCACGTTGCGCGGCGGCTACACTCACACCGATTGGAACACCTACGACCCCGCCGCGAACTCCACCACGCTCGATGCTCAGGGCGGCGGGCGGGTGATTCGCGGCGATGTTTTTGCTACATTGGAAGGCTTCACCGTCACTAACGGCTACCTCAACGCGCCCGATGCTCAAGGCGGCGGACTGTATGGCGGTTTTGTGTTGAATCAGATGACGGTGTATAGCAATGTCGTGACCGGCACCAACACCGCTGGCGGCGGCGCGTGGTTCGGTTGGGCAGATGTGACCGACTCGATATTCTTGAGCAACACGGCCATGGTCGCGGGTGGTGCGTATTTTGATTTCTTAGAAAACATGACTGGCACAACTTTTATGGGTAACACAGCCAGCGACTATGGAGGTGGGGCATATTTTTCTCCATCCGGTGGTGATCGCCTGAATGTGCTTAACTCGACCTTCATCAGCAATACCGCCAATGGCGACGGTGGGGGTGGGGCGGTGTTTTTCTCATACGGAGCGAACTTGACCGGGACCCGTTTCTTGAACAACACGGCCAGCGGCGATGGCACTGGGGGCGGGGCAACATTTTTTACTTTCGGTTCCAACGCGGTAGTGGGCGGAAGTTTCATTAGCAACACAACCGGTGGCGGCGGTGGCGGTGCATTTTTCTATGGCTTCGACACAACTTACATTACCGGAATGACTTTCCTGAGTAACACGGCTTGGTATGGCGGCGGCGCATTATTCAGTACCCCCTCGAACGTGGTAGAGACAACCTTCATAGGCAATACAGCCAGTGGAGGTGATGGCGGTGGCGCATTTTTTAATCCAGGCGAATTCGGCGTATCGAATGTGATAGAAACAACCTTTATCAGCAACACGTCAACTGGCGACGGCGCCGGGGGCGCACTTTTTGCTGGTTCCGCGAATGTGATTGAGTCTCAGTTTATTGGCAATACTGCGCCGGGAGGTGACAGTTGGGGCAGTGGCGGTGGCATCGTTATTCTTGCTAGTACTTCCGGCAATAGAGTCGCTGTGACTGGCACAACTTTTGTTAGCAATACAGCCGATGTGGGTGGGGGAGTATTTATTTTTAACAGTGTGTCAATGGATATTGTGAACACACTGTTTGTGTCTAATGAACCGGAAGCACTGCTTGTTTACGAGGACAGCGGCAACCCACTGATAACACTTCGCCATGTCACGATGGTGGGCGAAGGGGTTGGGGTTTATGTACAAACCGGCACCGTGAACATCACAGATACCATCTTCTCATCTGGTCTGGGGATATTAAATACCGGCGGCATCGTGAACGAAGATTACAATTTATTCTCTGGGGTAGATGAACCATATTCCGGCCTCATCACCAGCGGCGGGCATTCGCTCACCGGCACGGCGGCTTTTGCCGACAACGTGCATTACCGACTCACGGCCTTTAGTGATGCGCTGAACGCCGGGATGGATGTGAGTGTGACCACTGATTTTGAAGGTGACCCGCGTGGCCCTTGCCCTGATATGGGCTGGGATGAACTCACCCCGGAGGTGATGCCCGGCGAGATATGCCGCGTGTATGCGGTGAACTCTAGCCCGACGCTGATAGGCAACACGACGTTCTTCACAGCGACGGCCCTCGGTGGCACACCGCCCATCACTTACACATGGGACTTTGGCGATGGCAACTTGGGGAGTGGCGCGACGGCGATGCACACCTACGCGGCAGTGGGCACTTACACCGCCAGCGTCACCGCCACGAATGGCTTGAGCAGTGTGACAAAAACAACGAGCGTGTCAATTCAAAACATCCCAACACCCACGCCTACACCCACTGGCTCGGCAACAGCGACTAACACACCCACGCCCGCTGGCTCAGCAACTGCAACCAACACGTCTACGCCAACTAACAGTGCGACCATGACCACCACACCCACGCCCGCTGGCTCAGCAACTGCAACCAACACGCCTACGCCAACTAACAGTGCGACCATGACCATCACACCGACACCTACTGGTTCGGCAACACCAACAGCCACGCCCACACCTACTGCCTCCGCAACTGCAACGAGCACACCCACGCCCACTGGCTCGCCAATACCAACCAGCACCCCCACGTCCACTGGCTCGGCCACACCAACGAGTACGTCCACACCCACTGACTCGGCTACACCACCGAGTACGTCCACACCCACTGACTCGGCTACACCAACGAGTACACCCACACTCACTGGCTCAGCAACACCAACGAGCACGCCTACGACCACTGGCTCGGCCACACCAACCGGCACGCCCACGCTCACCGGTTCGGCAACGGCGACCAACACGCCCACGCCCACTAGCTCAGCAACCGCGACCGACACGCCCACGCCTACCCCAACCGGCACCGCGACGACTACCAGCATGCCTACTCCAACGGCAAGTGCGACAGCCTCGCCTACGCCGACATCAACCGCAACTCCATCCGCTGAGCACAAGGTATACCTACCACTTATTACCCAGTCGTCAGGTGCAGGGCTGAGCCAACCGCTATCCCCATTGGTGGGTGACCAAAGCGCCTGGGCGGAGCGGGTAGCGCAGTTGGGCGTTGGCCCGCGCGCCCCGCAGATGAAAAAATTGACACCAGAAAAGCTGGCGGGCGCGATTAACGTCGCGGTTAACGATTCAGCCCTGCGCGCCCGCTCCGCCGCGTTGGGCGAAAAAATTCGCGCGGAGAACGGGTGGCGCGGGCGGTGGAAATTATTGAGCGCCACGCGGCGGAGTTCAATAGCCGCCAGCCCATTGCGCTTTGATTTGGAATTTGAATCTTGGGATTTGGAATTTGACTTATGTTTCTCTTAGCCTTCCGCAACCTCCGCGCCCGCACCGGGCGCACCCTCTTCACCGCCTTTGCTATTGCCCTCGGGGTGGCGCTGGTGTTTGCCATGCGAATCCTGGGCGTGGCCGCCGACCAACAAGCCGTCGCCATCCGCGAGAGCAAACTCGCTGGGGCGGACCTCGAAGTCTCGCCCGCACGCACGCAGTTCTTCCCCAGTGCCATCGCAAATGAAATTCTCAAAAACCCCGCCATCGAGCAAATCGCGCCCGCTTACAAATATGCGCTGACCGAAAGCCAGTTGGAATTGCTTGGCGTTGACCCGGCGCGGGTGCTTACGCCATATGAATTAATTGCCGGAGAAGACCTTCGGGGTTTCCAAAACCCCGAAGGTCTTGGTCTTGAGATTCTGTTGCCCGACATCTGGGCCGCCCAACACGGGCTCGGCGTGGGGCAGACCGTGCGCTTAACCATCGAAGGCGAGACCTACGCCTACACAGTGGTCGGTCTGCTCAAAGCCAATCCGTTTGGAGCCGCCACCGCTTGGCTCCCATTGCCCACGCTTCAGGCCGCGCTCCATACACCCGATATGGTGAATTCAATTCTCATTCGTCTCAAGCCCGGTGCGACTCCCAAAGTCATCCGCGATGAATTGGCCGAGACGCTTGGCACGGCCTATGTGGTGACCAGCGCGCAAGACTCGGCGGCGTTGGAAGGCCCGACGGTGATCACCAATATCGTCTTCCCGTTTGCCAGTGTGGTCGTCTTACTCTTCAGCGCCTATTTCATCTACAACACCTTTGCGCTCACCCTGACCGAGCGCAAACGCGAAATCGGGCAACTGCGCGCGTTGGGGATGACGCGCGGGC
>CAYUFY010000419.1:0-4445 GCA_964443795.1 uncultured Anaerolineales bacterium | reverse complement strand
CCTTAGCGTACTAGGTCAGCCGGCCGCCGCCGCGTTGGACAATGGCTTTTTCAGCGAAGCCAACATCGCGGGGATGGAAGCCCGGGACATTGAGCCTTACAGCGCCACCGGGCGAGAGCCGCATCACAAAAATTGGCAGGCGCTGGTGGCAGAACCGCCGGCGCCCCCACCCGCCGAGGCCAGCCCCAAAGTCAAGATGGCCTACAAACTGCAAACCGACATCGGCCAAGCGATTTATCGCTTGCGCAAATGCACGGTCGAGCCGGTGCTCGGCAGCATCAAAGAAATCCTCGGCTTTCGGCAATTCTCCTTGCGCGGCCTGCTGGCCGTTGCCGGGGAATGGTGTTTGGTGTGCTTGGCCTTCAATCTGAAACGGTTGCATAGCTTGATGGCGAACTGAGGGGAGAATTCAACGCGCCTATGACCAGAAAAAGAAGCCGTCCAGTATCGGCATTGCGCTCGCGGAACCACGCCGCGACGGCTTGAACGCCCGGAATCGGGAGAGACCAGCTACGTGAGACAGGCTCACTTTTATTTCTCCGACAAACTGCTAGGCAGAACCAAGCCCGCTTCGCGGGCTTTCCAGCGTGACAGAGGCGTCGGTTTTCAACCGATGCTGGAGCAATTGGGTGAACTCACTCCCGGCGTGAAATGCCCCGGCGGTCTTTTGCCGATTTGCCCTTGCATCTTATCGGCCTATACTCGCCCGCATCCTACTCAAACCTGACAGGTGCGGGCGTTGAGGCACTTATTTAACCAGCGTTTTCTGTCCCGCACCTGTCAGGTTTTATAACCGAGTCCCCATGCCCACCCCCTCCACCGCCGAACAGGCCCGCCTCAATGAACACCGCACCCGGGACGTAGATTGGAAACTGTGGGGGCCCTACCTCAGTGAGCGCGCCTGGGGCACGGTGCGCGAGGACTACAGCGCCACCGGCGAGGCGTGGGATTATTTTCCGCACGACCACGCGCGGAGTCGCGCCTACCGCTGGAGCGAGGATGGCTTGCTGGGCATCTGCGACCGCCGCCAAAATTTATGCTTCGCGCTGGCGTTGTGGAACGAGCGCGACCCCATACTTAAAGAACGGCTCTTCGGCCTCACCGGGCCGGAGGGCAACCACGGCGAAGACGTGAAGGAGTATTACTACTACCTCGACTCCACGCCCACGCATTCGTACATGAAGGCGCTGTATAAATATCCGCACGCACCCTACCCTTATGGCGGGCTAATCGAGGAAGCGCGCCGCCGGGGGCGTGACGCGCCGGAATTTGAATTGATTGACACCGGGGTGTTCAAAGAAGACCGTTATTTTGATGTGGTGGTGGAATATGCCAAGGCCGCGCCGGATGACGTGCTGATTCGGATTACCGCGACCAATCGGGGCCCCGCGCCCGCGCCGCTGAGGTTGCTCCCGCAGTTGTGGTTCCGCAATGTGTGGGCCTGGGGGTATACGTGGATTGCCAGACCCGAGCTTAAACTGGCGGCCCCGGGCGAAATTCTGGCGGACACCAAACACCTGCCGCACCAGCATCTTTATTTTGAAGGCCAGCCCCAATTACTATTTACCCATAACGACACCAACACTGAAAAATTATGGGGCGCAAAAAACGCTTCGCCCTACGTCAAGGACGGCATCAACGATACGGTGGTGCACGGGGCCAGTGGTCGGGTCAACCCGGACAACCTCGGGACCAAAGTGGCATTGGGGTACGCGTTTAACGTGGGGGCCAGGCAAAGCGTGGGGGTGCGCCTCCGCCTGACGGCCGGAGAATCCGCCGGGGCTTTTCATCAATTTGACGACCTGTTCGCGCAACGCCAGCGCGAGGCCGATGAGTTTTACGCCAACATCGAGCCGAATCGCAAACTCTCGGACGATGAGCGCAATGTAATGCGGCAGGCTTTCGCGGGTTTGCTCTGGTCGAAGCAATACTATGGCTGGGATGTGGACGACTGGCTGGACGGCGACCCGGCCAACCCGCCGCCGCCCGCCGACCGCAAGCGCGGGCGCAATGGGGAATGGCGGCACGTCCACACCAGCGATATTATTTCGATGCCCGACAAGTGGGAGTATCCCTGGTTCGCCGCGTGGGATTTGGCGTTTCACTGTTTGCCCATCGCGCTGGTTGACCCGGACTTCGCCAAGCGGCAATTGATTTTGCTTTTGCGCGAGTGGTATATGCACCCCAACGGCCAGATCCCAGCTTACGAGTGGGCGTTTGGGGATGTGAACCCGCCCGTCCATGCGTGGGCGGCGTGGCGCGTGTACAAGATTGATAAAAAACTCAAGGGCGCGGGGGACACGCAATTTTTGGAGCGCGTGTTTCAAAAGCTCATGCTCAATTTCACCTGGTGGGTGAATCGCAAGGATGCCGAGGGCCGCAACATTTTTCAGGGCGGGTTCTTGGGCCTCGACAACATTGGCGTGTTCGACCGGAGCGCGCCGCTCCCCACGGGCGGGTTTATCGAGCAGGCGGATGGCACGAGTTGGATGGGGATGTATTGCCTCAACCTGCTGGCGATGGCGCTGGAACTGGCGCGCTTCAACCCGGCCTACGAAGATGTGGCGACGAAATTTTTTGAGCACTTCATCTACATCGCCGCCGCGATTAATGGGACGGATGAGGGCCACGAAAGTTTGTGGGACGATGAGGATGGCTTTTTCTATGATGTGCTCAACCTGCCCGACGGGACGCACATCCCCATGCGGGTGCGGTCGTTTGTGGGGTTGATTCCCTTGTTCGCGGTGGAGACGTTGGAACCCGACCTGTTGGATTTACTCCCGCGCTTTAAGCGGCGGATGTTGTGGTTCATTGATAACCGCCCCGAGTTGGTGGAGAGCATTGCCTCACTGACCACACCCGGCAAGGGTGGGCGGCGGTTGCTATCGCTGATTGACCGCGTGAAGTTGGCCTATGTCCTGCCGCGGATGCTGGATACTTCGCAATTTCTCTCGCCATACGGGTTGCGGGCGCTCTCCAAAGCGCACGAGCGCGAGCCGTACACGCTGGCGGGCAATACCGTGCGCTACGAACCCGCCGAATCGAGCACCGGGCTGTTCGGCGGCAACTCCAATTGGCGCGGGCCGATTTGGTTCCCCACCAACTATTTGATGATTGAAGCCTTGCAAAAGTATCACCATTACTACGGCGATGAGTTCAGCATTGAGTTACCGCGCTACTCGGATAACCACGCCACGCTCTGGGAAGTGGCCGCCGACTTGTCGCGCCGCCTCACCCGCATCTTTTTGCGCGGCCCGGATGGGCGGCGGCCCGTGTTCGGTGGCGCGGAAAAATTCCAGACCGACCCGCACTGGCGCGACCATTTGCTGTTCTATGAATACTTTCACGGCGACAACGGCGCGGGCTTGGGCGCGAGCCACCAAACTGGCTGGACAGCGCTGGTGGCGAAGTTGATTCAGCAAAGCGGGGGAGAGGCGGAGTGAGACCTTCCTGTTTTTTAATAGTCATGCCCACGCGCCTTTAGCGGGCATCCAGCCTGGCATCTGGCGCTGGATGCCCGCTACGAGCGCGCGGGCATGACTTGGGGAACTAGCGCGGAATTTTCGTCACGTACACCATCAAGTAACTACCATCGGGCAGTTGCAGAACGGCCGGGTCTTTGATTTCGATGGACTCGACGGCTGAGTTCGGGTTAAACGTCAAACGCTCGCCGGGTTCGAGGTTCCAGGTTTCGCCATCGGTGGAGGTGAAGGAGCGCATGGGGTGGCCGAGGCCGGAGAAGCCGTAGAGCCGCACCCCATTTTCAAGCGGGCCGGGGTTGGAGACGATGTAGGGTTGGTTCTCGACTTTGAAGGAGTGTTTTGTGACGGGCGTAAAAGTCAGGCCATCGGTGGAGGTGGCGTGCCATTGGTCGGGGGTGAAGCCATCCAGCACATACATATGCCAAACATCGCCCATGAGGAAAGTCGTGGAGTCCAGCACGTTAGCGCCGGGGATGGCGAAGGCGGTGGCGCGTTGGCCGAAGTGAATGCCATCCGGACTGTCGGTATAGATGATGCCGATGTTGTCGCCGACCTGGGTGGTGGCGTAGAGGCGGATGGTGTCATCGGGGAGCAGGACCACGTCGGGGTCGCCAACAGGCGGGCTGGGCGGGCCGGAGAATTGCAGGTGCTTAAAAACCCACGTTTGCCCAAGGTCATCCGAAAGCGCCACGGCAATCACGTTATTTTTGTCGCCCATTTGCCCACCCGCGAAGTAGAGGTAGATGCGCCCGGTCGCGTCCATAATCATGTCCGGCACGTTGGCTTGGTCGAGGAAGATTTCACGCGTGCTGGTGAAGGTGAGGCCGTCGGGCGAGGTGGCTTTGATGAGGCGGAAGAGGCCGGGGCTTTCGGGCGGGGCGTTGGGCTGAATGCCCTGGGGCGGTTCGAAGTCATTGCCCGGGCTGGCCGACACCGTGGGGAGCGCGGTGGTGGGGGGCACGG
>CAYUFY010000418.1:0-4473 GCA_964443795.1 uncultured Anaerolineales bacterium | reverse complement strand
CGCACACCGAGCGCGAGGTGGTGAATCGCACCAAGCAAATCACGGCCTACGGCTACATCGTCAAGAGCGCAGGTGAGACGGTGTTGCTGGCCTCGATTGAGATGGCGTTTAAATTGCATGCCGCCCACGCCCTGGTGCGCGAGAACCGCGACGCGCTGGATGAATTCTTTGCGCTGGTGCCCGACCTGGTGTGCATGGCCTCCCCCGCCGGACATTTTGAAAAGGTCAACCCGGCCTGGGAACGCACCCTGGGCTATCCCTCCGCCGAACTGCTGACGCGACCGTTCGCCGAATTCATTCATCCCGACGATGTGGCGACCACCTTCGGCGAGGTCGAGAAGCAACTGGCGGGCGCCGCGACTCTTAATTTTTTCAATCGCTATCGCCATAAGGATGGGAGCTACCGCTGGCTGGAATGGACGGCGCGGCCGGCGAAGAACGGACGGCTCTATGCCGCCGCGCGCGATGTGACCGAACGCCACCGGGCCGAGGCGGCCCTGCGGGCGAACGAGGAACGCTATAAATTGGTGACCGACATGATGTCGGATTACATTTTCCGACTGGCGGTGCAGGTCGATGGTCAGGTGGTGATGGATTTTGTCTCGGATAATTTTTCGGCCATCACCGGGCGGGCCATGACGGAAGCCCGGACCACGGATTTGTGGGCGGATATTTTTCATCCGGACGATCTGGGGCGGGCGCTGGCTTTGTTGCGCACCCTGGCGACCGAGGGGGGCGCGGGCGAGGTGGAGTGCCGGACAGTCGTGCGGGGCGGCGAATTCCGGTGGGTACACGTCACCGCGCAGGCCCTCGGCGACCCGGCCACGGGCCGCCCGCAAGCCATCATCGGCGCGGTCAAAGATATCACCGCCCGCAAACGCGCCGAAGAGTCCTTGCGGGCCAGCGAGGCCCTGTTGTACGAGACCAGCCGGATCGCCCGGGTGGGGGGCTGGGCCATCCAGCTGGAAACCCAGCACCTCACGTGGACCGAGGAAGTCTATCGTCTGCACGAAGTCGAACCGGATTACCAGCCCACCGTGGAAGTGGCCATTGGGTTCTACACCCCCGCCTCCCGCCCGATCATTACGCAAGCGGTTGAGCGCGCCATCAATCTGGGTGAGTCGTTTGATCTGGAATTGGAAATGGTGACGGCCAAAGGTCGCCAGCTTTGGGTGCATGCCATGGGTAAGGCCAATCACGTCGGGGGGAAGGCGCAGACCGTCTCCGGAACATTCCAGGATGTCACCGAGCGCAAATTGGCGGAGATGGCTTTGCAGGAAAGCACCGCCTTGCTAAAGGAGGCCCAACGTCTGGCGCGGTTGGGGCATTATCGGCTTGACATCGGGCAGGGCACCTGGATCAGTTCGGAGGCGTTGAATGAGATTTTCGGCATCCCGGCGGATTACGTCCGCACGATTGACGGTTGGGCGAACATTGTCCATCCGGCCGACCGGGAAGCCATGATGGGCTATTTTGGCAGGGAGGTGGTGCAGGCGCATCAACCGTTTGATCGGGAATATCGTATCCAGCGGGTGACCGACGGCCAGGAACGCTGGGTGCACGGCCTGGGGCGCGTGGACTATGCGCCCGATGGGACGCCCGTGCAAATGGTCGGCACCATTCAGGATATCACCGAGCGTAAACACGTCGAAGCGCAACTGAGTCATTTACGCAATCTGTTGAGCAACATCATCAACTCCATGCCGTCGGCATTGGTCGGGGTGGATCTGGAGGGGAACGTGACGCAGTGGAACAATGAAGCGGAAAAGGTCACGGGCTTGCCGGCGACCGAGGCCATCGGCCAACCCCTGGCGCAGGTTTACCCCTGGCTGGCGCCGCAGTTGGAGCGGGTGTGGCAGGCCATCCGCGAACGCCAACCCCAAATGCAAGACAAAATCCCCTACTACCGTGAGGGAGAAAGTCATTATGCTGACTTGACGATCTACCCGCTGATTGCCAATGGCGTGCAGGGCGCGGTCTTGCGCGTGGACGATGTCAGCGAGCGGGTGCGACTGGAGGAGGTGCTCATCCAGTCGGAAAAGATGTTGTCGGTGGGCGGGTTGGCGGCGGGCATGGCGCACGAAATCAACAACCCGCTGGCGGGCATGTTGCAGAACGCGCAAGTGTTGCGCGACCGGCTCTCGCCCGACCTGCCCCGCAACGCCCGTGTGGCCGAGGCCAGTGGCACCACCATCGAGGCGCTGGCTCGTTACGCCGAACAGCGTGAGATCCCACAGATGCTCAATGCCATCGTCGAGTCGGGCAAGCGGGCGGCCGAGGTGGTGGAGAACATGCTCAACTTCAGCCGCAAGAGCGAATCCAAATTCGCGCCCCACAATCTGGCGGCGCTGTGCGACAAGACCCTCCAACTGGCCGAGAGTGATTACGACCTGAAAAAGAAATACGACTTCCGCCACATCGCCATCGTGCGCGATTATCAACCCGATATGCCCGCAGTGGTCTGCGAGGGCACCAAGATCCAGCAGGTGTTGCTCAACTTGTTTAAGAACGGGGCGCAGGCTATGGTCGGCCAACCCGAGCGCCCGCCCCAGCTCACCGTGCGTCTGCGCCAGGAAGGTGATTGGGCGCGCCTGGAAGTGGAGGACAACGGCCCCGGCCTGAGCGAGGCCACGCGCCGCCGGCTTTTCGAACCGTTTTTCACCACCAAGGAAGTGGGCGTGGGCACGGGCCTGGGGTTGTCCGTGTCCTACTTCATCATCACCGAAAATCACGGCGGGACGATTGAAGCCCAGTCGGCGCCCGGCGTGGGCGCGCGCTTTATCATTCGCCTGCCGCTGACCCGGAGGTCGAAATGAACCCACCCTTTGACCCGGCGCGCCTGAGGGTGTTGATCGTGGACGATGACCCGCCCGTGTGCGACAGCCTGGAGCGCTTTTTGGCCGACCGTGATTTTGGAACGGCGACGGCCACCACCGCGGCCCAGGCGTTGGCGCTGGCGGCCAGCCGCGCCTTTGACTTCGCCATTGTGGATATCCGCCTGCCTGACCTCAGTGGCGATGTGTTGATTACCCAACTCCGCGCGCTCCAGCCGCGCCTGCGTTTTCTCATCCACACTGGCTCGGCCAGTTTTCAGTTGTCCACCAGTCTGGCACCGTTGGGGGTGACACTCACCAGCCTGTTTCATAAACCGGTGGCGGATATGGGGGTGTTTGTGACCGCCATGCGCCAACTCTGGGAAGCGGATCAGCAATGATACAACCCACCGGGCAACCCCCGCGCGTGTTGGTGGTTGACGATGAACCCGATGTGCGCGGCAGCCTGCGGCGCTATTTGGAAGATCGTGATTTTGAAGTGCGCGAAGCCGAGAACGGGCGGGTCGGCTTGGAACTGTTCCGCGCTTGGCGGCCCCACCTGGTGTTGGTGGATTTACGTATGCCCGAAGTGGACGGCCTGGAGGTCCTGGCGGCCATCCGCGCCGAAGCGCCCGAGATGCCGGTGCTGGTGGTCTCGGGCACGGGCATCCTCACCGACGTGATTGAGGCCCAACGCCTCGGCGCCTGGGACTATGTGCTGAAGCCGATTATGGATTTAGGCATTTTGCTCACCGCCATTGAACACTGTTTGGAACGCGCCCGGTTAATGGCCGAGAACCGGCGCTATCAGGCCACCCTGGAGCAACAAGTGGCGCGCCAGACGGAAGCGATCCAGACCAGCCTCGCTCAACTGGAAACGATTATTCGGGTTTCGCCGCTGGCGATTGTCGTGGTGGACCTGGCCGGTAATGTTCAACAGTGGAACCCGGCGGCGGAGCAGTTGTTTGGCTGGACCGCGGCGGAGGTGGTGGGCGGCCCGATGCGGATTGTGCCCCCCGACAAACAAGCCGAACACGAGCTGTTGCGCGCGCAGGTTTTGAGCGGCCAAACGCTGGAAGTGGAAGTTGAGCGCCTGTGTAAGGATGGCACCCGGGTTGAGGTGGGGCTCTCCACCGCGCCGCTGTACGACGCCGCCGGGCAAATTACGGGGCGCATGGCGATTATTACTAACATCACCGAGCGCAAGCGGGCCGAGGTCCGGTTGCGCATCAGCGAGGAACGCTACCGCCATATTTTTGAGAACGCCCTGGTTGGCATTTTTCAATGCACGCCCGCTGGCCGATTTTTAAGCGCCAATCAGGCCCTCGCCACCCTGCTGGGTTACGCCTCGCCCGCCGAACTCATGGCGGCGGTGACCGACATCCCCGCGCAACTCTATGTGCACCCGGCGGCCCGGCAGACTTTGCGCGAACGTTTGGCCGAGCAGGGCGAGGTGACTTCCTTTGAAACCCAGTTGCGCCGTCGGAATGGCGAGGTGGTGTGGACGCAGGAGCATACCCGCGTGGTGAGAGGCTCTCAGGGCCAGGTGATTTATGAAGGGGTGTTATTGGATATCACCGCGCGCCGACAGGCCGAGGCCGCCTTACAGGAGAGCGGCTCATAATTCACGGTAGGGCAGGCTACGTGCGCTTGTAGCGAC
>CAYUFY010000417.1:0-4487 GCA_964443795.1 uncultured Anaerolineales bacterium | reverse complement strand
CTTCGACACTAATATCGGGGTCGGAGTTGTCTCACCCATTATAGGCACAGAGGGCAACCCCAACCGCTTGTGGGTATGGGCCACGCGCGAGTTGACTACTTATGTTGGCGATGAAATCAACATTGGTAACTTTGATATTGCCAACATCACCCTGCTTGCGCCAGCGGATGATGTCCGAATAGATTTACCTTACACCTTCCAGTGGGCCCCACGCGCGGCCACACCGACGGATGTGTATGAGTTTGACCTGTATGACCCGTATGATCGCGCCCCGTACGCTTACGCGGTAGTCGGCTATACCGGGGCCTTCACGCTAAACGCCCTGCCAGCAGGCTTCAATGCCAGCGACCAGGATTGGTATTGGTGGGAGATTTGGGTGTACAGCCCGGATGGCGGCTACGGCATTTCCTGCGAGTCGCGTTGGATTTCCTTCAACAACACGGGTTACGCTCCGGTGAAAGGCCCGACCCAAATGTTGTTGACCAAGCCGGAGCGGTTGGTGGAGGATTGGCCCGGGCGCTTACCAGCGGCCTCCGATTACGAAAAGCCGTGAGACTACTTTGGTGACCCTGAAACAAAACGGGAGCAGGCCGAAGGTCGCCTGCTCCCGTTTGTGTTTAAACTTGTTGCTATCGAACTGGGTCAAGCCTCAGTCTTCGGCCTCATCAAAAATCTCTGCCACGCTTACCCGCGCCTCGGGGAAGGCCGCCGAACTAACCCAGTCCCCGCGTTTATAAGCCATCATCCGGGGGTAAGCCCCGCGCTCGGGCTGGGTATATACCCACACTTGTTCCATACTCAAATCTACCACCCACACTTCGGCGATTCCGGCGTGGGCGTATATCGGCACTTTGCGTTCCCGGTCATAGCGGGCGGTCGTATCACTCACTTCCACCAGCCAGAAAATCTCCTGCGCCGTCGGGTGTTGGTGCGCGTACCTTTGTCGCCGCACAATGCTGATATCCGGTTGCGGGCGGGACTGCCCAGCCACGATTGGATTTTGCACCCGCACCCGCGCCTGCTTTTGCAATAAGTCCTTCAGGCGTTCCTCCAACCCATCCACTACGGCGGCGTGCCGGATATTGATTGGCGACATGGCAATCAACTCCCCCTCTATTAATTCAATGGCCTCGTCTTCCTGCCACACCCCGGCCGCAATCATCCGCTCAAATTCATCCAGCGTAATCGCGTGCTGATGCGGCCAGTCAACCGCCTCAGTTGGTTTATCCCGTGCAGGAGAGAAATTTGTGAGGGCCATAGCCTTACTTTACTCCCGGTTCTCGCCCGATGTCAATTGGGGTTAACATCTCCCGATACACCCTCACCGTCTTCTCCGCCACCCGCTTCTGCTTATCCGCCCTGTTTGAGCGTCTCAATGACCGCATCACATAGAGCGGGCGATAGCCAGATGTCCGGGTGATGCTTGAGCGATTCGATAATCGCCATCGCTTGCTGAGCCGGAATGATGGCGGCTTGGGCCGCCGAAACGATAACTCCCAGCGTTCCCTTGACAGCGGTTGTCACTCCCGCCGCCGCAAAACTTTCCTGTGCAGTTTGGCGCGCGCTAAAATCGTCCATCAACAGCCAGTCGGCTTTCAGCTCAATCGCCAAGCGAATGCTTTCCGCCTCCCCACTATGCAAAAATTTCAGCTGAGGTAGGGCCGTTAGCGTGGGAGCGCGCACGGTCAACAAACCGCTTTGATAAGCGGCCTCCAATAAGTCTGCGTCCACGGCCCCCAACGCGCGGCCGGCTATAATCGCCTCGGCGTAAACGGTTGGGCTGATGATAATTTGTTATACAGATTTTTCAGCAGGTCGAGGGCGTGGACTTTGGCCAACGCCAAGAGCGGCCCCGTGTCGGCAATGACCATCATAACCGCGCGGCTTGGTCAGGTGTTAATGGGGTTGAGAGCCAGGCCGGGTCAACCCGTGGGGTCAAACCATAGGCATAGGCCAATGGGATGATTTGGCGAATGGAAACTCCCGCGCGTTGCGCCGCATACGCCAACGAGCCTTCCCCCTGCCGATAAGCCTCTAAAGCCTGACGGATGTGCCACTGTTGCAAACCCAGCACCAGCACTTCGGCGCGTGTGTTGGGATCGGTGGGCAAGTCTTGAGCGATTTCAGGCGAGACCGTAATCGTGATGGGAACGGATAAATCAGACATTTCAGCGCCTCGCCATTTAGGGAGTTCCCAAACCCGAGGAGGTAGGCATAATCTTCGCTTGAAAAATATCGAGAAAACGCGATTGAAAAGCGTTAGAGCAAGTTTTCACCTCTGCGGGTTTGGGAACTCCCCACCATTTATTCTAGCACAGGCAAAGTGATTTTCAACATCCCCCGATACACCCTCACCGTCTCCTCCGCCACCCGCTTCTGCGTAAACTTTTCCAGCGCCCGCGCGCGGCCTGCTTGCCCCAAGCGTTCTCTCAGCCCCACGTCGTTCAGCAGTTCGCGCAAACAAGCCACCAGCCCCGGCACATCGTCCTCTCCAAAAATCAACCCCGCCTCGCCAATCACATTCGGGATTTCGCCCGAGTCCGCGCCGATGACCGGCACGCCGCAGGCCATGGCCTCCACCAGCACCCGGCCAAATTGCTCCTTCCAGTTGGGGCGCGTGCGCGAGGGCAGGGCGAAACAATCCAGTTGCCGATAGAACTCCGGCATATGCGTTGACCCCACGCTGACAAACTGCACCCGCTCACTCACCCCCAGCCTCTGCGCCAATGCCTCCAGCCCGGCGCGCTCGGGCCCAGTGCCAGCGATGAGCAGGCGCGTGGTCGGGGGCAACTGCGCCAACGCTTTGAGAAGCAAATCCACGCCCTTTTCATACACCAGACGGCCCGCGTAACCGATGGTGAAGGTCTCACCCGCCTCACCCCCTAACCCCCTCTCCTGAGCAAAGCTCAGGAGAGGGGGGAGGGGGCTGGGGGGAGGGGGGTGAGGCCCAAATAACTCCACATCCACCCCAAACTGCGGTATCACGCTCATCGGTCCGGCATACCCTTTGGCCCGCCACACCTTTTCGGACTCGGCGTTGCCGACAATCGCCGCGTCAATGTGCTTCAACGTGTAACGCTCAAAATAACTAAAAGGCCATGGGTATTGCCGCTGGATGTTCTGCCACGAAAAGAATAACGTCTTGACGCGATATTTCTGCGCCAGCCGCAGGGCGTGCCAGGTGGCGAAATTGTAAGGCTCTTCGTCAATGTGAAAAATATCCGGTCGGATGCGCTCCAGCAACGCCCCTAGGCGCGGGTAAAAGTGGAAGTGGAAACTCCCATTGAACAGCACCGGGCTAACCACTAACGCATAACCCCTTACAAAAACCCGCTCCAACTTCTGCACCCCCCGCTCATCGCGCCACGCGGGCGGCACCGCCACCGTCAGCTCAATGCCCAGCGCGGCTAGTTCCTCCAACTTGCGCTGGTATGCGCCGACCACGAGGGCTTTGGAGAGCATGAGCACTTTCATAGCGGCAGAGTGTAGCCAGCGAATAGCGAACCGTCAACATGGAACAGTGAGCCAGTGAGTAAGTTGTCAGTCAACAGTGATCAGTCGTTGGTAACCCAAAAACCTTATCTGGCTACTGGCTACTGATAACTGTTTCACTCCTCACTTTTCACTTTTTTACTTCTTCTCCCCTCGCAGTATAATCCTGCCCATGTCCAGCAAACTCTTCCCGCACAGCCGCGCCGATACTCCCGCCCTGCGCTCACTGGTTCAAGCCGGGTGTTGCGCCCTTAGCCTGAGCGATAACTTCCATCTCGCCGCCGACCTGCTTGCCCTCCGGGCCGATTTACTCCTCATCGGCGCGGACGAGGGTAGGGGCGAGTCTCAGACTCGCCCCTACCCTGACATTCTCACCCCATGGCGCAGTGGCCTCGAACCCGAAGCCGCCGCCCGCGACTACTTCGCCGCCCGCCGCGAGACCTACCTCGCCCACCGCCTCATCCGCCTATGGGCTGGCCCGAGCCTCACCCTCACCGACCCGGCCGACCCCGAGCAAATGCTGGCCCTCGCGTGGTACGCCGCTTTCGAAGCCGAGCGCCTGCGCCTGCTCGCCGACCTCGACTTGCGCGGCGTGGTGGGCAACCTCGCCGTGCCGGACTCCGAACTGTGGTTGGCCTTCTTCCCGGCCCTCGATGCCGCCGACCGCTACCAGGGCTACCTGGGTTTGCACACCGCCCCGGCCCTGCTGGACTACCGAAAAATTTATGAAAATTATCTGACCCCGAACGGCTTCGCCAACCTGCCGTTGATCCTGTTCCAGACCAATTTAGACTCCGCCCTGTGGGCGGCGCTGACCCCCGCGCAATGGGCGGCCTACGATGGTGAACTGCAACAAGACAACTACGTTTTCGGCGCGGCCCTCGACCCGACCGTCCTCGCCCCCCTCGCTGACCACCTCCGCACCGCCACGGGCGAGTCTCAGACTCGCCCCTACCGCGCCCCCGCCGCCACGCCTGCCCCCGACCCCCGCCCCC
>CAYUFY010000416.1:0-4489 GCA_964443795.1 uncultured Anaerolineales bacterium | reverse complement strand
ACAATTCTTTAACGGCAGGCAAAACCAGCCGTTTTATTTTGTCTCCTCGCAATCCATTTACACCTCATTCATAAGGAGTTTCAACTATGCGTGCAAAAATCACTCTGGTGGGCGTAGGCAATGTCGGCGCTTCGTGCGCCTTATGGCTCGCCAAACGCGGCCTCGCCGATATCGTCATGGTGGATATCCCCGCCGCCAAGACCATGCCGGTGGGCAAAGGCCTCGACCTCATGCAAGCCGGGCCGATTGAAGGCTACAACACCCGCATCCGCGGCAATGCCGATGGCTCGTACGACGGCACCGAAAATTCCGATATCGTCATCCTCACCGGCGGCCTGCCCCGCAAGCCCGGCATGAGCCGCGAAGATTTGGTCGGCGCCAACCAGGCCGTGGTCACCGATGTGCTGGAAAAGGCCCTGCCCAAATCCCCCAACGCCACATATATTGTCGTGACCAACCCGCTCGACACGATGACTTATCTGGCTTTCAAGAAATCCGGCCTGCCCAAAAACCGCGTGATTGGTCAAGCGGGCATCCTCGACTCGGCGCGGATGGCCGCGTTTGTGGCGCAAGAGTTGGATGTCTCCATTGAAAACGTGCAGACCGTGGTCCTTGGCGGTCACGGCGACGAGATGGTGCCGCTGACCCGCTACTCAACCGTGTTTGGTCGCCCACTCACCGAATGGTTCGCTCCCGAGAAGCTCAATGCCATCGTCGAGCGCACCCGCAAGGGCGGCGGCGAAATTGTAAATCTGCTCGGCACCTCGGCGTATTACGCGCCCGGCGCGGCGTTGGCCAAGATGGCCGAAGCCATCCTGCTCGATTCCAAACTCATCGTGCCCGCCTCCACGTATCTCGATGGCGAATATGGCCTGAAAGATATTTGCTTCGGCGTGCCGGTCAAACTCGGCGCGGGGGGCGTGGAGCAAATCATCGAATTCAACCTCACCGACGAAGAGAAGGCCATGGCGGACAAGTCGGTGAAGATTATCCGCGAGACGATGGGCGCGCTCAAATTCTAAGTGTCAAGTGCGGAAGGGTCGGGTGCCAGGGGTGAAACCCATCTGGCACCTGACTCTTTGACACCTGCCACAGCCAAGCGACTATGACTCACAGCCAACCCAGCCTCGAAGCGCTCGGCCTCGCCAGTGCTCAACAAATTTGGAATCCCAGCCCCGCCGCCACCATTGAGTTGGCGCTAAAACGCGGGGAGGGCAAGCTCACCGCCGGGGGCGCGTTCCTCGCGGTCACCTCCCCCTTCACGGGCCGCTCGCCCGACGACAAGTTTCTGGTCGAGGAACCATCCAGCAAAGGTAAAGTCTGGTGGGGCAAAGTCAATCGCCCGCTCGCGCCGGAAAAGTTCGAGGCGCTCAAGCAGGATATGCTGGCGTACCTCAGCACCAAAGAATTGGTCGTGCGCGACCTGTACGCCTGCGCCGACCCCAAATACCGCCTCAAGGTGCGCCTGGTTTCCGAAAGCGCCTGGCACACGCTCTTCGCCCACGATTTGTTCATCCGCCCGTCTGCGGACGACCTGTCCAATTTCGAGCCGAACTTCACCATCATCCACGCGCCCGAGTTTCATCCCGACCCGGCCAAACACGGCACGCGCACGCCGCCCTCCGGCCCCACTGCCGCCATCCTGTTGAACCTTGCCACGAACACCGTGCTCATCGCGGGCACGCGCTATGCGGGTGAAATCAAAAAATCCATCTTCACCGCGCTTAACTATCTCCTGCCCAACAAGCGCGTCATGTCCATGCACTGCTCGGCCAACACCGGGCCGAAGGGCGACACCGCGCTGTTCTTCGGACTCTCGGGCACGGGCAAAACCACCCTCTCGGCGGATGTGGCGCGCGGGTTGATTGGCGACGACGAGCATGGCTGGAATAATGAAGGCATCTTCAATTATGAAGGCGGGTGCTACGCCAAAGTCATTCGGCTCTCCGCCGAAGCCGAACCCGAGATTTATTCCACCCTCACCCAGTTCGGCACGGTGCTCGAAAACGTGGTGATGGATGACGCCACCCGCGCGCTGGACCTCGACAGCCAGGCCATCACCGAAAATACTCGGGCCGCCTACCCCATCCACTTCATCGCCAATCACGTGGACTCGGGGCGCGGCAAGCATCCCAAAAACATCATCTTCCTCTCCGCCGACGCATTTGGCGTTTTGCCGCCAGTGAGCCGCCTGACCACCGCGCAGGCCATGTATTACTTCCTCTCGGGCTACACCGCCAAACTGGCCGGAACCGAGCGCGGCGTCACCGAGCCGCAGGCCACCTTCTCCACCTGCTTCGGGTCGGTGTTCATGGTGCATCACCCCACCGTGTATGCCGATATGCTGGGCAAGCTCATCACCGACCACAAAGCCAAAGTCTGGCTCCTCAACACCGGCTGGAGCGGCGGCCCCTACGGGGTGGGCGCGCGTATGAAGATTGCCTTCACCCGCGCGATGGTGAACGCCATCCTCGACGGTTCACTCGCAAAAATCGAGACGGTACCCGACCCCATCTTCGGCCTCGGCATCCCGGTGAACGTGCCCGGCGTGCCGACCAAAGTGCTCAAGCCCCGCAACACCTGGGCCGATAAAGCCGCCTACGACACCAAGGCCAAAGACCTCGCCGCGCGGTTTAATAAAAATTTTGAACAGTTTACCGACAAGGTGGACACCAAGATTGCGGCGGCGGGGCCAAAACTTTAAATAGCCCTGAATCCAAGAAAACAGGTACATAGGCTGAGTTACGCCTGTGTACCTGTTTTCTTGTCTACCTTTTTCGATCTGTACGCCATGCCCCTCGAGTTCCCCGCCCGCCTTATCCGCTTCAACCAGCGGCACATTCTCACCTATGGCCCGCCTGCCCCGGCCCTCGGCGAGACCCTCATCGGCCCCCCACTCGTCCTCCGCCCCGGTTACCGCTTCCACTTCCGCGACGATTACCTGCTCCCTACCGAAATCATTGACGACCTCGGCCAGCACCTGCCCGCGCCCGCCTGCTACGACTGGCTCGAACAACGCGGCGATGCCTACCCCCGTGCCGACGTGCTCGGCCAACTCGCCAGCACGGGCCAAAACCATTCTGCCTTCGTCAAAGAACTCGACTTAATCGAACAGCAAATCTATGTGATGGGAAATCCCCCAGCGTTTCCCCCGGCCCGCGCAGATTTGGCCGTTGAACTTTTACCCCCGCCCGACGGTCTTGCTTTGGTCCCCCAGGCCTTGCCCATCCCCGCGTTTGCCCGCGCCCTAACGTGTTACCGCCTCCACCCCAACGTGCCAGCCGCCCTCCGCGACCTCATCCTTACCCGCCTCCTCACCACCCGCCGCGACGACTGGCAACTCACCTTTGACGAACTCCACTCCCTATGACCTCCACCATTTACCCCTCACCCATTGCCCAACTCATCACTTTCGGCGACCCGCGCGACCAACGCGACTGGCGCGACTACCTCGCCCTCGGGCTCACGCTCGATCATGTCCCCGATCTCATCCGCCTCATGCTCGACGAAGACTTGCGCTGGGCCGATGGTGAAAGCCCCGAAATCTGGGCGGGCTTACACGCCTGGCGTGCCCTCGGCCAACTCCACGCCGAAGCCGCCATCCCGGCCTTAATCGGCATGTTGCCACAGGCAGATGACGATGAAAGCGATGACTGGGTTGACGGCGATTTCCCCAAAGTGCTTGCGCTGATTGGTCCCACCGCCATCCCGGCCCTGACTTTATACCTCGCCAACCTCAGCCACGGTCTCTACAGCCGTGCCTGTGTCGCCAACAGTCTTAAAGAAATGGCCAAACACCATCCGGCGCATCGGTCCGACTGTGTCGCCGCGCTGGTTCGCCAATTAGACACGGGACTCCCCAACGAAACAAATTATCAATTGAACGGTTTTGTGATTGGCGATTTGTTGGATTTAGAGGCCGTCGAAGCCGCCCCAGCCATTGAACGGGCCTTTAAAAGCGGCTCGGTGGATGAACCCATCGCCGGGGATTGGGAAGATGCCCAAATCGCATTGGGTCTCAAAATCCAGCGTGAGCATCCAATCAACTATCAAGCCCGGTCGAAGGCCGGTCGGGCGCTGGAAGAAATGCGGGCAGAAATCAGGCAAATGCCCGCGTTCCAAGACTTAGCCAAAACCATTGCGAATACACCGCTACCTCCTCTCAAAAAATCCAAAGGCTATCGCCGCAAGAAAAAGAAGTAACTCTGGTACAATCCCTCACATGAATGTTAAAGTCGTCTATCGCAACAAAGAATATGAAGTCGCGGCCGGTATGACCGTCCGCGATGCTATCAAAAAAGTCGGCCTGCAACCCGAGACCATTCTGGCCGTCGTCGAAGGCAAACTCATCACCGACGACACCATTATTAAGCCTGAAATGAAAACCATCAAACTGGTGGCTGTTATTTCTGGTGGTAGCCCCCTCCCCTGTTTCGCGTCTTTAAGCGAAACGGGGGAGGGCCGGGGTGGGGGTTTGCCCCCCTCTCCC
>CAYUFY010000415.1:0-4524 GCA_964443795.1 uncultured Anaerolineales bacterium | reverse complement strand
CCTGCGCTTCCAGACCGGGAGCTGGTGGGAAGGGCTGACGGTGCTGGGCGTGGTGGCCAGCGTGGCCGGCTATAGCGCGTGGGCGCTCTAAGCACTTTGAACCACCCCCGTTAATAATTACCTGCTTAGTCCAACCGGACTAAGGCCAAGCCCTCCAGGCAATCTATTTTATTCAACCCGAGAGAGAATAACCATGCCGAAGCAACCTCCGCCCGCGTCCTTTGACTCAAACCTGGCTGGCTGGGCGCTGGCCCAACTGGTCGCCGGCTACCCACTGCCCGACGATATTGTCCCGGCGCTTTTTTTCGCGGCGGACTATGCGACGGCCTATGCCATGTATCAGGGATCCAATGGCACTGGCCCGGAGGCCCTGCGCGCCTGGCTGGCCCAGCCGGGTCGGGAAGCGGTGTTGCAATCGGTGATGGCTCATCGGCCCAGCTCGCCCCGGCCCCCCAGCGCGCCGACCGCGCCGCCGACCGACACGGCGCGCGTGTGGGCCTATGTGGAAGCACAGGCCCAGCACGGAGCGCGCGACGAAGCCATCCGCAACGTCATGGCGCTTCTGGTGACGCTGGATAGCGCCGCCGAAATCATCATCCGCGATAAGGTCATGGCGGCACTCGGCCTAACCTCCGGTGACTACCGCCGCCTGCTGGCCGAAGCGCGTAAAGGCAAATCCGAGGCGCGGCCCCAGGTCTTCGAAGAGGTGCTGTGGCTGGAGCGACCCCGCGAGTTCCGGCAAGTCCTGGACTATGTGGACGGGGTGGCGCTCAGCGTCGTGCCGCTGTATGTGCAAAGCACCGTGATTGGCGGCTCGGCGGACACGCCACTTGAAACCGAGCGCACGACCCGGCCCTTTATCATCACTGGCCGCCGCGAGCGCTTGAAGCTGGACGAGGGCCTGCAACAATACAACCTGACCCTGCGCGGGGATGAGCCGCCGTTTTTGTTGTCGCGCTGGTCGCCCGAGGGCGTGCGCGCCTTTCTCGAAGGGCGGACCCCCGACCCGATGCAGGTGTTGGCCCACATCGAAGCGGTGTTTGACCACTTCGTTGAGTTCCAAAGCACGCGCGGCTTCGACCCCCAAGGCAATCTGCTGGACTTGCCCGCCGCCGACACGCGGCGCATGGTGGCGCTGGATGTGATGAGCACCTGGTTCATGCCGGTCTGGCCCGCCATCGGCTATCCCCTGCAAACCGGCGAGAAAGAATCGGGCAAGACGACGTGCCAACGGTTGCAAGCCACGCTCTCGTGCATGGGCGCGCACGTCACCGCCGGGATTTCGACCGCCGCGCTCAAACGCATGGCCGACCAGGGCTTTTGCTTGTACTTCGATGACATTGAGAACATCAATGACCGCAACTTCGATGCCGATAAGAAGGCCATCATCCTGGCGGGCAACACGCGCGGCGTGACCGTGCCGATGATGATGGAGGTGGGCGGGGTTTATCAATTGGCGATGATGCGCGTGTTTTGCAAGAAAGGCTTTACCAACATCGCGGGGGTGTACGACGCGCTGGGCACGCGCACGCTGTTGATTCCGATGGTGCGCGCTTACGACAAACGCAAAACGGAACGCGACGTGGACACCAGCGCCTGGCCCGTGCTCCGCCAGGCCCTGCTGGATGACCTGTATGCGTTGGCCCTGACGCAGTTACCCCAGGTGGAGCAAGCCTTCAAGGCGCTGGACGCGCGTCCACTGGCTGACCGCGAGCGCCAAATCTGGTCGCCCATTCTCACGCTGGCGCAGGTGTGCGGCGGCGAGGCCGTGCGCCAGCAGATGCTCAAACTGGCGGTCGCCAAACGCTACGAAAAGCAGGAGCGCCAAGAGCCGGACTTCACCGTGTTGGTGTTGAAAGCTTTGCGGGTGCTTCACCACCTTGCGCCTCAGTCACCGGTGACGATTAGCGTCATGCTGGACGAGATGGCGCGCTTCGCCGACCTGGAGCGCGAACCCGGGGAAAACGGCGAACCCGGCCGGTGGGGCCGGCCGCTGGTGGCCCGCGTAAGCACGGTGTTACGCAATTTGAAGTTGGCCCCCGGCGGGCCGAAACGCGCGGCCAGCGACCAGCCCCGCTTGTACAGCATTGATGTCCAGCAATTAGAACATTTGGCCGTCAGTTACAACCTGACCAGCCGCTAAAATTTCTAACCCGTATTTTGGGTATCCCCAATTGGCTGAACTGGCGCGCGACTCTTTTTTTATAGAGTCCATTTACTTAAGGAGGAGGTCGGAGGGTCGGAGGTTGGCCTTGATTTTTGGCTTGTTTTATGGCGATTTAACAACCTCCGTGCTACCTCCGTGCTACCTCCGACCTCCGGAGGTCGGAGGTAGCAGGTGGTTGAGGTCGGAGGTTACGAAATGCCCTATTTCTAGGCCATTCGTGAGTTTACCTCCGACCCTCCGACCTTTTCGGCAGTTTTGGGACACCCCCCCAAAAAAGATATATTCCGACTTTTTTGGGGTAGGGTAGTACCGCCATATATGGACACCTTGACTATGACCTCGAAGGCTGATTTTCGCGCATGGGTTGAACAAGCACGGCAAACCGACCTCCTGGCTCTGGCCCGCGCGGCCACCCCTTTGCATCACACCGGGCGGACGCTCAAACGCGGCGCGGAATATGCTGGCCCTTGTCCCCGGCATGGTGGGCGGGACGGCTTCAAGGTCTTTCCCGAAATCGGCAAGTGGTTCTGTCGCACTTGCACCGGCGACACGCGCTTTTTTGACGCGATTGCCCTGCACACCTTCATCGCCACGGGCGACTATCAGCCGCGCGGCCAACAGTTCACCGAAGCGGTAGCGGCGCTAGTGGGCGAGCGCCCGCTCAGGTCGGCCCCGCGCGGCTCGACTGATGGTTCGACACACTTCGCGGCTCACCACACCGAAGTCCGACCAGCGCCACGGCCTAGCCTAGACGAGTCGGACGCGCCGCCGAGTCTGGCTTGGCAAACGCCAGGCTGGCAACTCGTGGCCCGCGCGGAAGCCTGCCTATGGAACCCAGCCGGGCAGGCGGGCCTGGCGTACTTGCGCGCGGAACGGCATCTCACCGACCACACGCTCCGGCAATGGCGGTTCGGTTACATCCCCGAGACGTTCTACCAGCCGTTTGCCAGTTGGGGCTTGCCGCTGGACCCGGCCCGGCCCCGTGGGGTGTGGGTGCCGCAGGGCATTCTGATTCCGACCTTCACTGACGACGGGACGTTGTGGGGCCTGCACCTTCGCCGCTACGATAAGCGGCAGGGCTGGAACGTGACCCAGCAGAAACTGCCGTTTGTGTCCGGGAGTCGCAAGGCGCTCTGGGGCACCCAGACCACCGACCGGCGCGTGGTGTATCTGTGTGGCGGCGAGTTCGATGCCGCGCTCGCGCACCAACTGGGGGTGCTGGGCGGCGGCGCGTGTTCGCTGACGACCGGCGAAGGTTCGCGCTTGTCAGCGCGCTGGCTGAGTTATTTACTGGCGGCGGATGTGATTCTCGTGCTGTACGACGCGGACGCGGCCGGGCAGGCGGGCGCCTGGCGGCAGGTGTTTCTCAAAACCGCGCGGGCGGTCATCTGCCCCCCGCCGCCACTCCGGGCGGGCGACAAAGACCTCACCGATTACGTCCGGGCCGGGGGCGATCTGGCGGGCTGGTTGGAGCAACTCCGGCAAACCCATTTGACCGATGACCCCGCCGCGCTCGCCCAACGGCTGAAAGGGCTGGCACCGGTGAAAGTGCACCGCCGACTGTTCTATCTGGACTTGGAGCTGGACTACGCCCGCGTCGCGGCGCAGGCCCCGCCGCCCGGCTAGGCTTGCGGCGGGCGTGGTGGCGAGCGCGAAGCGATAAGCGAAAAGCAGAAATGCAAACCGCCGCAGAATTGAATGGATTTGAAACTTGGCCAGGCATGATGACCTACATCAAGAATAAGGCTCTTGAAGGTCAGGCAGTTGTAAGCAAGGGCAACGCCTAACAAAGCGTGAACCCGACTTGAAACTACATGCCTGAAAAATATAGTGGTCTTGCGTTCCCCGTTTCAAGCGGGTTACGCAAACCGTTAGGACGCTTCATGAAAACATCGCACAGTTTAGGAAAGACGGGGCGCAAGTGCCCAAAATGCTTGTTGGCTACGCTGTATTTATACAATTCGGAAACCCGCGAAATCGTGGAGCATTGCGGAGATTGCAGGAGATTTTACAACCCTCCTTCAAATCCAAAGTTCGTTGATGTTGTTTGCAGTTGCGGTTGCGACCATCTATTAGCGTCTTTTGTTTTTCTCGGAACACCCCATCTAATCACCAAGCGTTGCAAATGCTTAGGTGTGGAGCACCTGCCAGCGCCGCCTAACACCGGCTTGCAGGCGACGGGGGCAACGAGCGGGCTTTTTGACGTGGAGGCCCCGCCGCCCGGCTAGGCTTGCGCCCGGACTCGACTGGATGTAAGATAGGTGATTGACCAAATGGTCAATCACTAAAAACAAATTAGCCAAAGGAGACGGCCCCCTCATGTCCAAATCCCCCATCCACCTCACCGTCGGAATTGA
>CAYUFY010000414.1:0-4541 GCA_964443795.1 uncultured Anaerolineales bacterium | reverse complement strand
TTATTAGGCTATTGAGATCTAATGCCTAAAGTGCCCTCGGTTCATCGGCCGCACTTCATCCACCGTCACAAACGCATTCGGGTCAGCCGCCGCCACCACGGCCTGCACTTTAGTTACATCCTTCCGCGCGACCGCGCAGTTGATGACCGTGACCGTGCCTTCCTTGCCCTGTGCGGTGAACTCGGTGGCCGCATGGCCCAAATCGCGCAGGGCTTTGGCAATCGCCGCGCCGCGCGCCGGGGAGTAGATGCGGAACATGGCATAGCCAATCGCCAGTCGTTCCTCGGCCAGCATCCCCAGCATCACCCCGCACCCAAACCCGGCGGCGTAGCCCAGCACATTCCAAAAATTCAAATCGCCTTTGAGCACCTGGCTCACCGCGAGAATGAATACTGCCGCCTGCGTCGCGCCGATCAGCCCGGCGATGAGTTTGCGCCCGCGCATAATGAAGACCATGCGTAATGTGTCGAGCGACATATCAATCAGCCGCATGGTAAAGACGAAAAGACCGCCGAGGATGGGGGACATAGGTTTTTTAGAAGTTCAGCAAGGGGGCGGGGGAGCAGGGGAGAAAAACAATCACCCGTGCTCCCCCGCTGATCTGCTCCCCTGCTATTGGTTTAACGCGGCAGGTACATTTCTTCCACGTACTGCTTCACCATCCGCCGGGTGCTGAACTGCGGCACGAGGGTGGAGATGGACTCTTTCAGCTTTTTGATCCAGCCCGGCGACATTTCGGCCAGGCCGTTCTCGTAATAGAGCGGGACAATTTGGTTTTCCAAAGTGTCGTAGAGGCTGGCCGCGTCTTTCGCATCCTGCTCATCGGCGTTGGTATATTCGGTCTCGTCGCCGATGGCCCACCCGTTATCGCCGTTGTAGCCTTCCTGCCACCAACCGTCGAGCACGGAGAAATTCAGCACCCCGTTGAGCGTGGCTTTCATGCCCGAGGTGCCCGAGGCCTCCAGGGGGCGGCGCGGGTTGTTCATCCACACATCCACCCCCTGCACCAAATACCGCGCCAGATTGATGTCGTAATCTTCGAGAAACACAATCCGCCCGCCGTATTCGGCGCGTTTGAGGGTGCGATAGACCTGCTGGATGATGTGTTTGCCCGGCTCGTCCACCGGGTGCGCCTTGCCCGCGAAAATGATTTGCACCGGGCGTTGCACGTCGGTGATGATTTTCAGCAAGCGGTCGGGGTCGCGCATGACCAGCGCGCCGCGCTTATAGGTCGCAAACCGGCGCGCAAAGCCAATGGTCAGCGCGTACGGGTCCAGCAATACGCCCGCCGCCACAATCTGCACCGGGTGATGCTTGGTCGTCGTCCACTGGGCGCGGGCGCGTTCGCGGACATAGGCCACGAGTTTGCGTTTGAGGTGTTTGCGCACCGCCCAGATTTCTTCCTCCGGCGCGGCAAAGATGGATTGCCACAGCGATGGGTCATCGAGTTCGTCCATCCAATTGGCGCCGAGGTATTTGGTATAGAGTTGTTGCATCCGGCGCGCGAGCCAGGTGCCGGTATGCACGCCGTTGGTGATGGCGCTAATGGGCACGCGCTCGGCGGGAGTCTCGGGGAAGAGAAATTGCCACATCTTGCGGGCGACCTGCCCGTGCAGTTCGCTCACCCCGTTGCGCTTGCTCGCCAGGCGGATGGCCAGAATGCTCATCCCGAACACTTCGCCCCAGGGTTGCTGGTGGCGCGCGAGATCCATGAAGGTCTCGCGGTTGAGGCCGAGTTTTTCCCGATAGTCATGGAAGTAACGGTCTATCAGCCAGTCGGGGAATTCCTCGTTGCCGGCGGGGACGGGCGTGTGGGTGGTGAACACCGTGGTGGCGCGCACCTCCGCGAGGGCCGAGTCAAAATCCTTCCCGGCCACCAACGCTTCGCGGATGCGCTCCAACCCCATAAACGCGGAATGGCCCTCGTTCATGTGCCACACCCGCGGGGTCAGGTTCAACGCCCGGAGCGCGCGCACCCCGCCAATCCCCAGAATGATCTCCTGGGAAATGCGGGTGTCGAGGTCGCCGCCATAAACGCGGGCCGTCAGGTCGCGATCACCCGGCGCGTTTTCGGGGATATCGCTATCGAGGAGGATGAGCGGGATGCGCCCGACCTGGATTTTCCACACCCGCGCGTGCAGAACCCGGCCCGGCAGGTCAATGGTGATGATGAGCGGTTTGCCCGCCCCGGTGGTTTGCGCGATGACCGGCACGTTGTCGAAGGAATAGCGACTATACCCGGCTTCCTGCCAGCCATCTTCAGTGATGTGTTGGGAGAAATAACCTTGATTGTAGAGGAAGCCGATGCCCACAAACGGCAGGCCAAGGTCGGAGGCTTCTTTGGCGTGGTCACCCGAGAGGATGCCCAAGCCGCCCGCGTAAGTGGGGAACGATTCGTGCAAACCGAACTCGGTGGAGAAATAGGCGATGAGGTGCCCGGCCTGGTCGGCATGGTGGCGCGCGAACCAGGTATCTTTGGTGTTCATGTAGGCATCAAAGGCCGCGAGGGTGCGGTCATACAATTCGAGCACGCGCTTACTGTGAATGGCGGCATTGAGGGCTTTGCGCTTGACCGTGCGTAAAAACTTGACCGGGTTGTGATAGCAGTCTTCCCATAATTGGGTGTCTATCACTTTGAATAGCCCCTGAGCGTCGGGGTTCCACGCCCACCAGATGTTGTAGGCCAATTCCCCTAATCGCGCGATGCGGCGCGGTAGCGACACATCCCCCAAAAGGGGAGATGCCTCTGCGGTGGTTTCTTGAGTAGCTAACACGCGATAACTCCTTGGAGATTTGAATAACAGGATGAATATACCACAGGAAGTTTGCTCCGGAAGCCGATGGTCTTGGATTTTGCCCCGGCGGGCAGATGTGTTAGCGTGCATTTCGAACTATAATCCAACCATGCCCTCTCAGCGTGTCCAACTTTTTGTCACCTGCATTATTGATTCGCTCTTTCCCCATGTCGGCGAGGCGGTGGTGGAGGTGCTGGAGCGCCTCGGCGTGGCAGTGGAATTCCCCGAGGCGCAAACCTGTTGTGGCCAACCCGGCTACAACGGCGGTTTTCGCGCCGAAGCCCGCGACCTGGCGCTTAAGTTCATGACGGTTTTCGAAAAATCCAATGCGCCCATCGTCACCCCCTCCGGCTCGTGCGCGGCCATGCTCATCCACGGTTATCCCGATCTCTTCGCCGATGATCCGCCCAATCTGGCGCGCGCCCAGGCCCTCGCGGCCCGCACCTATGAGTTCGCGCAATTTTTGGTGGAGGTGCTGAAGGTGGACGATCTGGGCGCCAAGTTCAATGGCTCGCTGACCTATCATCCCTCCTGCCATTTGGCGCGCGGTTTGGGCATCAAAGTTGCCCCGCTTCAACTGTTGTCCAAAGTGCGGGGGGCGGAATTCACCCCCTTGCCTAATGCCGATGAATGTTGCGGCTTTGGGGGGCTGTTCGCCATCAAGCACAGTGATATTTCCGGTGCCATGCTCGACAAAAAACTGGACAATCTCCGTGCCAGTAAAGCCACGACCCTCGTCGGATGCGATATGAGTTGTCTCATGCATATTCAGGGCGCGTTGTCGCGTGATGAATCGCGCGTGCGTTGCGTGCACCTGGCCGAAGTGCTGGCGGGGCGGGAGGAATAACTCATGACCGACTACTTGAAGTCCAATCAGGAACTTTGGAACGAGTGGACCAAACTCCACGAAGAATCGCCGCAATACAATGTGGCCGGCTTTAAAGCCGGAGCCAGCACGTTACGCCCCATCGAACGCGCCGAACTCACCGAGGTGGCGGGGAAGACTCTGCTTCATTTGCAGTGCCACTTTGGATTGGATACCCTCTCCTGGGCGCGACAAGGCGCGCTGGTCACCGGCACCGATCTATCCAACCAATCCATTGCCCTCGCCCGCGCTCTCAGCGCCGAATTAAACCTCCCTGCGCAGTTTGTGTGTTGCGATTTGTTTGACTTGCCCAACCATCTTTCAGGCCAGTTTGAGATTGTGTTTACTTCCTATGGCGTGCTCAATTGGATGCGCGATCTCAAGAGGTGGGCCACTATCATTGCGCATTTCCTTCAACCCGGCGGCCTTTTTTACATGGTGGAGTTTCACCCTTTCTCGCGCATCTTCGACTCGGATTCACCGGAACTCAAAGTCGCCAACCAATACTTTTTTGCTGATGAGCCGTTTCATTTTGAGATGCACGGCTCCTACGCCGCCGAAGCTAATACCTCCGCGCCTGTCTTTCATGGTTACAATTGGAACCACAGCCTCAGCGAGATTTTCAACGCGCTCATTGAAGCCGGCTTGACCATTGAATTTTTCAACGAGTTCCCCTTCACCCTCCGCGAAAGAATCTCCGGTATGGTGCGCGGCGAAGACGGCTTGTGGCGACTACCTCAGCATCATGGGATGGTTCCGCTAATCTTTTCACTGCAAGCACGAAAGAAGTAAAAGCATAGTTCTAATTCTCTAAGCCTCGCCCTTCCTCGGAGCCTCCTCATGCACCCTATCCTCTTCTACCTCGGCCCGCTCCCCATCTA
>CAYUFY010000413.1:0-4545 GCA_964443795.1 uncultured Anaerolineales bacterium | reverse complement strand
TAGATGCCGGATTGATTGTCGAAAAAGAATCCGCCGACACGCCCACCCCCCCCCACGCCCCCACGCCTTCTCCCGTCACCCGCACGTTCGACCGTTTCCGCGACCGCCTCATGATTCCCGTGCGCGACGAGAGCGGGCGCATGACCGGCTTTCAGGCCCGCGCTTTGAAACCCGACGCGGTTCCTAAATTTATGAACAGCCCGACCACCGCGCTGTTCGACAAGGGCCGCACCCTGTTCGGGTTGGGCCTCGCCCGCAAGGCCATCCGCGAGCAGGGCGCGGCCATTGTGGTCGAGGGCAATCTGGATGTGGTCGCGGCGCATCAGGCCGGGTTCAGCAACGTGGTTTCGTCGCAAGGCACCGCGCTCACCGAGCATCAACTGCGCTTACTGAAAAAATATTCCAAGAAAATTATCTTGGCGTTGGACTCAGACGACGCGGGGGATGCCGCCACCCTGCGCGGGTTAACGGTCGCCCGCGAGGCCCTCGACCGCGAAGCGGACTTCGTCTTCGACCCGCGCGGCCTCGTCAAAACCGAAGGCCGCCTGGGGGCCGACATCCGCGTGATGACGCTCCCCGAAGGCCTCGACCCCGATGAAGTCATCAACCAAAACCCCGGCGAATGGCGCGCCCTGGCTGAGGCCGCCGAGCCGGTGGTGGCGTATGTCATCCGCGTGCTCACGGCCAACCGCGACCTCGACGACCCCAAGACCAAAACGCAAATCGCCGAGACCGTCCTGCCCCTCATCGAAGATGTGGGGGCGGCGGTGGAGCGCGACACCTATCGCCAAAAGTTGGCGCGGGTGCTCAAGGTGGACGAGCGCTCGCTGACAGTCAAGCGCGCCCCGGTCAAAAAGCCCTTCGCGCCCTCTGCCGCTTCCGCGCAAAGTGTGGCAGAATCAAAACCTGTGCGACCCGCCCCCGCGGCCAGCGAGGCGGCGGGCGGGCCGTTTCAGACCTATTGCCTGAGCACGCTCCTGAAACGCCCGGAGCTGATTTACAAAGTCAATCGCTATTTGCTCGATGCCGGTCTGCCGCAATTTTTGCCGGATTATTTTTCCAGCACCGAATACCAGATGATTTATCGGGCGTTGCTGGAGGCCCAGGAACAATTTGACTCGGACACGCTCGATCATGTCAAAGAGCGGCTGGATGCGTTTTTGATCCCGCAGGTCAACATGTTGTTGAGCGATAACCAGGACTGGGCGCTATCGCCTAAGCTGGGCGAACAATTCATCACGCGCCAGTTTGACGACCGCCGTCTGCTGGAAGAGCTGTTAAACGGTGTGCTGGTGTTGATGCAACGCGTGGAACTAAAGGCGCGCTTGGAATTGCAATTTTTGATTGAAGCGGCGCGCGAGCAGGGCGATGCCGAAACCGAAGCCGCCTTTCAGCAGGAAATCCGTCACAGCGGCATCATCCTGGATCGCCTGAACCAGGCTTCGGTGCGGAAGAGCAAAAAAGATCGCGCTGTGTTGAAATAACCCGACTGGTGGTTGGCCCATGGTGTGTTTATGAATAAACCCAAAAAAAATGCCCCGCCCAAAGAACCCCCCGCGAAACGCCCACCCGAGGAAGAAGATGACCTCGAGGGCGATGAACTACAGGAGCCGGAAGATTTTGGCGCGGAAGCCGAAGTTGAACCGGAAGACATTACCGCTTTGCTGAGCAAGTTGGGCGACGTGGCCCTGCACGAGGGCGGCCTCGATGAAATGAATATTGAAGAACTGGCGACCACGGACGAAGACGAGGTCGTGAACGGTTTGGCGGCGCTCGATGGGCTGGGCAATGACCTGGAAGAAGTGGACTTCGATGCCGATGAAGGTGAACCCGGTGAAGATGACTTGGAGGAGATTGAGGATGAAGGCCTCGACTCTGGCGAAGCCGCTCACGATGTGTCGGACGACCCGGTGCGGATGTACTTGAAGGAGATTGGTCTGGTCCAACTGCTGGACTCCAATCGGGAGATCTGGCTGGCCACCCAAATGCTGGCCGCCCACCATTTCGAGCGCGTGCGGAAACAGGCCACAGCCAACCCCAAAGCCAAAAGCGCCCCCACCTTCGTGGCGTTGTATGGGTTGTTATATGAGGAGTTGGAGATTGCCTGGAAACGTTTGCAGGAAGACGCGCGCAAACATAAACACCCCCCTCTGGATCTGTTGACCCTCACGGAGGAAGTGCAGGCGCTTTGGCGCGCCTGGGATGTGGACGGGCATTCCTATCTTCGCACCTGGCTCGACAGCGGTTTTTGGGGCCGAGACCGCGGGTGGGATAAAGTGGCGCAGGAAGCCTTCGAGATCTTCTACGTTTTATATCTGTTCCCCACGGCGGTGCAAAACAAATTTCACGACACCCTGCGCCGCAAAAAGAAAACGCTCCCGCTTAAGCGCACCTTTAAAACCTGGCTCCCCTCCGAAGCCGCGCTGGCCGCCGAATGGACGGCAGTGCAACGCCGTGCCGAAGAGGCCAAAAAAGCGCTCATTCGCGCCAATCTGCGGCTGGTGGTGAGCGTGGCCAAGCGGTATATCGGCCGGGGCATCAACTTTCTCGACCTAATCCAGGAGGGCAACATCGGCCTCCTGCGCGCGGCCGAAAAATTCGACCCCACCAAAGGCTTCAAGTTCAGCACTTACGCCACTTGGTGGATCCGGCAGGCCATTACTCGCTCCATTGCCGATCAGGCCCGCACCATCCGCATCCCGGTTCACATGGTTGAAACCATCAACCGATTGATGCGCATCCAGCGGCAATTGGTGCAGGAACTGGGGCGCGAGCCGACCTCGGAAGAAGTGGCGCTCGAGCTGGAGATGCTGACCCCCGAAGAGACTGCCGCCATCCGCTCGGCCTTTGCCAACGGGGAACACCTCGACCCGATGTTGGAGCGGCAACTCCGGCGGGCCGCCGCCAAAGTCCGGCGCATCATTCGCGTCTCGCAGGAGCCGATGAGCATCGAACGCCCGGTGGGCGCGGAAGAATCGAGCGAACTGGGCGACTTCATCGAAGACGAGAACGCTCCCGCCCCCGCCGATGTGGCCTCGCACAAACTGCTAAAGGAACAAGTGCAGAGCGCCCTCGCCATCCTCACCGACCGCGAGCGGGAGGTGCTCGAAATGCGCTTTGGCCTGAAGGACGGCCAGGACCACACGCTGGAGGAAGTCGGCCAGTATTTCAAAGTCACCCGCGAGCGCATCCGGCAAATCGAAGCCAAGGCGCTTCGCAAACTGCGCCACCCCACCCGCAGTCGGCAATTGCGCGATTATCTGGGGTAAGCCCGGCCAGCCAATCAGACAACGGACGACCAACGGTTGCCGATAGTTAGCGTTATCGGCAGCCAGTCAGCGGCCGTTGCCCATTCCACAGTGATTAACCATTTTTCCCTCATGGGCATTTTCGCCCATCCCGACGACGAAGGCAGTTCCAGCGGTTGTTTAGCGCAGTATGCGGCGCAGGGCGCGCGCGCCTATGTGGCTTGCGCCACGCGCGGCGATGGCGTGGACGCGCAAATTAAAAATGAAGCCGCTACCCGCGAAACATTGGGACAAGTGCGCTCGCAAGAATTGGCGTGTGCCTGTGAGCAACTGGGCCTTCAGCCGCCGCTCTTCCTCGGCTATCAGGATGGCGAGGTGGATCAAGTGCCGGTGGAAGACGCCGCCGTAAAAGTCGCGCGCCTCATCCGGGAACTCCAAGTGGCGATTGTGATTACGCATGGCCCCGAGGGCGGCTATGGTCATCCCGACCACATTGCGGTGTGCCATTTCGTGACCCGCGCGTTTGACCTCGCCGCCGACCCAGCGGTGGACTTAGGCCCCGCGCCGTTTGCCCCGGCCAAGTTGTATTACACCGCCTTCCCGCGCAGTTTTCGCGAAAAGATTCCCGGCTTTCGCAATCGCAGTGCCGACATTCGCGGTCAGAAGCTCGGTTTCATGGGCGTTGAGGATGAAACCATCACCACCGAGGTTGAAATTCGCCAGTGGATGACTGCCAAGAGCGAGGCCCTGGCCTGCCACCGCACTCAGTTCGAGTTCGACCCCGAGACCAAACTGCCAAAGACGTTTACCTCGGGCATTCCCGAAGAAGTTCGGCTCGAACTTTTCGGCCATGAGCGTTTTGTGTTAGCCAAGTCGGCCCTCCCACGGAATGGCAAAGAGACCGATTTATTCGCGGGTTTGCGGTGATCATCGCGAGAACTCACAGCAATGCCGATTTATCGCCCCATCATTAAGGGTTTGCTTTTGGCTTTTTCTTTATCTTTATTTGGTCAACAATTTTGACCATAAGCGCGACTAGGATAATTACTGCTTTTCCTGAAAACTCATCGTAATTGACGAAACGATGAGCCGACGCATTCCTAAACAGAGCATTTGCGCCTGAAAAAAAATTCCTAAGGCCACTTTGTTCGTTAGGGTGAGTATTTAATTGTAATTTTCCATTTGCTCCGAAAGCAAGGTTAATTAAATCTTCCCCATAAGGGCTAGAAGAATCTAACTTAACTCGACTGTTGTGATTTGATGCCCGGATTGGTTAATTCAAGGGTTGATTAATGAG
>CAYUFY010000412.1:0-4567 GCA_964443795.1 uncultured Anaerolineales bacterium | reverse complement strand
CCTAATAAAGCCAGAGTAGAGATGCCTCGCTTCGCTCGGCATGACATATAAATGGACTAATGGCTAGGCCCGCTCAAACAACGCAATTTGCCAGGGCCACGAGAGTTTTTCTTGCACCAGGCGCAAGCCATTGGCCTCGGCGGTGGCGCGAATGGCGGCCGGGGGATGAACGTAGATGCGAAACTGTGACCGGCTGAGCCACAGCCCAAAGTTGGCGATTTTCCCGGCGAGGCGGATGTACCCCACGCCTTGCGGGAAGGTGAGCACGAGGAGTTTCCGCGTGTGCTGAGCGGCGGCGGTCACCAGGGGCGGCATATCGGGATAGCAACAGATAACCCGGTGCAGAACCGTAATATCGGCGGTGGGCATACGCGCAGACTCTTGCGCGAAATCACCGTAATGGTAAGTCACACGATCCCGCAGGCCGAGTTGTTCCGAGATGGTTTGCGCGGCGGCGAGATAGCCAGCCGAGACATCCACATCGGCGGCGCGCGCGGCCCCACGCTTGAGTAGTTCAATGTGCAACCCACCGAGGCCCGCGCCGACTTCCAGAACCGTCGCGTCTTGCACCCCCCGCGCACTCACCACCTCCACCACCCGGCGGGCGTGCTTATCAATGCCTTTTTTCCAATATGCTTTCAGTTCGCTCTGCGCGTTCTCGGCGCTGAACACGCTGTTGAGACCTTGATTGTGTGAGCAACAGTTCATATCTACCTTTTACTTCAAATGCTCCGGCCCAAAAGACAGCGGCAGGAGGGCCTGCACCGTGGTGCGAGTCGCCACCCGGCCCTGGGCATCAGCAATCAGCACCACGGCCGCCACCCCAAATTCGGCGAGAAACTGGCGGCACGAGCCACATGGCGAACCAGCATTTTCGGTCACCACCGCAATCGCCACAAATTCGCGCTCACCCTCCGAGACGGCTTTCACTGCCGCCACCCGCTCGGCACAAATCGTGTCGGGGTAGGCCGCGTTTTCCACATTCACCCCATCATAAATTTTGCCCGAGGCCGTCAGCAAAGCCGCGCCGACGGCATACTTGGAATAGGGGGCATACGCCCACCGACGGGCCTCAGTGGCGCGGGTCACCAGATCGTCGGCTTGGGCATCCGTGAGGACAGGGGAATCAGGCATCAGATTTATCTCGGTTAGCTGTTCCGCCGGAAAGGTCGGTATCGTTTTTCTCAGCGGGCGGCTGATCGGTGACCACGCGGTAGGCGCGAATCTTGCGGATGCGGCGCCCCGTGACCGTGAGCACCTCGAACTGCACCCCGCCCGCGCGGACATGTTCGCCCGGGGCAGGGACGTGGCCCAGTTGACCATAGATGAAGCCGCCCAACGAATCGCTATCAGTGTTCGGCAGATCCAACTGGCATAGTTCATTCACCTCATCAATCGCAATCCGCGCGTCAAACCTATATTCGGTGTCGCTCAATTTTTCGAAGAACGACTCTTCGTTCACATCGTACTCATCGCGGATTTCGCCGACAATTTCTTCCACGATATCCTCGAGGGTGACCAGCCCGGCCGTGCCGCCATATTCATCCACCACCACCGCCATGTGAATCTGTTGCTGTTGCAATTCGGCCAGCAGGTCGTCCACCTTCTTAGTCTCCGGCACAAAATAGGCCGGGCGCAACAAATCGCGCAACAACGTAGGTTGCCCGCCCTGCCACACCCGCAACAAATCCTTGGCATAGAGTAGGCCCACGATGTTATCAATGCTGTTCTGGTAAATGGGAGTGCGGCTATGCCCGGCGGCAATCACCGCCTGCACCGCCGCCGAGAGTTCCGTCTCGACCTCCAGGGCAAAGATATCAATGCGCGGGATCATAATCTCCCGCGCCAACGTGTCGGCGATCGCAAAGATGGAATAAATCATCTCCTTTTCGCCTTCTTCAATCGCGCCCCCCTCCTCCCCCGCATCCACCAGGGTCTTAATCTCTTCCTCGGTGACCATGGGCACGCGCTGGCCCGCGAGCGGCGCCGACACTTGTTCGGAGGCGCGCGCCGTAATGCGGACCAGCGGCCCCAACAACCATTCCAACCCGGCCACCAGCGGCGCAAAAAAGAGCGCGGCGTCTTCGGGCGCGCGCAAAGCCACGGCCTCGGGGAGCAGTTCCCCCACGCTCATCACCAACAAGGCCGCCAGCATGATGATGATGAGCAACGCCAGCGAATCGGCTTCGGTGGTGAGGCCAAACGATTGGCGGAAAGCCTCGGCCAACCGGGGTTCAAACAGAAACGCGGCCAACCCGGCAATAAAAAAGCGGCAGACACCCTGGCCCAGGCGCAAAGTGGCAATGAGGGGGGTGGCATCCTCGCCCACGCGCGCGGCCAGCGCCGCCCCGCCCAGGCCCTCCTCCTTCATCTGGCGCAGACGCGCTTTCGAGGCGTTCACAAACGCGGCGCGGGCCGCGGCCAGAACACCATTGAAGAGAATGACACTGACGAGAAAAACGAGGGCCGACATAGTCCAAAAGACCTTCCGGGTCCGCGAGACCCTAAAGGTCTGGCGTTACTTGAGTTTCCGAATCACCCGCGCCGGAACGCCGACCGCCAGCGAATCATCCGGCACATTTTTGGTGACCACCGCCCCGGCCCCGGTGCGCGCCCGCGCCCCCAGCGTGACCGGCGCCACAAGCATGGTGTCGCTCCCGATGAAGGCCTCGTTGCCGATGACGGTTTTGTTTTTCTTAACGCCATCGAAATTGCAAGTGATGGTGCCCGCGCCGATATTGACCTCCGCGCCGATGGTGGCATCACCGATGTAACTGAAATGCCCCATTTTCACGCCGGGGCCCAGCGTGGAATTCTTCACTTCGCCGAAATTGCCCATATGCACTCCGCGCTCCAGTTTGGCACCCGCGCGCAAATGCGCGAACGGCCCAACCCGCACTTCCTCGGCCAGGGTCGCGCCCTCGAGCACCGAGCACTCAATCTGGCAATCATTTCCAATGCGGGTGTCGCGGAGAATCGTGTTGGGGCCGATGACGCAATTCTCGCCGACGATGGATTGGCCTTGAATATGCGTGTTCGGCCAGATGACGGTGTCGCGCCCGAGTTGCGCGGTGGTTTCGATGTAGGTGGTGGCCGGGTCAATGAGGGTCACGCCCGCCTCCATCCATTTTTGGTTCACGCGCTGGCGAAGCATGGCTTCGGCCTGGGCCAGTTGGGCGCGAGTGTTCACGCCGAGCGTTTCGGTTTCATCAGCCAGGGTGACCGAGGCCACCCGGCGGCCATCGGACACGGCGAGGTGGACGATATCGGTCAGATAGTATTCACCTTTGGGTGAGAGCGGCAACAGCGGGAGATGACTCCACAGCCAATCGGCTTCGAAGCAGTAGCACCCCACATTCAGTTCGGTGAGGCGCAGTTGTTCGGGCGTGGCCTGCGCCACTTCCACAATAGCGTGCACCTGACCATCCACCCCGCGCACCACCCGGCCAAAATCGCTGGGGTGATTGACCACACAGGTGAGCAGGGTGAGCGGGCCAGGGTTTTGTGACTGTGTATCCACCAGGGTCTGCAGGGTTTCGCCGCGCAGGAGGGGCATGTCGCCGTACATGACGAGGACTTGCGCGCTGTGGCCTTTAAGCAGGGTTTCGGCCTGCCGCACGGCGTGGCCCGTGCCGAGTTGCTGGGTCTGGGCCACATACCGCACCCGGTCGCCGAGGGCCGCGCGGATGAGGTCGGCCTGATGGCCCACGACCAACGCCGGGGGCTCGGGCGAAACCGCGCGGGCGGCGGCGAGCACATGTTCAATCAGCGGGAGGCCGCTCAAGTGATGCAAGACTTTGGGCGTCGCCGATTTCAGACGGGTTCCTTGTCCCGCCGCCAGAATCATCACAGCGAGTGACATGATAGCTCCTTGATTTGGTTGGATGAGGTAGAAGGTGAAGGCTCGGTGAGAGCGGGGGCCATCGAGGGGGAAGTCGGGGCGACCGGGGGTCGCCCCGACAATTTCAGGCTGAGGCGCCTGGGCTCGAACCAAGATTCACGGATCCAAAGTCCGGTGTGCTACCATTGCACCACGCCTCAGTGAGTTGGCGCATTATAACATAGAGAATTTGTTGCAAGAGAAAAAAAACGACGCGCCCGGGGGCGCGTCGGTGGTGAGGCCGGTTTATTTTTTGGGGATCAGCCCCAGCTTGGCGGCTTCTTCAAGGGAGAGGGTCTTGGGGTCGTCTTTCTTTTCTTCTTCGGCCACGGCGGTATCCCAAAACGAGGCGGCATCGGCGGACGGGGTGGCGGCGGGGGCCGGCGGTTGGTCACTGGTGGCCGCATCCCAGAAGGAATTGGGGTCGGCTTTGGCCGCTGGCGGCGCGCCCTGGCCGAGCGCGGCGGTGAGTTTGGCAAATTCGTCGTCGCTGAGCGGTTTGAGGGTGGGTTCGATGACGCGCTCTTCCATGACGGGCGCTTTGGGTGGGGGCGGGGCCGAGGTTTTAGTGGCGGCCATCCGGCGGGCCAGCGCCAGCGGCGATTCGCCTTCGTGCGCGGCCGCGGTGGGCTTGGCCGCCAGGGGCGCCGACTTCGCAGGGGAGGAGGAACTCTTGGGGGTGATGGA